>NZ_CP043633.1:2793145-3108791 GCF_012974865.1 Nonlabens sp. Ci31 | reverse complement strand
CTTCTTACATAGCAAAGCTGCATATTGACCTATATTTTTACATTATTAACTTCTTCAAAATAATGACCTGTTTTAATCATCACAGTCACGTTATCGTAAGAATATTCATAGTACTTATCTTGATGACCATAGGTATTGAAAAAAGAAAGTAATAGAATAAAGAAAACGAATTTTTTCATTTGGTTATTTTAATACTGAATTTAAAGTTAAGGATTACTATGTAAAAATTAACACTTGTGTTTATAAATAATCTGTTGCATAGATAATACAACAGATTTCTTCAAGGTAAACCGTGGCGCTAGCTTGCTATGGAATTTAGAATATCTAGCTTCAGTTTCTGGATTAGGAGTTCTATTTTATTTGCTTAAAATGTAAGTACTTAGTAAAAAAGTTTACTTTAATTCCTGTGAATTTTATTTATTATGTTTCTCTAATTGTTCTAGGTGTGATAGCTGGACTGATCATGTCAGAAATTTTAAATGTATATGTAAAGGATCCTTAAAGTATTGATCTTTTTAATAAAAGTGTTTTGGCATTAATAGGGGGTTTTTGATCAGACACCATATTTTCGGTTTTACAAGGTAGCATTGATAAGATTAAGGTTTTACTTACATCTTTTATAGAATTTAAATTATTTCATTATGAAAATCATTAATAAACTGTTGATTATTTGCTGGTAGCTATTCCTATTAATTTCATGCGCATCTATACCTGCATTTACATCTACTTTAAGTAAAGAGGTCATTAAAGCGGCAAATGCTTTGCATCAATTTTATGCATAGCGCGAGCAACGCGATAATGATTTTATCACCTTTCAATATATCCCACATCTACTTAAAAACCATAAAAAATTACTTCCAGAGCCCCTGGATTATAAAAAGAACTTCCTAATATTTTACCAAGTATTATACCGCTAATTAACTAAATGCCAGAGTTTCTCCAAGGTATTTTACATGTTGAACAGCAAAATATTATCAAACAACTCAACGCTAATTATGCAACTTATACCGTATCAACAGCAGCTTTGCAAGGATTAATCGATAATGCTGTAAAGCTTAAAGCATCTGAAAGTAATGTATTAAGAGCAATAGAAAACCTAACTGGAGTATCTCTAGCAACTGTTTCTAATATCTACGCAAGATTAGAAAAATTCTTAACAGAGTCTGGAACGACAATAGATCAACTCCTTCAAATAGCAAATAGTTTAAAAAAATAAGATCATGGATATAGATTGGGATGCGCTAGCAAATAATGCAGGAGAACAAACAGATCAACAATTTCATGAGGAAATTGCAAAATTAACTAGTATGAATACGACCGATATAGAACCTTTTAATTTGGCTGGTAATATAAGTAATGCAAACGCTGTGAAGGTGCTCCAAGAAATTAATGACGCTACTAAATCAAATAACGAGAAAGCAACCGCAATTACAAATATTGATAATGGTGTAGGCTTTTGGTAATCCAAGTAGGTAAAGTGCTTTAAATTAATTTGTCCTAATTTTAGAGGCACTTTGATGATAATAATATCGCTCTCGCGGAAGCGGTACAACAGCAATATTAAAACCATATGCTGTTATCACGTATGTTAGTTTCTAGATAAAAATGCAGGACTCTTTTTAATAGGTTTCTCATAGAAATGCCCTTTTTAGAGATCATAGGAAACCGATCGCTTAAGGTCTCTTTATAGATATAAGGTGTTATAGGAATACCATTTTTCATGTAATCTTTAAAACTAGTAACATTCTCAACAGGTGAATTCATAGCTATGAGATGTTTATAGCGCCATACACCTTGCTTGAAAGACTGGTATTGATATATTCCAGATTTGCTATTCTCTACTTGTGCAGCAGTTCTTCTCCCAAAAAAAAAGAGATACACGACTAATCAAAACCCCAAGCTAGTAAGAACGATTCATTAATTTTATGGAAAAGAGAACATAATCATAAAGATCATCCAGCATCACATTTTCGCAATCTATTTTTTTCAAGTCTTTTAGATATTGGTCTTCATAAATAAAATCATTTATAGCCCAAGACTTTGCCCATTTTTTAAGTAGTAGACTTCTTTTATATTTTTAGAGTGTCTTAGAAAGTAATCTGCAATGTGTAATCTTCCACCTGGCTTTAAAAATCTAAATACCTTTTCTAGTAATTCCTCTTTTACCTCTGCATGCATGGCACTTTCCATTGCAAATGCTACATCAAATGTATGATCCGAGAAATTTGTTTTGCAAAAATTTGGAAGTGAAAATTCGGTTCTGTTATTTTTATCCAGTTCTTTTTTGTAGTCTTTTATTTGTTCTACTTGCGTAGGAGATAAGGTTATTCCATGTGCTTTATAGCCTATTTGGTTAGCTAGAAAAATACTGGTGCCGCCTACACCACAACCAACATCAAGAATATAGTCTGATTTTTTTATCTGTGCATGTTTTGCTATTTGATAATTGGTATTCCATAATACCTGTCTATGGTTTAGAGTATGCTCATCCCAATATCCGTAATGCAAAGCCATCGTTTCTTTAAGCTGCCATACGATCTTTTAATCTCTATTAGATTCATCCTAGAAAGTTTCAATTTCATTTTGATACTTTTTATCCATTTATATATCTTGTGTAGCCTACCAATCGGAAGGGCACTATTTTATTACATAAAGCAATTTAGAAATTTAAAAGATAGCTGACGATACAAAAAAGTAAAAACCCTTTATGCAATAACTGTTGTTGGAAATTTACGTACAATTAATTGTGAGTAATGAAAAATTTCACATAGCAACTATTTGATAGTTAGCAATGAATTTTTACCTAATTCAGTACAGACTTTTTACTTTAACAATTAATCCATCATGTTTAAAATATTTATATAGTTGGAGTCTATTCTCTTAAAAGGGATATCTCTAAATGGTCTTAAATTTTTATAGTAAATAAAAATTTGAAAGATTCAAAGCAGGCTTTCATGAGGTGAAATCTACTGTTGATGGAATACCTATTTAATTCACAGCTCCTTTAGATTAAGTTTACAACTCATCAAATAAAATCCTCATGAAATTTAAACTACTCTTAATTGCTTTTTTAAATTGTTTTTTTGTTTGTTATGCGCAATCGACTTATGTGCCAGATGATGGTTTTGAACAGATTTTAATAGACTTAGGTTATGACTCTGGTCCTTTAGATGATTTTGTTCCTACGGCAAACATCAACGGTGTTACACGGCTTAATATTATGAGTTTATTGGGGTTTGATCCAAACGTAAATGATTTTACAGGTATTGAAGACTTTGATGCTTTAACAACATTTACAGCAAATTTTGTTTCGGCACCCAATATAGATTTGAGTAGCAACAATGCCTTAGTTAGTGTAAATATTGTAGGGAGGTTTTTAACAGATGTAAACCTTAAAAATGGAAATAATACGATTATTACCAATTTAAATATTTTGTCTACTAATGGCAACGGGCTAGCTCCCGTAAGAATATGTATTGATGATATCGCTTATGCAAATGTAAATTTTCAAGACCTCTATGCTACAGGAAACTATTTTGTAGAAAACTGTACCGCGTTAGTAAACAGTATTACAGGTACTACATTTTTTGATGCTGATAATAATGCTGTTTGTGATGCCACAGAAATTGTATCAACTAACGGTCATGTAGTTACTACTGGTGCTAATTATAGTTTTACCTCTTATCTTTTTCAAGAAAATTATGCTACCTATTCTTTAGATTCAAATGTGACCACACAACTTCAAGGAATTCCTTCCTATTTTACCGTAACACCTGTATCTCAAAACATTATTTATACGAACACTGGGAATACTAATGTTGTTGATTATTGCATCACTACAAATGCTACAATAAACGATTTACAAGTAGAGTCTTATGCGGTAACGGCTTCAAAACCCGGTTTTGATACCAGAATTAGAATTAAATATAAGAATATAGGGTCTACTCTGCTTTCTGGTACTGTAGTTTTAAATTATAATGATATGCAGGAAGCTTTTAATAATGCAGATGGCGTAAGTAGTGGTATTAGTGTTCCTTTTTCTCCAGCTGTTACACCAAATACGTTAACATGGAATTACAGCAACATTGCACCATTTGAAACCCGATATATTGATGCCTACTTTACCATTAATACTCCAATAGAAATTATAAACACACCTGTCGTAGGTGGTGATATAATGACTTATACAACAGCAATTACACCGGTAACAGGGGATGCTACTTCAACAAATAATTTACACGTTTTTAATGATCTTGTTGTTAACGCTTATGACCCCAATGATGTTACTTGTTTTGAAGGAGATAAAATAAGCCTTGCACAAGTGCCAGATTATTTAACCTATAGAATTAGATTTCAGAACACAGGATCTGCTGCTGCAACTAATATTTTAGTAAGCAATGACATAGATTTTGATCTAGACCTAAGTACGTTACAGCTTATTGCATCTAGTCATCCACATACCACTACAGTTACAAATGATACAGAGATAAAATTTACATTTCTAAACATCAACTTACCAGATAGCACAAGTGATGAGCCAGGTAGTAACGGATGGGTTCTCTATAAAATGAAGCCAAATAACACTTCAGTACTAGGCGATGTTTTTGAAAATACCGCGAGTATCTATTTTGATTATAATGCGCCTATAATTACAAATACCGCAACGACCACAGTATCTGAAACCACTTTTGTTCCAGACGATGATTTTGAACAGGCATTGATTGATTTAGGCTATGATTATGGACCACTCGATGATCATGTTTTTACTTCTAATGTGGACAACATAACAAGCTTAGATGTGTCGAATGAAAATATTGCAAACCTTATGGGGATTGAAGCATTTACTAGCTTATCAATTTTAGATGCTTCTACAAATGCTCTTACCGCTTTGAATTTAAATTCAAATTTAAACTTGACTAGTGTAACTGTAAATAATAATTTACTCACAGCAATTGATTTAAGACTTCATGTAAACCTTATAGCATTTAATTGCTTCCAGAACTCATCATTAGCTTATTTAAATCTAAGAAATGGCAACAACGTAAACATGAATCAAATAGACACGACACAATGTCCAAGTCTAACGTGTATTGAAGTAGATGACGCAACATATGCTACAACAAATTGGACAAATATAGATGCTGCATCTACATTTGTTAACAACCAGGCAGAATGTGCCTTGCTATCTATTGCAGGTATTGATGAAGTGCGATTTGATATTTATCCTAATCCAGTGAGTACGTTGCTTACTGTCTATACAGAAAATGAAGCTTCTTATACTTTTACAAATATAAGCGGTCAAATAATTTCAGCAGGGCATCTCAATGTAGGTGACAACAGTATAGATGTCTCTGCTTTTGCAGTAGGTCTTTACCTTATTCATACAAGAATTGAGGGAAGCAGCTTTACTGATAAAATACTGGTTAAATAAACGTACGTTCACCAGTTGATATTTTAGGTTTTTTGTAGTAAATTAAGCCTCTGGCCACGTACATATTTCAGATTTTTCACGGTTAGATTAGTTTTGAAGTTTTAAAAAAAGACATCAAGGTATGTTTTCACTTTGTTCATCAGATCGATCCATTACTTATTTTCATGCAACTGATATGCGCAAGATTTTCGATAGCTTTTATGGGTTGATTCATTCGGAATTGGAAACAGACCCTACCGATGGAACCGTTTATGATTTGGTAAGATTTGATTTCCTCCCGTAGAAGTTTTTTACAAACCCAACATTTGTAACGTTTTTCACTTCATCTGACACCATTCTTTTGGGTAATGGAGCTATTACAAAAAACCAATTTTTTTTCAAAGCCTTTTATTTTCCTTAAAGTTAGTAAACATAAAGTCTAAAAGCTTTTTGACCAACTATTTGTCTATGATGCCAATTAGTTATGCTATCATGTCTCAGAATCTAGTTTTAGTTGCAGCAGCTATGTGAGCAGTGCTGTTTTACTAAGTTTCTGATCATTTTCTTACTTTTAATTGGATTGTGATATTTGATATTGCAAATTTAGATTGTTTTTGTTGGGAAAGAGGAATGCTAATTTTCTAATCAGATCTTTAGCTTAAACCATTTAAAAATTAAATTTTCAGGTTTTTATAAAAAAAATGCGTTAGCTCTACCAGCTAACGCATTTTAATTCGGTGTTTATACAATTCAATTATGACATAGAATTTAAGCCACCACACTTAATTTTTTTGGAACACTTTTATGTGAAGTAGGCGTCTCAAATTGCTTTGAGGTGTTGTTTTCACCACTAGCTTTTAGAGCTTTTTCTCCTGCAAAGAAACTCTTGTGATCGTCTCCTAAATCAGAACCTGCCATACGTTGGTGCTTGACACAAGAAACGCCTTTACGTATTTCTTGTCTTTGAACTCCTTTTACATAAGCGAGCATGCCCTCTTCTGAAAAGTAGCCTTTAGTTAGGTCGTTCATATGAAGAGCCGTAGTATGATAGGTAGGCAAAGTAATTAAGTGATGAAAAACCCCAGCTTCTCTTGCGGCATCTGCTTGGAAGGTTTTAATTTTCTGATCAGCACGATAGCATAATTCAGAATCATCGTATGGTGCATCCATTAAATTATTTCTATCGTAAGCGGTCATATTTTCACCTTCAGAAAGCATTTCTTCATACGCTTGATTACGGAAGTTTAATGTCCAGTTAAAAGATGGGGAGTTGTTGTATACCAATTTAGCATGAGGCACCTCCTTTTTGATTCTGTTGACCATATGAGCAATTTGTTTCACATTTGGTGTAGGTGTTTCTATCCATAATAAATCGGCTCCATTTTGTAGACTTGTCACACCATCCAATACCACTCTGTCGATATTGGAACCGTTTTTAAATTTGTACAATCCGTTTGCTAATCTTACAGGTCGCACTAATTTACCATCTCTTTTAAGAAGAACATCATCATCTTTAGCTTGGCCAATTCCTATTTCTTCTACTTCTAAAAAGGCTAAATACTGAGAAGCAATATCTCCAGGTTCTTTGCTTACAGGTAATTTTTGAGTAAGACCAGCTCCTTCAGAATCTGTTCGTGCGACAATAATACCGTCTTCAACACCAAGCTCTAAAAAAGCATACCTGATCGCATTTAATTTAGCAATAAAGTCTTCATGTGGTACCGTAACTTTTCCATCTTGATGTCCACATTGTTTTGCATCAGAAACTTGATTTTCAATTTGTATCGCACAAGCGCCAGCTTCAATCATTTTTTTGGTCAACAAATAAGTGGCTTCTTCATTACCAAAACCGGCGTCAATGTCTGCAATAATAGGAACGATATGGGTTTCAAAGTTGTCAATCTGATCTTGTACGTCTTCACCGCTTTCTAATCTTTTAAACAAATCGTTTAACTCGATAGCATCTGCCTGACGTAAGAAATCATAAATTTCTTTGATCAAAGCCGGCACAGCTGTTTTTTCATGCATGGACTGATCTGGTAGCGGTCCAAATTCTGACCTCAATGCAGCTACCATCCAACCAGAAAGGTACAGGTACTTTTTACTGGTGGTTTGGTGATGTTTTTTTACCGCTATCATTTTTTGTTGCGCAATAAAACCATGCCAGCAACCCAGCGATTGGGTGTATTGAGTAAAATCAGCATCATAAGCTGCCATATCTTTTCTCATAATGCCTGCTGTGTAGGTGGCGATATCCAATCCTGTTTTAAAACGATTTTGAATCACTAATCGAGCGGCACTTTCAGGACGAATGGTATTCCAAGAGGCTCCGTACTTTTCTTTAAGGTTTCTGACTGTTTGTAATGCAGAACTGTAATTGGTCTGTGGTAAATTTTTCATAATTTTGTACTAGGTTATTTATTATTAATAATTAGATCCTGTTGATTGTTGCCGCAATCGCAGGATTGTTTTTTTTATAGGTATCGATAGGCTGGAAGAGTTAAGAACTCTTCAAATTTTTCTGAAATAACGAGTTTGTCAAAAAGTTCTATAGCCAGTTTGAATTTGGTATTCTTAATGTTTTCTTCCCCAAATTCGGTAATAACCTTTTCAACTTCATCATCAAATAGTTCCATATACAATTCCATGTGGAATGTTCTTCCGTCTTCTAGAGTGACTTGGTTTTTCAACCACTGCCATAGCTGAGATCTTGAAATTTCGGCAGTAGCAGCATCTTCCATCAAATTATAAAGTGCTACAGCACCATAACCTCTCAGCCAGGCTTCCATATACAGGATACCGACATTGATGTTTTTTCTGATTCCTGCTTCTGTTACAGTACCTTTAGGTACCTCCACTAGATCTTCTTCGGTTATATGCAGGTCGTCACGTGTGATATGTAATTGGTTAGGAGTAGGCATGTGTTGGTTAAACTCTTTAAGCGCTACTTCCACTAAAGCAGGATGTGCTACCCAAGTTCCATCATGACCGTTTTTCACTTCACGCTCTTTGTCTTTGCGCACTTTTTCAATAGCTACCGCATTAGCTTTTGGATTGTTTCTAATAGGAATTTGAGCTGCCATACCGCCTATGGCTAAGATTCCTCGCTTATGACATCGCTGTATAACGAGTTTTGAGTATGCATCCATAAACGGTGTCGTCATGGTCACTTGATCACGATTAGGTACCACAAAATCAAGATGGTTTCTAAATTTTTTGATGTAAGAGAAAATATAATCCCAACGACCACAATTCAAACCAACAATATGATCCTTCAATTCATAAATGATCTCGTCCAATTGAAAACTTGCTGTAATGGTTTCTACAAGTACAGTTGCTTTAAAAGTTCCTTTTGGAACACCTAAATACTCTTGTGCAAAAGTAAAAACAGCATTCCACCAACGCGCTTCTAAATAGTGTTCTAATTTTGGAAGATAAAAATAGGGTGCCGTGTTGTTAGCCATTAGGATTCTTGTATTGTGAAATACATAAAGGCCAAAATCCACTAGGCTCCCAGAAGTCTCTTCATCGTTAATAAGAATATGTTTTTCGTTTAAATGCAATCCTCTAGGCCTTACCAAAAGAACAGCAGTTGCCTTATTTAATTGGTAAGATTTACCTCGTTTTGGATCTTCTAATGAGATGGTTCCTTTATTGGCATCTATCAAGTTTTGTTGGCCTTGAATACTGTTTTTCCAAGTAGGCGCGTTGCTGTCTTCTAGGTCGGCCATAAAGGTCTTGGCTCCAGAATTTAAGGCGTTGATGACCATTTTCCTATCTACAGGACCGGTGATCTCTACACGCCTGTCTTGTAAATCGTGAGGAATATCACCAGCGGTCCAGGCTGATTCTCTAATAGCTTTTGTTTCCTTTGGGAATTCAGGAAATAAACCTTTGTCAAACTTCTTTTGTTGTTCCAACCGGCTTTGTAGTAATTCCAATCGCTGGGTATTGAATTTTTCATGAAGTACGGTTAAAAATTGTAGGGCTTCGTCTGATAGGATTTTTGGGTAGTAATTATCTACGTCTTTGGAATACGTGAGTTTCCTTAAATTTAATGTGCTGGTTTCCATGAGGTGTTTATTTTATAATACAATAGTAAAACAAAGATTTAATAAAAACAAGCGAACGTTCGCTAAAAGATATAATTCGCAAAATATAAAAGTTCGCAAAATATCTTATATTTGTTCTTATGGAAGAAGATTATATTAAATTGATATTTGGCTTAAAGCTCAAGCAGATACGGACGGACAAGAATTTATCCTTGTTTGGTTTATCTAAACTTTCTGGTTTATCAAAGTCTTATTTAAACGAAATTGAAAACGGAAAAAAATATCCAAAACCTGATAAGATTGCAATGCTCTCTGAAAAATTAGATGTGCCTTATGATCAAATGGTATCCTTAAAGTTAGATAAGAACTTAGCTCCTATAGGAGAGATACTACAGTCTAAAATACTTAAAGAAATACCCTTAGAGCTTTTCGGTATTAAAGAGAGTAATTTGATAGACATTGTAGCAAATGCACCTGCTAAAGTCAATGCCTTTATTACTACCATTATTAAAATCGCCCAACATTATAATTTCAGTAGAGAGAGTTTTTACCTTGCTTCGGTGCGTTCTTTCCAAGAAGCAAATAAGAATTATTTTGAAGATTTAGAACTAAGTGTTATAAAATTTGCTAGAGCCTATCACATAGATTTAGAGGGACAAATTACTTCTAAAGATCTGGAAGAGATATTAATTGAAGAATTTGGATACCGTATAAAAGGCAATGAATTAAGTAAATATAAAGCATTGGGCAATTTGAGGTCTGTATTTGTTCCCAAAACCAAAACCCTACTACTTACCAATGAAATAGACGAAGCTCAACGTACTTTTATTTACGCAAAAGAACTGGCCTATAATTTTCTAGAGATTCAGGAACGTTTGTACACGTTCCCTTGGATAAAATTTGACTCTTTTGACCAAGTTTTAAATAATTTCTATGCTTCTTATTTTGCTGGAGCTTTGATTATTCCCAGTGATAAAATAAAAGCCAAGCTTCAGGATATTTTTGAAAAAGAGACTTTCGATAGATCCTTATTTTTAGATGCTATACAAGCATTTAATGCCTCTCCAGAATCCTTTTATCAGCGGTTGACTAATATTTTACCCAAAGCCTATAATATTCAAAATTTATTTTTCTTGAGATTTACACACAAGGCAGGAAGCCATCAATTTTATCTTAAAAAAGAATTGCATTTGTCGCATCAACATTCGCCACATGCTAATGAAACTAATGAGCATTATTGCAGGCGGTGGGTATCTTTAAAGTTACTGAAAGAGATGTGTAACAGTGAAAAGAATCATGAATTTGACTTACAGATATCTAACTATGAAAATGATGGTCCCAAGTATTTGGTAATGTCCTCTGTAACTAAAGATCCTTTTAAAGAAAATCATTTTAGGAGTATCAGCATCGGGTTGCTTATCAATAAGCAATTGGAAAGAAAACTGCATTTTTTAACAGACCCTAAAATAAAAAACCATCATGTAGGAGTGACTTGCGAGCGTTGTTCTATTCAAGATTGTGAGGTGAGACAAGTGCCAGCAACTATCTTAGATAAAGTGGCTAGAAATAAAAACATAGAAAAAATTGTCGAAGAATTAAATGCTAAGTTCATGGCTTAAAGGTGTTTTATAATTGTATGTATGAACCCTAAAGGAGAAATTTTAAGTGTTTTTAGTGTGAATACTGTTCCGCTTTCGCGAAAGCGGAACAATTCAAAGTATCCTAAAATGTTATCATAGAGAATACATCAGGTTTATTTGCAGCATAGAAACAGATCTACCTTATTAGTAGGACCTTTATTTTATAGGAACTAGACCACCCTGCTAAGGAGTTGATTTAAACCTCTTATTGTTGTTTTATGATCTTTATAATTTGACCTTCTATGTACAAATAATACATGCCTGCTGGAAATGGTGAAATTGTGATTTGTTTGTTTCCACCTTGTAGATGTCCTTCCAAAACTTTTTGACCTAGAGTAGAAATAAGCTGGTAATCAACATCCTTAGCGATATCTAAATGCAGTACGTTTGTTGTTGGATTAGGATAAACCACACTTGTCAATTCTTGAGGATCCAATCCTAATAAGGTGCATTGAAAATCTTGATCTACTTTTGATGCCGCTGGTGGATTTACTAAGAGTGTATTGGTCAATAAAGGGCAATAACAGTCATTCCCTTCTAAGTATAGTTTAAGCCATGAAAGCGCTATCCTGCCCACAGAACCACTTCCACCATTAGGCGAGTTGGCAACAGAGTGATTTCCGTTTGCCACTTCAAAGAGCAATTTATCGGTTGTATTTGGGGTGGTATTGTAATGGATATCGGCATGTTGCGAAGGTGGTGCTACCGTATCGTTTTCCCCGCTAAAAATTAATACAGGGCTCTGATGATTGAGTTGAGGACTATTTAAATACGGGCACAATGCGACTACAGCAGCGATGTTGTTGTCTAGAACGGCAGCTCTCTGGGCACCGCCGCCACCCATAGACCATCCACTAACAGCCAACTGATTTAAGTTAAGAGCTCCTTCTAGAGGAGATGAAACTCTTATATTTTCTTGTTTGATAGTCTCCAAAGCGTCTAACAGCGCAAAAGCGCGCGCTTCAGGAAGGTCAAAAAGAGAATTCGTTCCTATAATAATAGTTACAATACCGTGAGAAGCATAAAACGGGCCCCAATCTGCAACACTTGAAGGAAGTGCAGTAAAACCTGGTACGATTGCAATACTTGCTAAAAGCTGTGTGGGTGTCACGTTTGTAGGATAGTAAATAGTCGCTCCTAAATAATTAGGACCATTACGGATCCCGTCTGCCTCTGTAAGCGTACTCACAGAAAAAGGTCCAGTACTGGTGAGACTTCCTACGGTTATACCAGTACATTGCGCAAAAACAATGCTGGTAAATAAGGATGAAATAATCGATAGCAGGAGAGCAAAGTATATTTTTTTCATATTTAGGTGGTAACACTTGATAAAAAATTAAGGAACATCCAGTTCCAACTATTATTTGATGTGATAAAAAATGAATTTACACTATTTTTTTTAAACTGGGTAAAAAGCCTCTTTGGTATCATTAGTTAATTGGTGTCTTTACCTCACCTAATTTAGTAGTTTGAAAAGGAATAGTAAATTCACGAAGTGATCCTAGTATTGTTTCGCTTTCTTTTATATTTTCAAAAAAGGAGGTGGTTCTCCTGTTCTTCATCGAGCGTTGCCAGCCTACGCAGTTAATGCGTATGCTAAAACAGTTTCTTTCTCATCGCTAAAATCCCTGAAGCACAAGCTATAAAAATACCGAGCAAAACAAAACCTATTCCCATCTGACCATAGAGTAATTTACCAGTAGCAAATAACAGACTGTAAACACCCATCACTCCTAAAAGAAAACCTAGTGTCTTGAATTGGAAATGGTGAAACTTTGATTCTTCACCAAAAATAGCAGCGTGAAAACTATCGATGGTTTTTTGATTGCTTTTCTCCGTAAGGAAAGTCACTGTTAACCAAGCTATACTGGTAATCAAAACATTGATACATATCATTTCCCATCCTTTTAGTTTGCCAAATAACTCGTTTGTTAAGCCTAACTCCGTACTGGAATTAATAAAAAATAAGACGGCCATACTGAACGAAACTGCCATTGCAGTAATTTCTGACCACGGATTGATGCGGTACCAAAACCACCTAAGAATAAATAACAATCCAGATCCCGCACCTATTTGTATGATCAGGTCAAAGGCAAATTTAGCTTCCTCCAGTACAAAGGAAAGCAGAGCGGCAAGAGCCATCATAAGGACCATTGAAAGGCGCCCAGTAGTGACTTTTTGTTTTTCACTGGCGTCTTTATTTATAAAACGTGCATAAAAATCATTCACGACATAACTAGAGCCCCAATTTAAATGAGTTGAAATAGTGCTCATAAATGCCGCTACTAGAGATGTTACCACCAGTCCTAATAATCCAGCGGGTAAGAAGGTTAGCATCGCAGGATAACTCAAATCGTCTTTGATAAAGCTTGGGTCGAGATCAGGAAATGCCACTGCTAGAGATTCCAAATTAGGGTAAATAATAAGAGAAGCTAGTCCTATAATGATCCACGGCCAAGGGCGCAATGCATAATGAGCAAGATTAAAAAACAGTACTGCCCATGTGGCATTTTTTTCATCCTTAGCCGCCAGCATCCGTTGGGCAATATAACCCCCACCACCAGGCTCAGCTCCAGGATACCAAGTGCTCCACCACTGCACAGCAATAGGAACAATGAATATTCCCATCATCAAATCTGTATTGGAGAAGTCTGGCAACAAATTTAATTTACCTTGTACGTTAGGATGTGTAATCAGATTTGCCATACCGTTGATTTGTGGAAGATCAAGAATGTACCAAGTTGCCCAGATAGACCCCACCATAGCGATAATGAATTGGACAAAATCAGTGATAAGGACACCTTTTAGTCCGCCGAGTAGGGAATAGGCTAGTGTGACGATCGAAGCATAAGTAAGCGCAGTTGCAGCACTAAAACCAAACATGACATGACCTATTTTAATAGCAGCAAGGCAAACGGTTGCCATAATAACAATGTTAAAGACTACTCCTAAATAAATAGCTCTGAAGCCACGTAAAAATGCAGCGCTTTTACCGCTGTATCGCATCTCGTAAAATTCAAGATCTGTGGTAATGCCGCTACGACGCCATAAACGAGCATAAAAAAATACCGTTAGCATTCCGGTAAGTAAAAACGCCCACCAGACCCAATTCCCAGAAACACCGTCTACTCTCACGAGTCCAGCAACTAGGTTAGGAGTGTCTGCCGCAAAAGTAGTAGCCACCATAGAGACACCGAGCAGCCACCAAGGCATATTTCTTCCAGAAAGATAAAAGGAAGAACTGTCTTTGGAGCTCCTTTTTGAGACGATAAGTCCTATAGCTAGAGATATCAAAAAGAAGACGATAATGATGCAAATGTCTATGAATTCTAATTTCATGTATAAAAGTTATTAACGATAACGTTTGAATTTTCTTAAAACGCTAAATATAGAATAATTCACTACTTTCACTCGCAAAACTTTAATAGATTAGCGTAGATTTTATCAAAAATTCAATGAACAATAAGATTAATAAAATAGGGGTGATGACTTCTGGAGGTGATTCTCCTGGTATGAACGCTGCCATCAGGTCGGTGGTCCGTACCTGTGCTTTTCACAAAACTGAGTGCGTTGGGATCTATAGAGGTTACCAAGGTTTAATAGAAGGTGACTTTAAAGAAATGGACGCTCGTAGTGTAAATAATATTATTAATAAAGGTGGTACTATTCTTAAAAGTGCTCGCTCTAAAGATTTTAGGACTAAAGAAGGTCGTGAAACCGCTTTCGCGAAAGCAAAACAAAAAGGACTTGATGCGATAGTAGTAATAGGTGGAGACGGTAGTTTTACCGGTGCCATGATATTTTCTGAAGAATTTGGTTTTCCGATGATGGGGATACCTGGAACTATAGATAATGATATTTACGGAACGTCTTATACATTAGGTTATGACACCGCATTAAATACAGTGGTAGAAGCAATTGACAAAATAAGGGATACAGCAAGTTCCCATGACCGGTTGTTTTTTGTGGAAGTAATGGGACGAGACGTAGGTAATATTGCATTAAATGCTGGAGTAGGAGCAGGAGCAGAAGAAATCTTAATTCCTGAAGAGAATTTAGGAAAGGAACGATTGATTGAAAGTTTGAAAAGATCGAGACTTTCTGGAAAATCATCGAGTATAGTTGTCGTGGCTGAAGGAGATAAAACAGGCGATAATGTTTTTGAACTTAAGGATTACGTAGAAGCTAATTTACCAGAATACGACGTACGTGTGTCTGTCTTAGGTCATATGCAACGCGGTGGATCACCATCCTGTTTTGATCGAGTACTTGCCAGTCGTATGGGGGTAAAAGCAGTAGAAAGTCTGCTAGAAGGAAAAACAAATTATATGGTAGGAATAAGAGATACTCAAATGGTACTTTGCCCTATTGATCAAGCAGTAAAGGGCAAAACAGATATCGATAAAGAATTGATACGAGTGAGTGATATCATGACTACTTAAAATAAAAATCAACAGAACCCACTGTATAAAATAGGGAAAGCAAATAAATTCATTGGGGAGCTGTGCTGCCTACCGAATTTTTTAAAAGAATTTAAAACTTAAATAATTTAAAGATGAGTAAAAAATTGAGATTAGGAATAAACGGATTCGGTCGTATAGGTCGAATAGTTTTTAGAGCTACATTAAAAAGAGAAAATGTAGAAGTTGTTGCTATCAATGACTTGGTAGATGTAGAACAATTAGCTTATTTACTAGAGTATGACTCCGTTCACGGACGTTATGGCGGTACGATCGAGATCAAAGATGGTAACTTAATCATTGATGGTGTGGAAGTACGTGTGACTAGTGAGCGCGATCCAAAAAACCTAAAATGGAACGAAGTGGACGTGGACGTAGTTGCAGATTGTACAGGAATCTTTACAGATCTTGACAATGCACAAGCCCATATCGATGCTGGTGCTAAAAAGGTAGTAATATCTGCTCCATCTAAAACGGTGCCTATGTTTGTAATGGGTGTTAACGATTCAGAATTAACCGCAGCTCATACGATTGTTTCCAATGCGTCTTGTACGACTAACTGTCTTGCGCCTATGGCAAAGGTTCTTAATGACAATTTTGGGATCAAAGAAGCATTAATGACCACGGTACATGCTGCTACCGCTACTCAACAAACAGTGGATGCTCCAAGTAAGAAAAACTACCGTTTAGGGCGTAGTGCAATGAACAATATCATCCCTGCGACTACGGGAGCTGCTGTGGCAGTAACTAAGGTAATACCTGCATTGAAAGGTAAATTGACAGGAATGGCTTTCCGTGTTCCTACAGTAGATGTATCTGTTGTAGATTTAACGGTAAAATTAGAAAAGGAGACCAACCTTGAAGAGATCAATGCTGCTTTTAAGAAAGCGTCTAGAGGTGCTATGAAAGGTGTGGTAGGATATACTGATGAAGCGGTTGTTTCTCAGGACTTCGTAGGTGATGATCGCACAAGTATCTATGATGCTGGTGCTGCCATTGAATTGAATTCTACTTTCTTTAAATTAGTAAGCTGGTATGATAATGAGTTTGGTTACTCTAGCAAGCTAGTGGACCTTGCAGAAAAGGTAAACTCTTTATAAATTTCAAAAAAGAGCTGTGATCTTTTAAATCACAGCTCTTTTTTTATTTATTAAACTCAATGTAACCTTATGATACTTATTGTAGATAGTGGTTCTACCAAGTCTGATTGGATAGCGCTAGATAAAAATGGCAATCAATTATTTAAAACACGTACTCGTGGAATGAATCCTGCTATTCTTTCTGGTGACCAATTGCTGGAGCGCCTTGTAGAAAGTGAAGAACTAGTAGCACAGAAAGACCAAGTAGACCAAGTGTACTTCTATGGAGCAGGTTGTGGTACAGAAGATCCAAGGATAGCTTTAGAAAATTTACTAAAAACATATTTTTCTAACAGTGAGGTAGTTGTTAAAGAAGACACCGCTGCTGCGGTATATGCCGCGGTGGGAGATCATCCAGGTGTGGTTTGTATATTAGGTACAGGATCTAATTGTTGTTTCTCTGATGGAGAAAATATTGAGCAACGTGTGGTTTCTCTAGGCTATACTCTTATGGACGAAGCGAGCGGTAACTGGTATGGAAAGAATCTACTAAGAGATTATGGTTTTAAAAACATGCCTAACGACTTAATGACCAAGTTTGCAGACTCCTACAATATGGATCCTGATTTTATTAAGTTTAACCTTTATAAGCAACCTAATCCCAATGCATATTTAGCAAAGCACGCAGAATTTATATTTCAAAACTTAGAAGAGCGGTATATTAAGAAGCTCTTGAGAAAAGGCTTGCGTAAATTCTCCCGTAATATGATTTTACAATTTAGAGAAGAGATCAAGTCTCATGAAGTTCATTTCGTGGGCAGTATTGCTCATTTTGCCCAGGCAAGAATTAAACAAGTTGCTGCTGAGTTTGGTTATGAGGTAGGTAATATAGTGCGCAGACCTATAGATGGTCTGGTTGATTATCATATCAAAAAGATAAAATCAATCCAATAGCAATTTATAAACTAAAAAGATAAAAGCCGTTTCAACCAAATGAAACGGCTTTTTATATGATCAAACTTTAACAACTTTTAAAGGAATCTAATCCTTGCTATTTCTAATAAAAACGGTCCTTTAATCTCTTCGGCTACATGAAAATTATATCTGAGTACTTGAGTCAAAACAGATGTATCTAATTCCTTATCTAGTATTTTTCTTAATTTTACATGTTTGAATTCAGCAATAGGAAGTTGTACAGTTGTCCAATGATGAGCTAACGTATGAATCATATAGCCTAATTTTTCATTTTGCCATCCTTCATTATACTCCATTTCAAACGCGTAAGGACGTCCATCTGTTTTTAATGTTATTTCTATAAGAGAGTACAGGCTTAAATCTTGATCTATTTTATTAGATCTCATACAGCTCCATGCAGAGTTGTTGATATTTCTTATGGTACCGGTATAGGTAATGCGGTCGTGATGATATTCCAATTCACTGGTAGATTTTCCACCAGTTGCCTTGTCATCAAAGGTGAGCCAGCGGTAACGATATTGATGTATACCGAAATTTATTTCCGTAGGTATTAATTTAGTTGCTTTTTTCATTTTTAAGGATGATGGTAAAATAAAAAGTAAATCACAACTAAGGTTAACAAAGGAAATCAGTTTACACAAGCATAAGGAACATAATTAGTTAACAGTGGTTTTTAAAGGAATGAACTAAAGTTAAAATTTAAGCCTTTTGTTTAAAAAATTCGATCGCTTTTGTAGTCTTATTCATAAAAAAGTAGGTGGAAAAACTTTTATCCTTTTGACGGTATTCCATCAAAAAATTCAAGTCTTTTATTTTCCTAAAATCAATATTATTAATTCTCCATTGAGGGTAGCCTCCTATGTGTAAGACGTAATCATTTTTTTTAAGTAATCCTTTTGTTTCCTTGTATAGTGTCCATGGATGCTTTTTATTTATGGAAACAATCAATTTATGTATAGATGGAAATCTATGTATGATTTCCTCCCATATAGGTAGACTCTTACACAAATTATTTTTTTGTTTTTCTATTATTTTTTTTACCTCTACATACTGTTCGTCGATATTATTTACTATTAAACGATATTTTTTGTTGTCGTTAAAGTGTAGTTCATTATCGATAAAGAGTGTGAGTAGTTGGTCATTAAGAATAAAACTACCTTTAAACGACATTGGGTTTCCCTTTTTATTTACAGGAATTTCTTTGACATAGTGGGGTATAAAAATGTTATATTCTTCCCTTTTTTCAGTATAGACTATTGCGTTTAGTTCCTGTGGTTTTAATTGCTTATAAACGACATCTATATGTTTTTGAGTTATTGTGGCATGCTCAGATTTGCTCTGCATTAGCATCTCATAGTATTTTATGGGTTTTCCTAAAAGCTTTTGTAGGTATGTAAACATGTATAGTAGGTATTTGTTTCTAAAGCTAAAAAAAGCGCTGATGTAAATCAGCGCTTTTTTAATATAAATTCAGAAAATATTATTCTGTAGACTCAGAAGTCTCTTCTTCATTAGAAGCTTCGTTTTCTGCAGTGGCTTCCTCTTCTTCTTTTATCATTTGTCGTTGAAGGATATTTAATTGCTTCTGCTTTTCTTTGATCACGTCTAGTTCCTTAGATAACTCCGCAATATTCTTTCTTTGTTGTACTAAAAATGGGTTCTTATCATCTTTAGCATTGATAAATTGAAGATTGTTTTCCAGTTGTCTCATTTCATCTTGAATCTCATTACGTCTTTTCTTTAAATAGAAACGTTCGTTTTTGAAATCTTGATCATCGCCATTCTTTAAACTTGCTAATTTGTTTTGATATTTTAACATTTCAGCATCTACAGCACTTAATCCTGCGGCTTTCAACTTTGCATGAAGCAATTTTTCAAATTTATCTTGGATCATACGTTTGCTATAAGGAACACGCCCTATAGTTGCCCAAGATACCATGTGTTTTTCTACTTCAGTTAGCATTATTGCTTTATCATCCTGAGGAATCATTTCTTTTAAAGCATCGTAGACTTTCATCTTAGCTTCAAAATTCTCTACTTCTTCCTTACTATCTTCATTTTTCTGTGCAGTTTTCTTTTCAAAGAATGCATTACAAGCCTTTTGAAAACGTTTCCAGATCTTATCACTGTCTTTTCTAGGTACATGACCTATTTGTTTCCATTCTGCCTGTATGCGTTTCATGACCTGTAATCCTTCAGCAAAATTCTCGTTGTCTTGATGCTCTTCAGCAATTGCAATCAACTTCATTTTTGCATCCAGATTATCTTGTTGTTCTTTCTTAAGACCTTTATAGAAATCGTTTTTGACCTTATTGAATTCTCTAGTTCTAGCTCTAAACTGGTTCCACAATTCATTATTAACAACTTTAGGTGCAGGACCGGTAGAAGTAAACAACTCTCTTAAGACATTTATTTCTTCCAATCTGTCTTGCCATTCTTTGTGGTTTTTTGCACCTTTAGTAGTTATTTTTGCAATTTCTGCAACAATATTTTCCTTTACCAGCTGGTGGTGCACACTCATTTTATCACGTTCATCGTAATAAGCTTGGCGCTTATCATGAATGACTTTTGTGGCTGCACTAAATTCGTCCCAAATAGGATCGCGCTCTTCTTTTGCTACAGGTCCAGAATCTTCCTTCCACATGCGGTGAAGTTCCTGTAATTCTCTCAGTGCTTTATGTATGTTTTCTTCATCACCTAATTCAATCGCACGAGCGATGATTTTCTTTCTAAATTCTAGGTTGCGTTCAAAATCTTTATCTCTCAGCTCTTTACTGAGATCTATATAATCATAAAAATTTTGGGTTGCTAGGCGGTAATCTTCCCAAGTGATGTTGTAAGCATCGTGAGGTATGTTACCGGTTGCTTTCCATTCTTCTTGAAGGGAATGAAACTTCTTAAATGTTGTCCCTATATTTTCCTCTTGATTGATCAGTTGTTTGATCCCTTCTATTATCTCTCGACGCTTTTCAAGATTTACTTCTTGTTGTTTGCGTTTATCTCTTTGAAATTGTCCTTTTTGTTTTCTATATAAGGAGTGTAAATCATAGAATTCTGTTGCATGTGAGTTTTTATATTCAAATTGAGGAGTAGGAGCATCATCACTAGGTGGATTTTCCTCTTTGAATTTATCTTGAGCCTCTTTTTTTGCGTCAGTATCTGCGCTTTCAAAGGCTTTTTTGATGTCCTCAGCTTGTGATCTAAAACTATTGATAGGATATTCCTGCATTAAATGTCTTAACTCTACAATAAGAGCTGGCATTTCCATGGAATCATAATCTTTTTCTGTGATTTCCTTTACACTATCGTCTTCTGGCTCGTTATCGTCTTCATCTTCGTCTACTTCTACAATCGTGTCAGCAGCTTTCTCTACCGTTTTCTTTTCTTCTAGGATGGCATCTTCATGAGTGGTAGAAGCATCTTCTAGTCTTTCTAATACTTTATTAGAACCTACTTTTACCGGTTCTGTACTCGCATCATCACTGTCATTAGTCTCTTGACCTTCAGCAGCTTGTTGACGCGAGCTAGCTTCTTCTACCATAGCATTTTCTAAAGCATCTTGTGCTTCTTGTTTCCTTTGATCCATTTCTGGTGTGTTTCCATCTGCGTCTTGCAGGTTGTCATTCTTTTCCATTATCTATGTTTTAATAGAATCGCAAGATAATTAGTTTCTTCATCAACCACAATTCTCTAGCAGTTTACTTATTCCAAAGTTCCCAAGCCTTTTCTGCCTGATGCACTAACATTTGATAACCATTGATAACTTTTGCGCCTTTTTGCTGTCCTAACTTCATAAACATAGTCAATGAAGGGTTGTATACCAGATCATAAAGAATGTGAGAAGAATTGAGATACTCATAAGGAATGTCTGGTCGCAAGGACACCTCTGGAGTGACACCTAAAGGAGTGGTGTTGATAATAAGGCTTACCATTTCCATCACTTCTTTAGTAATCGATTTATAATCTATACTATACTCATCTTTCGGATTTCTGCTCACAAATAGGTAAGGGATTTGAAGAGTTTCTAATGTGTAAGCCACGGCTTTTGATGCGCCACCAGTTCCTAAAATAAGGGCATTTTTCTGAATAGGTAAGAAGGGTTTTAGACTTTTTCCAAACCCGTAGCAATCGGTATTGTGACCTGTCCAAACATTATCTTCAATAACAATGGTATTTATAGCGCCTATAATTTTAGCCTCTTCACTCCATTCATCAACCACTTGCAACAGGTCCTGTTTATAAGGAATGGTCACATTAAGCCCCCTAATGATCTCACTTTTACCATTTGTAGTGCGAGAATCTTTGTGGTAGGTGACGCTTTCGCGAAAGCGGGACAGTAAAAACTCCCTACTCATTTCAAAGTTTCTATACTCATGATCAGAAAGTTTGAGTTTCTCAAATTTCTCAGAAAAATAAGCACGAGAAAAACTATAATCCAAACGTTTTCCTACCAAGCCAAAAACACTAGATGGGATTTTTATTTTTTCCATAACGGTCTAATAAATAAACACTTAAAAGTCCTAAAATGATCATCAAAAAGGCAATCCAAGTGTGGGTGTCATTAATTTCAGGCCAGTAACGGCTGTAATTTTCTAAAATTTTCTTTCCAGAGGCATCAATAGCAATTTTTCCAGCATCAGTCAACTGATATACTTCTTTTTTCCATGGCCACACCACACCAAGAGAACCGGTTATAAATCCTATAATCATCCCATTTGTTTCATTGCGGTAATGTTTAATAGTCCAGCCTAAAAGGTGAGAGAGACTGATAAGACCTACAATAGAACCTAGGACAAATGAAGCAAGAATGGCGAGCATATCCATGCGAGCAGGATCAAACCACCAAGAAAAATCGCCTTGTAAAATGGCAACCATGGTATCAAAAAAAGCATTGATACTGTCTACCAATAGCAATACGTAATTACCTAGTAATATCAAGATAAAACTACCACTTAACCCAGGTAATGTCATCCCAGAAATACTGACCATCCCACAAAAGAAAACAAAAATCAAATTGGTATTTTGTCTTGCAGGATCGAGTAGGGAAGTACCTACTCCTATAAGAATACCAGTGATTAAGAGCAGTACATTCCGACGAGTCCATTCTCCATAATTTATAGATATGTAGTAAATGGAGCCTAATATCATTCCAAAAAAGGTGGCCCAAACTAAAATAGGGTAGTACTGTATCAGTAAATCAAATCCTTTGCTTACGGTAAAATAGCTGAGTGCTTCACCTAAAATAAGTAAGGATAAAAACCGCCCGTTGATATAATCAAAAAAAATACCGAACCTGCCTGTGAGGAGCAACTTTAATGCCTTCAGGTTGAGTTTTTGTAAGGAGTAAATGAACTCTTCGTAGAATCCACCTACATAAGCTACGACACCACCACTGATTCCGGGAACCTTATTTGCGGTCCCCATAGCTATTCCTTTAAGAACAAGGAAAAGTTTATCGTTGAAGTTTCTCGTAGATTGTCGCAATTATGCTGTTTTTTTATTTGCCCATTTTTCCAAAGCAAGGATCAATACAAATCCAATAAGGGTTAGAAAAATTACGTATAATATCTGTGGGTCACCGTCAAAAGAAATAGGAGAGATACTTTTCTCTAAAAAAGGAACCTCTTCTCCATGACTGTCTATTCGATACTTGAGAACCTCTTTCCACGGCCATAATTTGTTTAAGGAACCAATCATAAAACCGGTAAGCAATGCTAAAGTTAGGTTTTTTTGATGTTCAAAAAGCCAGGTAAGCAGTCTTGAAAACACTTTAAGACCAAGAACACAACCTATAGCAAATAGGAATAGATTTATAAAGTAATCAAATGCCTGACTCCATTCTCCATCTAGAACAGCTTCTAACAATCCAGAAATAGAACCAAGCACTGTTTTATAACTTCCTAATAGTAATAATAAAAAAGCTCCTGAAACTCCTGGTAAAATCATAGCGATAATAGCGATAAAACCAGAGAAGATAATGTACCACCAGCTATCTGGCGACCCTAAAGGCTCTGCAATAGTGACGTAATAAGAAAGAACGGTACCTACTATAATAGCGGTAATTACACCTGTGTTCCAAGAAGAAATTTGTTTTGCTATATAGAGCACACTAGCGAGCACCAATCCAAAAAAGAACGACCAGAGCAAAACTGAATGATGTTGCAATAAATAGGTCAGTAATTTAGAAAGACTAAGTATACTAATCGCAATTCCTGTAAGAAGTGCGAGCAGGAAACCAAGATTGAATTTAGCAATGGTATTTTTAAACCCGATTTTAAATAGGTCTTTGAATAATTGAAAGTCAATGCCGTCGATGGTTTTGATCAATTCTTCATAAATCCCAGTAATAAAAGCAATGGTACCTCCAGAAACTCCAGGAACAACATCTGCGGCTCCCATAAGAAGCCCTTTTGTAGCGATAGTTAGGTATCTTTTTACTGACATAATAGTTTTTAAAATGAAATCCCAAGTGTTAGCTTGGGATTTGAAATAGGGTTGTACACCATAGTAATTTTATCTGTGAATAGTCTGTGTTCTGTCTGGACCCACACTTATCACCTTAATAGGTATTTCTAATTCTTTTTCTAGAAAGTCTATATAAGCATTCAATTCTTTGGGAAATTGAGAAGTTTCTCTCATTTTAGTAAGGTCTTCTTTCCAACATTTAAACACCGTATACACAGGTGTTACGTTTTCAGGCTCAATATTATAAGGCAAGTGAGTGATTTCTTTTCCTTTATAGGTATACGCCGTACAAATTTTTAATTCGTCAAAACCAGAAAGCACATCACCTTTCATCATCATGAGTTGGGTTACTCCGTTGACTTGACAGGTGTATTTAAGTGCGACAAGGTCTAACCAACCACATCTACGAGGTCTACCTGTAACAGCACCAAATTCATGACCTACTTTAGCCATTTTAGCACCTACCTCATCAAAAAGTTCTGTCGGGAAAGGACCACTTCCTACACGAGTTGTGTAGGCTTTGAAGATTCCATAAACTTCTCCTATCTGACCAGGAGCAACTCCTAGACCAGTACACGCACCAGCTGCTGTTGTATTGGAAGAAGTTACAAAAGGATAAGTTCCAAAATCAATATCTAGTAAAGACCCTTGGGCACCTTCGGCAAGAATAGTTTTCCCGTTTTTTTGTGCTTGTTGTAAGTATTCTTCAGAATCAATAAAGGTAAGTTCCTTTAAAATTTCTACAGCTTTAAAGAATTCATCCTCCATTTCTTGAAGGTTGTACTGTATATCAACATTATGAAAGGCAATCAATTCTTCATGCTTATTAGCAAGAGCTCTGTATTTTTCTTTCCAAGAGTTTAATTCTAGATCACCTAATCGGATACCATTACGGCCCGTTTTATCCATATACGTCGGACCTATTCCTTTAAGAGTAGAGCCTATTTTTGCTTTTCCTTTGGAAGCCTCAGAAGCAGCATCAAGCAAACGGTGAGTGGGTAATATGACATGTGCTTTTCTAGAAAGAATCAATTTGCTCTTAAAATCGATATCAAATTGTTTTAAACCTTCCAGCTCTTGTATAAAAACTACTGGATCTATAACGACACCGTTACCAATAACGTTCATTGATTTCTCATGAAAAATTCCAGAAGGAATCGTTCTTAAAACATGTTTTATACCATCAAATTCTAATGTGTGACCTGCATTAGGTCCACCTTGAAATCTAGCGATGATGTCGTATTTAGAGGTTAATACATCTACGATCTTACCTTTTCCCTCGTCGCCCCATTGAAGGCCGAGCAATAAATCTACTGCCATTGTTACTATTTTTCAGTTGTGTTTTTAACGCCGTAAAAGTATAAAGAATGATTGGTAATTGTCACATCAAATACCTCTTCAATCGTTTTTTTTATCGACTCTATTCTCGGATCACAAAATTCGATCACTTCATGATTATCGGTAAGTATTAAATGATCGTGCTGTCGATCAAAATAAGACTTCTCGTAATGTGATTGATTTTGACCAAATTGATGTCTTCTCACCAGTTTACATTCCAGTAATAATTCTATCGTATTGTAAAGCGTAGCGCGACTTACACGGTAGTTTTGCTCCTTCATTTTTATGTAAAGTGACTCCACATCAAAGTGTTCTTCACTGGCATAAATCTCGTCTAGAATAGCATAACGCTCTGGTGTTTTACGATGCTTGTTATCACTCAAAAACTGGGTGAATACCTTCTTTACTGTTTCTTGTTCTTTTTCAAGAGTGTTGATAATTTTACTCATATTTTTTTTTAAAATCTGGTTACCTTATCGATACCATTTATTTTATTTAGGTTTTGAATCAGTGAAGTCAGCAAGTTTTTGTTAGGTACCACTACGGTAATTTCTCCTGTAAAAATCCCGTGATTGCTATTAAAGGAAATATTCCTTATGTTCACATGCATGTTTTCTGAAATAAGTCCAGTAATCTCTTGTACCAAGCCCATTCTGTCAATTCCAGTCAACTTCAATTCTGCTTTGTATTCTCTTTGAGTAGAATCTATCCATGTGGCACTTATAATTCTATAAGCAAATTTACTTTGAAGACTTATCGCATTGGGGCAGTTACTTTTATGAACCTTAATACCTTCGCTTACGGTGGTGAAACCAAAAACCGAATCACCAGGAATAGGGTTACAACACTTAGAAAGTGTATAATCTAGGCTGGTACCTTCCTTGCCGAATACTAGCGCGTCATAATTTTCAGTGACTTCTTCTTTGTGTAAATCAGGATTCTCTTTAGGCTTGCGCATTTTACTCTTGATAAAAGAGTACAGTGCATTACTGCGGCTGTTAGCGTACTCCTTGATCGCTTTGTTATCTATCGTTCCATTTCCTACTCTAAAGAAAAGATCATGACTGGTTTTTAATTTAAAAAAGTTCACCATTTGATTCACGCTAGTCTCATCTAGAGGGATTTTTTGAGACTTTAACTTTCTTAATAAAATTTCTTTACCGTCTACGGCTACAATTTTTTGATCTTCTTTTAAGGCACTTTTTATTTTGGCACGTGCCCTTGCCGTGGTAGCATAATCCAACCAGTTTTTAGTAGGTTTTTGATTGTCAGAGGTGATAATATCTACTTGATCCCCACTTTTTAATTCATGAGATAGCGGCACTAGTTTTCCATTAACTCTTGCACCGCGGGTATGCAAGCCTACTTCTGTATGAATGGAGAAGGCAAAATCCAGAGGTGTAGACCCTTTAGGCAAGGATTTTAATTCTCCAGCAGGGGTAAATACAAAAATCTCTTTACTGTAAAGGTTGAGTTTAAATTGCTCTACAAAGTCTACGGCATTACCATCCTGATTTTCCAGTGCTTCTTGCAACCTATTCAACCATTCTTCTAGTCCGTCTTCTTTACTTCCTTGTTTGTATTTATAGTGAGCTGCATAACCTTTTTCGGCTATTTCATGCATGCGTTCTGATCGTATTTGTACTTCTACCCATCTTCCATCAGGACCCATTACGGTAATGTGCAAAGCTTCATAGCCAGTGGATTTAGGGGAACTTATCCAGTCTCTAAGTCGTACTGGGTTAGGTGTAAAGTGGTCTGTAACCACAGAGTATATTTTCCAAGCCAGAAACTTTTCATTAGCGCGATCACTTCTAAAAATGATGCGCACGGCAAACTTGTCGTAGACTTCATCAAAAGTCACCCCTTGTTTGAGCATCTTGCGACGTATGGAAAAAACAGATTTAGGCCTGCCAGAAATACGGTATTCCAGTCCTTCACTTTTTAAACTCTCATCGATGACACTACTAAAGTTCTTTATATATTCTTTCTGCTCCTCCTTACTTTCAACAATAGATTTCTGGATATCGTCAAAAACTTCTGGTTCTGTATACTTTAAACCTAAATCTTCCAGCTCTGTCTTGATGTTATAAAGACCTAATCTATGGGCAATAGGAGCATAGATATAAAGCGTTTCACTGGCTATTTTTACCTGTTTATAGTCCGGCATGCTATCCATAGTCTGCATGTTGTGCAAACGGTCGGCTATTTTGATAATGATCACGCGTATGTCATCATTAAGCGTCAATAACATTTTGCGGAAATTCTCTGCCTGTTGCGAGATATCAGCATCCTTTTTAAGGTGGGCAATTTTTGTTAGGCCATCGACGATGCGTGCGATAGTTTCCCCAAAGAGTTGCTCAATATCTGAAAGGGTGTACTGTGTATCTTCTACAACGTCGTGTAACAATGCTGCAGCTATGGCTGTTGCGTCTAGACCTATTTGCTTAGCAACTATTTTTGCTACGGCTATAGGATGGAAAATATAGGCTTCACCAGACTTTCGGCGCTGTGGAGCGTGGGCCTCTACTGCGATGTCAAAAGCTTTTCTAATCAGCTTTTTATCTTCATCGTTAAGCATTTGATAACTTATTTTAAGAAGGTCTTTATAACCTCTAGCTATCTGTTTATTTTCTTCTTTAATCTCGACATCAGTCATATATAGTAAAGTTAAGCTACTTTAGGCATATGAGCAATTATTTTATGTTTTCTAAACAGGTATTTTTCGCACGCTTTCGCGAAAGAGGAACAGCAACTACCATCAACGCAAACCTTCTAGGATAACTCGCATACAAAATTGAAAATTTATAGAACTACTAATGGATATTTTAGAAATCAAATAGCTTTATTTTAAACAGTTTTTAAAACAGTAGAAAATAATTTTCTATTGGTATATTTTCAAAAGGATTGCTTCAAGTGGGTTCTTTTAACTCCCTTGCTAGGGCTTATTCCTCCAGTGATTACACACAAAACCTCCTCATAGTAATAGCAGAAATTTCTTTTAAAAACTTTTAATGAAAAAGCATAATAAATGACTTGATTAAGTTCGCAGAAGACCGTTTAAATTTGAAACTGTTGACCAAATCAACTCCTATACTAGAACTCTTCGCATAACAACTTATTTCTTAGAGTTTTGTTAAGCTTTTTAAATCTCAAATAAAAGGTGAGAATTATACCCTATTTTGTTCCTGAATTTAAATGATCCCTTTATAAATGAAAAAAATAATTCTCACCAGCCTTGTCATAGCGATGACTTTATTAATGAGTAGTTGTAAAACAACTCAAAAAGCAGTTGCTGAAGCTGACAAAGAGGTCGCAGCAAAAAGCAGCAAGAAAAAATCAAAATTCAAATCGTACGACAAAGTCATCACAAGTGAAGCTATCACTGACGAAGGACTTTTTAAGACGCATCAAGTCGGAGAGGACTTTTTCTATGAGATCCCTAATAAAATGCTCGATAAAGACCTGTTATGGGTCACTCGTATTGCACAAATCCCATCTAATTTAGGAGGTGGATATATGAATGCAGGAAGCAAGACCAACCAGCAAGTAGTTTCTTGGCAACGTTTTCAAGATAAAATATTGCTGAAAGTAAAATCATATTCTGAAGTAGCATTGGACTCTACTGCTGCGATCAACAATTCTGTAAAGGTTAATAATTATGAGCCTACCATGTATGCTTTTGATATCATGGCATTTGATGCAGATTCCACGGCAACGGTTATTGATGTGACTAAATTCTTCAGTACAGATGTTCCTTCTATTAGTGGATTAAGTCCAGGATTGCGAAAAGCGTATAAAGTACGCGGTCTCGATAAAGATCGAAGCTTTATCAATTCTATAAAATCATTTCCAGAAAATATTGAGGTAAAACAAGATGTTACTTTTACAGCAGCAGAGCCGCCATCTAACGGATCTGTAGGGTCCATAAGTATGCAAGTAAATCAGTCCATGATTCTTCTTCCTAAAGAACCTATGCAACCTAGATTATACGATCCTAGAGTTGGCTTTTTTACGGTAAACCAAATTGATTATTCTAGCGCAGCTTTAAAGGCAGATGAGAAGACCTATATACGCAGGTGGAGATTAGAGCCTAAAGATCCAGAAGCCTACGCAAGAGGTGAACTGGTAGAACCAGTTAAGCCTATTATCTATTATTTAGACCCAGGAACACCAGAAAGTCTGAAGGAATATATCAAACAAGGTATTGAAGACTGGCAGAAGCCATTTGAAACAGCAGGATTTAAAAATGCAATCATCGCAAGAGATGCACCTACACTGGAGGAAGATCCAGAATTTAGTCCAGAAGATATTCGTTATTCTGTAGTGCGTTATGTGGCAAGTACTACTCGTAATGCTGTGGGACCATCGGTAAGTGATCCTAGGAGTGGAGAGATTATAGAAAGTGATATCATTTGGTACCACAATCATCTAAGGTCATACAGAAACAGGTATTTACTAGAAACCGGAGCAGCAAACCCTAGCGCGCGCACTTTAAATACCAATGCTGAAGAAATAGGGGAGATGATGCGGCAAGTAATTGCACACGAAGTAGGCCATGCTCTTGGTTTCCCTCATAACATGGCCGCTAGTTATGCCTATAATGTGGAAGACTATAGAGATGGAGATTTTACTCAAAAGAATGGTATTGCTGCAAGTCTAATGGATTATGCACGTTACAACTATATTGCACAACCAGGTGATGAAAATATCAGATTTGTACGCCAGATGGGACCTTATGACCACTATGCGACTAACTGGGGTTATCGTGTGATTCCTAATGCTACTTCTCCAAAGCAAGAAACAAAAACCTTGAACGACTGGATCATGGAAAAAGCGGGAGATCCTAAATATAAATTTGGTCGTCAGAGCAGTAGATTTGATCCTCAATCACAGACAGAAGCTATAGGTAATGATCCCATAAAGGCCAGTGCTTATGGAATTAAAAACCTGAAATATGTCGCTAAAAATTTACCAGAGTGGACCTCAGATCAAACTAATAATTACGACGATCTTGAAGAGTTATATGGAGAACTTTTAGGAGTTTATTCTAGGTATGTAGGTCATGTGGTTACTAATGTAGGAGGGGTAAACGAGGACCTTAAGAAACCTTTACAGTCAGGTACTGTTTACAGTACGGTAGATAAAAATACACAAAAAGAATCTGTAGAGTGGATACAAGAAAATGTGTTTGATACTCCTAATTGGTTGGTAGATAAGCAAATCCTTCAAAACATCAATCCAGACGGATACTTTGAAGTTTTAAGATCGGTACAAACGCGTCATTTAAATAGTTTATTAAGTTTTGACCGCATCGGTAGGCTGATCAATTCAGAAACGGTTGATACCGATTACTATGCCGCAATAGATTTATTACAAGACCTAAGAATGGGTATGTTCTCAAGATCAACTATAGATATTTACAAAAGAAACTTGCAAAGAGCTTTCGTGGACCGACTGGAATACCTCATGACAACAGCTCCTTCACGCAGTGACTATAATGTTGCTCAAAGTGATGTCAGAGCACTGGTAAGAGGTGAACTAAATACCTTGCAGTCCACTTTACTCCGTAAAAGAAATGCCACTACTAACAAAGTAGACCGTTATCATTATGAGGACCTTTTAGCACGAGTAGAACTAATTTTAAATCCCCGATAAGAAGAGTTTTGATTTTTGAATAAAAGCAACCTGAAGAGGTTGCTTTTTTTTGTTTTTAAACACTGCTAGCATTTAAAATCCATGACTATTTAATTTTTCATTATATTTAACGTCTGTTAAAAAAAATTCATGAAAGCTTCCCTAGAGGCACATAGAAAAGAATTAACCGCTATCGCCTCACAGAAAGAACAAGATATAGATTCCTTTTTGGAATCGTTCAAGTCTTTTGCCATCGATGGCCTTAATATCAATTCTATAAGATACATCCTCAATCTTAAAGATTTAAAATATGAGTTTATAAGCAATTCATGTACTGCTTTTACGGGCATGAAGCCTATAGACTTTTATGGAAAAGGAATGCAAATTTTATCTGAAATAATGATTAGTAAGGATTTTAAAGCCCTTTCCAATGATTTATTTCCTGGAATGAACCAAGTAGTTAAAGACCTTTGTCTAGAAGACAAACGTGCCGTTGTATTTGAGCTGCATTACCATATGCAAAATAATAAGACTGGAAAGCTAACTCCCGTTGTAGAATACAGCTCCTATGCAGACTTTGACGATAAGGGGCGTCCCTCTATTTCTACAGGAATTTGTTATGAATCAGTATTGGATTTCAACGGTGTGCGTGGTTTGGTGCGTTTGAACAAAGAAGAAGAACAGAAGACTATTTACGACCGCACCATTTATTACTCCACTTATGTACTAACACCTTCTGAGAAAAAAATTATTGCACATCTATTGGAAGGAAAGGATCACAAAACTATTGCTGATGAAGAATGTATATCTCCTCATACGGTAAAAACCCATATTAAAAATATCTACAAGAAGTTGGACGTGAATAAAGCTTCAGAGCTGCTGGCTCATTTTACTAATAATTGATTTGCATATTCCATTTACTCAGAATAAAGTGGTGCATCAACTTTTATTTTCCAAAGAAAAGAAAGTAGAAAAGGCATACATTTATAAAGACTTATTGGGCCTATTAATACGGTAAAAAACTACAGATGCCAGTAAACCTATAAATGCAAAAATGGCAAGCATAAGAAACACTTGCTGCAAACCTAATTCGCCGGGAGAATTATCCATTAAAACACCCATTGCTGGACCCATAAATATATCTGGAGTAAAACCTATCAAAGAGATCAGGCCTACAGCTGTTCCAGTTAATTCAAGTGGAATTTTGCCTTCTTGAATAGCAGAAAAATAAAGCGTTCTAAAAGCATAAACACCTGTGGCAACAGTTATAATTGTAAACCAAAACAACATGCTAGTGTCAGGATTTATGTATCCAGAGGCAAAAATAAGTGCCCCTATAATGGTGATGCCAAAACTAATGATCATCATAAAAGAAGATCGCGTCTTATCTGCTAGAAGTCCTATCGCAATACCTATGAGCACACGTATTCCTAAAAGGTTACTTCCTATTGCTGCGGCATCACTTTCATTATATCCCATCACTTCATTAGCATATTGCGAATACACATCTGTGATTTTGTATCCTGTGTAAGCACAGAGTATAATGATCATCAATAGCCATACCGATGGAATTTTAATAACTTCCAAGTAATTTTTAAGGAGTTGATGCGTAGTAGTCTTTTCAATATTTTTGGTTACAGAAGGATCCTCTTTGACCAAAGCAATCAATAAAACACCTACAACAGCAATGATTACTGAGCATATCAATACCACATAACTATAAGCCTCCTTGCGTTCTAATAATGTGGCAGTTTCTATTTTTTCCACTAAAATCCAAGAGAATATAAGGATTCCCAACCAACCAAATGCAAAGGAAACTAAACCGCGACCACCATCGAGCAGCCCAAATGCAATTCCTTGTTGGAGCTTTCCTCCCAAGACCCTAGTAGCTTTAATCATCGCAGCCCAAAATAGAAAAATAGTTGTAAAACCCCAATAACCATAAAGCATAGTTAAGCCCAATAGGGATGGGTAAGTAGACATATAAATACCTCCAAGAGCAGTCAAAATCAATGAAATTGACATCAAGTACCTCGGTGGGTATTTATCTGCAAAACTTCCTCCAAAAAAGTAGGAAACAAAGGCTACTGTTCCATAAACTGAAAAACAAGTACCTAGTTCTAGATTAGTAAGTTCAAAAACATCAAGTACGGTAGGCCTAAATATACGAGCGAGTACAAATGGTAATATAAAAATAGCTTCTCCTGCAAGTATGAGAAGCAGCAGGTTGATTGCTCTTTGACCTTTGCTTAAGATAATCGTTGATTTTTAAGTAAAAGTAGTAAATAGTTTTTACAGAATCTAAGTAAATAAGACCAACAAAATATATCAAGCAGCCATAATCTGTGAATTAATCATAGGTATTTGCAATCGCGATAATCTAAAAAATGCTGCAAAGACTAAGGAATTTAGTGTGGTCTTAAAGCTAATTTCTAGGATCAGAGCGAATTTATTAAAATAACATTTGATAATAATATCGTTCAATAACATCATTTTTGGTTTATAAAAGTGTATTTAATCGATGAATACAGTTAATTAACCTAAAAAAGTTTTAAACTTTTATACCTTGCATCAAACCTTAAAATCAAAATTATGAAACTACTTTCCCTTTCCCTATGTTTTCTATTTCTAGCAGCATGTACTGTAGAAGAATCTGAAAATGCGACTCCGCAAGAAGTCAATTTTGAAATTAATGCTGCCGCATCTGCAGGTAAATTAGTTTCTCCGACGGCAGTACTTTGTCAAACCAGTGATCTGATTGCAGGTCAGAATACCGTTGTAGGAACGGTAGATGTTTATAGAGACGGGTTCACTTTATCTATCGTGTACCATACGATACCTGGGTGGAATCTTGATGAGACTCATATGTCTATAGGTAATTGTACTGGCGATATTCCTACTACGGGATCTGGTAACCCTAAAGTAGGTCACTTTGAATACAGTGCGGTACATGCTTCAGGAACTTCAGTAGTAACTTATACAACAGATGGTACTACTTTGCCTTTTGAAACCTGTATAGCTTCTCATGCGGTAGTTACGAGTTCTACAGGACAGAATGAAACTGCTTGGGGAGCTGGAGTAGGTTTTCCAGGTCGTTCTTGGGCAACTTACATGCAACTAGACATGCTTTCTTGTACCTCTACAACTAAAGACCCTTCTGATCCAGGTAATGACCGATAGAAAAGTATTTCTCTTTATGAGGAACTAATCATCATTCATATATTTAATAAAAGTCGTCTTAACAACAAATAGGTTGCTAAGTCGACTTTTTCATTTACAAGCATAGTACATCAATTTATTGGAAGGCAGTAAGTAGGTTATCCTATTTTATGCTTTCGCTTTCGCGAAAGCGAAAAAAAGAAATACAATAAAGTCATATTAGAAGCTATATCTTACTACAGAAACCTAGTAGATAGGACGTTTCTTTTAAAATTATTTACATAAATGAACATAGCAAAGCGACTACTTGGCATGTTAAAGTATTCAGTGCTTTACATACTATATTAGAGACAACTTTCTACAGTAACACTTATTTGGATAATGTAATAAGTACTGTCTGTAGTATTAGTTACTCTTACTAAATAAGATTCTATTAGACTCGTATTGCTAAATGCAGCACTGGTATCGATAGGATTTATTCCATTATCTGCATCTATCAATGTTCTATAAAAAGACAGACTGATTAAGGAGTCGTCTTGCTGTAAAATTTGATAAATACAAAAGGAATAATCGTCTAGTAGAATGGTAGCAAATCCAGGTGTTGTGTTATCCTCGCAAGCTGTAAAGTTGAAATCAAAACATTCATCTGTAGGAACATTGCAATATTGATTTAGTATTAATTCATCCAGATCATCAGTGAGTTTTAAAGTATCTGCATCTAGATATGCTACTTTCCAATTGCGATTAAAATCATTTTCAACGCTAATATTACCGTTGAGATTGATATTGATGTATAACTCGTTTTCAATAAAAATAGCGATCCATGACCCAAAAGCAGATAAGGGGCTGTAACTAAAAGTGGTTGCACCATTTTCTACAAATAAAGTAGCTCCCAAATAGTTATTATTAGATACTTGTGAGTAACCAACTTTCCATATGCAATCGTCAATAAGCGCTTGACAGTTGCCTATAAGTTCTTCTTCATTCTCGATGCAATCATCGATACTTTCTTTTAACTCTTCATTTGTGGTGATGCTCAACTGGGTTCCATCTGCTAGGGTTGCTGCGATAGGGAAGCTTATGCTTATAGAATGAGTAATAGGCAAGGTATCAAGAAAAGCACTAAAACCAGAATTATCCGTAATTAGGGTGTTTGCTATAACGGCATTATTTGCATCATAAGTAAACATGCTAATAGGATATACAATTAGAATACAAGAAATGGCATTTTCATCCATAGCGGGATCTTTTGCAACATCTTGTAATGTTTGATATAATTCAGAGTCCACGCTGATTAAATCTTTTGCACCAGCATCATCTAAATCTTCATAAGTACAAGAATGAATAACAGTAAATGCAAAAAATAGCATAAGGTATTTTTTAATATTTTTCATAACAAACGGTTTAGTTTCTACTTATTAGTCCTGGATACATCAAAAAGGTTGCGTGATGAAATAGTTCAACTTTAATGCTTGAAATTTTAGTTATCTGTTATTTTACCATGATTGTCTAAATCCAGTCCATTAATTGCCAGAATTAATGAGTGATTGTTGTGCATTCCTTGATATATCTTATCAGTTTGATATTTGTCCAAACGCACCAAGAAATATAAATAGCTGGTATGTTTATGAATTACATATTTATAAAACATTTTAAAAGCTCGTCGGAGACTAGTTCTGAAGAAAGAAGTTTATTAAACTCGAGAATTAAAAGCTCCTCGCCTAAGAATAGGCGAGGTGGGATTTCGCAGAAATCTCGGAGTGGTTGAATGCGGTGTTTGTTCATTTCAAGAAAGTTTATACTTATCGAGATGTTAATGGAAACTGAACGATGTTTAAAGTTCTCTCTTTTATTTTAAAGTATCTCGATACCATCCAGCATCGTTTCAAAGCCTTTGCGTTGTCTGCAAAGCTGTCAACTTTTTCCCATTCGTCTCAAGGGCGAGGCTTTTATAGAGAAAGGCAATTAAAGATTTATAAATATATAAAACTTTTGAAGTTAGATAATTACCTGCTTATAGCTGTTATTAAATTACTTGTAGCCAACCCTATTATATTTTTATCTTCAAGTGCTTTTAGGAGTCTCTCACTAAAAAACAGTCCGTTTGATCTTAAATAAATTACGTCATCGTTTTTAAAATCGTCATTTAAAAAACATTCTTCTACTAAATCATACGAATCTTTATTTTTAATAAAATCTTCCATATCATTAAATTTGAGTGTTTTTCTCTCTATACCTACTTGTTTAAAAAAGCGAGATTTTTCAAAATCAATAACATGATAATCAGTAATAGGGTTGAGAAAAAGATATAAATTAGAGTCAAATTTTCTCAGGTGTATTTGTTTAAAATATGAATCTTTAATACCAAGATCTTCAAATACCTCTTTAAACTTTTCGCTAACAATAAAACGTAAGCCAAAGAAATGCGGGGAATTAGACATCACATCAATTGGTTTCTTCCTACGACCCAATTTACCTTCAATACTTGAAGGTTAACTAGAGAAATCTTTCGCTTTCTTAAAATTATCTAAATGATTAAAAATAGATTTGTTAAACTCTCTCTTATAGGTTAAAAAAAAGTTTAAAATAATTTCTACAGTAAATGAGCTACAGTTCTTTCATCGATGGTGTATTCTACTTTTCTATATCTATTCATATTATCTACTTTCCACTCAACCATACTCTAGCATTCACAAAAGCCTCCAACCAAGGAGTCACCTTATCGTTCTTACGATCGTTAGGGTAGTGCGCCCAGTTCCAAGAGAATGTAGAACGTTCTAAATGCGGCATCATTACTAAATGACGTCCATCTTCTGAGTTCAACATCGCGGCGTTATAATCAGACCCGTTGGGATTTGCTGGGTAGGTGTCGTAGGCGTAAGTGGCAGGAATTTGATAATCACTGCGGTCTTTAGGTAAATGAAATTTCCCTTCTCCGTGTGCAGCCCAGATTCCTAGTTGGCTTCCTGATAATGTCCTCAACATAATTGAATTATTATCAGCAATCTCTACGCTTGTGAAATTACATTCAAACTTCCCAGAATTGTTGTGTAGCATTTTAGGTTTGTCATCGTGGTCTGGATGTATCAATCCCAATTCAACAAAAAGCTGACAACCGTTACAAACCCCTATACTCATCGTGTTTGGACGGGCAAAAAAGTCTTTTAAAGCTTTATTTGCTTTTTCATTGTATAAGAATGCTCCTGCCCAACCTTTGGCACTTCCCAAAACATCAGAGTTAGAAAAACCACCTACTGCTGCTATGAACTGCACATCTTCTAGGGTTTCACGACCAGCGATTAAATCGGTCATGTGAACGTCTATCACTTCAAATCCTGCGAGGTACATGGCGCGTGCCATTTCTCGTTCAGAATTACTTCCTTTTTCACGTATTACGGCTGCTTTTACTCGTTTTTGAGGCAATTCGGGTAGTTTTCCAGTAAAATGTACTGGAAATTTGAATTCCAACGGCTGATTCACATAATTCAACGCGCGCTCTTCTGCAGTGCCGTTAAAGGATTGTTTTTGATCTAGTAAATGTGAGGTTTCATACCACACATCTCTCATATCATCAACGTCTATGATGAATTCGTTGATATCCAACACCGCTTCATCTATCGCGTTTCCTATTTTAAAGAAAGGAACACCCGTTTTTGAAAGTTCTGCTTCTACACTGTCGTCGGTTACTTGAAGTACGATACCCGCATTTTCGGCAAAGAGTACTTTGACCATGTCGTGACCTACTTCACTGAAGTCCAGTTCCATTCCTATGTTTTGGGAAGGAAAACACAGTTCTAATAATGTAGTGATCAATCCGCCACTGGCGACATCGTGTCCTGCGAGTACTTTACCTTGTTTTATTAAGTTTTGGATGGCTGTAAATGCTTTCGCGAAAGCGGAACTATCCACAATAGTAGGACATTCATTACCTATTTTATTTTGTGTTTGTGCAAAACTAGAGCCACCCAATTTATGTTCATCACCACTCATGTTGATGTAATAAATAGGAGCGTCGTATTGCGGCTGTAACACAGGCTCAATAATGTTTGTGATATCGTCACAATTTCCTACGGTACTGATGATTACCGTTCCTGGAGCAAGCACGTCCATATCTGGATATTTTTGCTTCATAGAAAGACTGTCTTTACCGGTAGGAATGTTGATTCCTAGTTCAATAGCAAAATCGCTTACGGCTTTTACAGCGCTGTATAAACGTACATCTTCACCAGGATTGTTGCACGGCCACATCCAGTTGGCACTTAAACTCACACCTGACAAGCCTTTTTCTAGCGGTGCAAAAACAAGATTGGTTAAGGCCTCAGCAATCGCGTTGCGAGAACCAGCTGCTGGGTCAATTAAGGCAGCAACAGGAGCATGACCTATAGTAGTTGCTACACCGTTTTTACCGTTATAATCAATGGCCATTACACCTACGTTATTTAAAGGCAATTGTAATTCTCCACAAGTTTGTTGCTTAGCTACACGACCCGTTACACAGCGGTCTACTTTATTAGTTAACCAGTCTTTGCAGGCAACTGCTTCCAGCTGCAATACTTGATAGAGGTAAAGTTTGAAATCTTTTCCATCATAAGTAATAGGGGCATAGTTGCGATGGATGGTCTTGTCATCCATAATGGTTTTAGGACTGGAGCCGAACATATCTTCTAAGGCAAGGTCCATAGGACTGCGGCCATCTTTCTCGCTAAAAGTAAATCTGTTATCTCCAGTAACTTTTCCAACCTTGTATAAGGGTGCGCGCTCACGAGCAGCAATCTCTTCTAGAATAGGCGTGTCTTTAGGATCTATAACTAATCCCATTCGTTCTTGCGACTCGTTACCTATGAGTTCTTTACGTGATAGGGTAGGATCACCTATAGGGAGTTTCTCTACGTCTATAATCCCGCCAGTTTCTTCTACCAGTTCTGACAGGCAATTCAAATGACCGCCAGCACCGTGATCGTGAATGGATTTAATAGGATTGAGATCGCTCTCTACCAGACCGCGTATAGCGTTTGCCGCACGTTTTTGCATTTCTGGATTGGAACGTTGAACGGCATTTAATTCCAGTCCAGAATCTAGTGCGCCAGTATCTGAGCTACTTACCGCAGCACCACCCATTCCTATTCTATAATTATCTCCACCTAAAACGATGATGTCATCACCTGTGGCAGGAGTTTTCTTTAATGCTTGATCTTTTTTACCATAGCCTATACCTCCAGCCTGCATAATAACCTTATCAAAACCTAAATTCTGATCGCCTTCTTGATGTTCAAACGTCAAAACAGAACCTGTAATTAAGGGCTGGCCAAATTTGTTTCCAAAATCGCTCGCACCATTAGAGGCTTTGATTAAAATATCCATAGGTGTTTGATACAGCCATTTGCGTGCTTCAAAACCTTTTTCCCATGGGCGTTCTTCATTTAGTCTGGAATAACTGGTCATATAAACTGCAGTTCCTGCAAGTGGTAAGGACCCTTGTCCGCCAGCGAGTCGATCTCTTATTTCTCCACCAGATCCGGTTGCTGCGCCATTAAAGGGCTCTACGGTAGTAGGGAAGTTATGAGTTTCTGCTTTTAAGGAGATCACCGAATCAAAAAGACTGGTTTGATACACATCTGGTTTGTTGGCTGTTTTAGGAGCAAATTGCTCGGCTTGTGGTCCTTCTACAAAGGCTACGTTATCAGAGTACGCACTTACAATTCCGTTAGGCCAGCGCTTGGAAGTTTCCTTAATGAGTTTAAAAAGCGAGGTAGGCATCTCTTCTCCATCGATGATGAAGGTTCCATTAAAAATCTTATGGCGGCAGTGCTCTGAATTTACTTGTGAGAATCCAAAAACTTCACTATCTGTTAATTTACGATCTAATTTTTCTGAAAGTGCAATCAGGTAATCAATCTCGTCATCGCTCAAGGAAAGACCCTCTTGCATGTTATAAGCAGCGATATCGTCTATTTCTAAAACGTCTTCAGGTTTTACATGCACATCAAATTGCGACTGATCCAATTCATCAAATTTTTGCAACAACATTTTATCAAAGTCAGAGTCTGCTGTACACGTATAAAATTCTTCTATACGCAGAATTCCTTTGATTTCCATGTTTTGTGTAATTTCTACCGCATTGGTAGACCATGGAGAAATGGTAGTAGCACGCGGTCCAGTGAAAAAACCAGATAAAGAATCGGCTTCTAGTTTTGGAGCACCGGCAAAAAGCCATTGTAATTTCAGATTATCTTCTGGAGAGATCGGTGCTTGGGTTTGTACTACGTAAACTGATTGGGACGGATTTCCGTAAAAATGGATCATTTGAGCGCTTTTATGGGCGGTTACAAAGATACTTTTTTAGGATGATAATTGTGGTGGTTCCGCTTTCGCGAAAGCGGAATTATCAACGAACTTATTCACTACTACAAAATAAAAATGAAGAGTAACATTTAAATAGAAACTAGTAGAACTATTCGTTCTGTACCAACACTTGATTTTGGAATATTTGATATGTGTTAAAGCAATGGCTATTTCCTAACTTAATATTCTAATTACCAAATGAAATAATAGAAGAAAGCTAACCGTATTGCTTATCAAATAAACTAAAACATAAAGACAAGTGCCGATTATAACCTGTTTCCATGGACATCAATAAAATGCACATCGCCAGAGGAACTCCCATCAGGAAGTGTCACTTTTACGGTAAAATTAGATGTGAAATTACCTACAACAGCGTAGTTATAAGGGATAATTAATTTACCCGTAGTATCTATAAATCCCCATTTACCTACTTCTTCTGCAGTAGTACTATTGTAGGTATCAAGTTTTACAGCTGCCCTACCGTTATAGAAGGATTTAGCATCATCGTATTTATGAGGAATTGTAAGGGTTCCTTTTCTATCCATAAAACCAAAATTTCCGTTTTTCTTAACTGGGGCAAGACCGTTACCAAAATAACCAGCATCTTCATATAGGAAAGGAATCACCAACTTACCGGTAGTATCTATAAATCCGTGCTTACCCAACATCATTACAGCGGCAAGTCCATTGCTGAAAACTTTGACGTTTTCAAAGTCAAAGGGTATGACGACTTCTCCTTTTTTATTTATAAAGCCCAGTCTGTTATTCTTAGAAACCTTTGCAAGCTCTGAACCATAAAAGCCATCTACCCAATCAAATCTTTTTCCTAGATTTAGCTGCAGCACTCCTTTTTTGTTAAAAAACACAGATTCTCCGTTTTGGGTTTCAAAAAGAATCCATCCTTCTAGATCAGACTTTTCATCCAACGTGCTCTTGTTTGCAAGTATTTGATCTAATTTTATTTGGTCACTAGAAGTTAAATTTTGTGAGCCTGCGCATAGGCCAGTACACATGATCCATAGGGAGATATAGGTTTTCATGAAGATGCTGTTTTTTAATTAAAAGTAATGATAATCATTTTTAATTGTTTTAAAATGTACTTTTAGAATGTTTTATGCAAGTTCAATGCTACTGTGTTACTCTTGTAATGCAACTTAATCCTAACTTTTTAGTTATGGATCATTAGTGGAGATCAGGTTTTGATAAGAGCACTATGATTTACCTACTTCATATAACTACTGCCTATGCATGTCTAGTATCAAGCTCTTTGTTTTAAACCCTAGTTCTACTTTATAAAAGGTAATTACTGAATTAAAGAGGGGGCAATTTGTGATGACTAAAAAATCAGGAGATTGCTATTTGTAGTTGGATAGATCAAGCATTATTTAGATTCAACTTCATACGTAACATACCGCGCATTTCAGAGCGCATCGTCGGGGAATCCAGCGTGAATGGCTCTATAGTTTTAAAACCTAATTGCTGGTAAAAGTGGTACGCCGCCAGTTGTGTGTCCATACACTCTAACCAGATGGACTCTTGATTTTGTTCCTTTAGAAAATCGAACATCCACCTCATAAGCGCTTTTCCAATGCCTTTGCCGTGTATGGATGGATCGAGATAAATACGGTGCAATTTGGTCGTGTTGGATTCATTAATGGCGCTTGTTGGACAATCCTTTAAAAACCTAAGGATTCCAATAGGCTCCTCTTTCAAGTGTACAAAGTAATAGAAAACAGTAGGGGAGGACAAGTCACTTTGTAATTGTTGTAAATTAAATTGCGATGCCAGATAACTACTACCATCATCAAACCAGAGATGCTGGTACACCGGTCTGTAAATTTTCATCATGAGTTCCAATAGTCTCTCTTGATCTAATGTTGTAATAGGCTGGAGCGATAAATCTGGACGTAGGTAAATCATGTCATCAAATCAATTGAAAGCATTATAACTATTTAGACGGTTGGAGGGTGATAGAAGCATTATTTTATTACTGATAAAGGAGATTTCTCTACTATTAGCTTTTATTCATAGTAAAGACTTAAGCAAGTTTTTGGTTTATTTATGTCTAAGAATTAGCTGTAATTCATTGATAACAAAACGTCAAGTGGATTTCATAGGTCTCTTTTTTAAAACTAGAAATTATGTACTTATAACAGCAAATATAAAGATATAGTTGCGGTAACAGCATAGCGATAGTTTTAAAAACAACACCACATAAAAAACTCCTTAATTTTTAAATTAAGGAGTTGTACTTATTAAAGAATTTTCTATGTCAGACAAAAAACGTATGATTCTGGTGATAAAGGAACTGGTAATGTTTAGATACCGAATTTATTAAGGATGCTTTTAAAATTACAAATTAATCCATAATGCTCATGTAACTCGACCAGCCGCCGTTGTTGATTGTAAAACCACAACCGTAGGCTAAACCACCATTATTCCCTTGAAGTTTTATTGTGGTAGGTACTCCTGGGGTAACGTTAATAGGAAACTGTGCTGCTCCATTATTTGCGGCACCTACAGAACCTACACCTTCATTTGTTGTAGCGCTCAAGCTTACAAAACTGCCTACTGTAACATTATCCTTTATGACATGTACACCAAACCAAGAATGCTGGTTTGTATTATTAGGACCAGAACCACAAGTTAAACGATTGTACCCAGAAACAGCAAATGAGAGATAGACTACTTCATGTTTAGGGGTAAAAGTTAAAGCAGCTCCAGTGATATTAGTTTTTGTGGAGCCCACTATATTTTGGGCTGTTGAAAAAACAACACTCTTCATAGAACTTCCATACGCATCACTAGACCATAAGTTTCCAGATTCATCAATGTAGACCGTTTTTTTAACTGTAGTACTACTTGTAGCTAATTCTCCTGGATTTGTTCCTCCAGTGGTTACAGCAAGGTCATCAATACGCAAGGTCTGGATTCCTGTCTTACTTCCAGCCACATGCAATTCTGCTTGAGGATTACTTGTTCCTATACCCACCTGGGCATGAATAGTTAAACAAATACATAAAACGAATGTAAAAAAAGCAAAAATTGTTCTCATCAAATCTATTTTTTAAAATCGGAGGCAAATGTAAATAAACATTCCACAGAATATTGTGATCAGGTTAACAATTCGATGAATGGTACAACCTTTATCTAACCATGATTAAACATAAGATGAACTGTGATAGTCTAATTTAAATGAGTAACTCTGGAGAACTTTTTAGAGGATCTAAATAATTTTTAACGTTAAAGGGATTCGAGTATTGAGCAAAAATTAGTGTGGCAATGAACACATTGTCTTTAGGTTCTTTTTAAAGCTAAAAAAGTATCCAATTCTGAATTCTGAAAATCTGCCTGACCGGAGTTTCTATAAAATTAAAATCAGGCATATGTTGTCCATTGATCTACTGAAGTAGTCATAAGGTTATATACCAAAAAACAAAGACCTTGCTTGTTATTGATTTACTAGGTTTAAAAACCATCTATAAGGATGTTAAAATGACGGTATCATTTTATTCCTAATCTAGATGGATAAATCATACTTTATTTGGTACAATTGTCTAGCTCACAAAAATTTATTTCTTTTTCATCCTCGCCATAAAGAAACCGTCAAAACCATCCCTATGAGCATATAGTGTTTGTGAATCTTCTAGTTCAAAATCTGCTCCAGCTTCTGACCTCAAGAATTTCTCTACTTGTATCTCATTTTCTGAAGGAAAAATAGAACATGTGGCATAGACCATTCTACCACCAGATTTTACCACGCGACTATAGGATTGTAAAATTTCTTGTTGGGTGTCTTTTATTTTTTCAATAAACTCTGGTTGTAATTTCCATTTGGCATCAGGATTACGTCTTAAAACTCCTAAACCACTGCATGGTGCATCGATAAGCAATCCGTCTATTTTACCATCTAGTTTCTTGATGGTTTTAGTAGATTCTAATAATCGGGTCTCCACGTTATGAGCTCCTGCACGACGGGTACGTCTTTTTAGTTCGTTGAGTTTACTTTGATAAATATCTGTAGCGATAATTTGTCCTTTATTTTCCATCATTGCAGCTAGATGCAATGCTTTTCCACCAGCGCCAGCACAAGCATCCATAATGCGCTCTCCTGGCTTAGGGTCTAAATAAGCAGCAATAAGTTGTGATCCTGCATCTTGTACTTCAAATAATCCGTCAGTAAATAATTGTGTACGGAAAACGTTTGCACGTTCATTGAGAATTAGTGCGTCTGGAAAACGCTCGTCAGTAGTCGTCAGTATTTCTTCAGCAACTAGTTTTTCCTTTAAAGACTTGACATCAGTCTTCAATCTATTAGCTCTTAAAACTACCGATGCTTGTTGATTCAAAGCCGTAATTTCTTGATCCCAAATGTTTCCTAGCTCTGCAATTCCCATTTCATCCATCCAGTCTGGAATGGATTCCCGCATCTTGCGATTTGTTCGTACCTCGTCCAGTCCGCCTCTTATACGTCTTACCGGAGTATTAAAATATTCTTCCCATGCAGGAAGGTCATGTCCTTTTAAAACGATCCATACACTAGTAAGTCGCCATAAATCTTCTTTGTTAAAAGGCTCACTAGCCTTGGCAATAGAAGCGTATAATCTCTTGTATCTTACGATGTCGTAGGTCATCTCAGCGATAAAACCTCTATCTCTAGAACCCCAACGTGTATCACGCTTTAGAATCTTTTGTATCGCTTGATCGGCATATTTACCGTCGTTGAAAATGTTATGCAAAGCATCTACAGTTCCCTGCACTAAATTATGGTGAAATCTCATTTTGCAAAAGTACGGCTATTCCTCAGGAAGTTAAGGGAGACTATATATTTTTTTACATGATTTTTGATAATTGTTTCGCTTTCGCGCCTTGCCTGCTGGCAGGAAAGCAGAAACTTCAACCGCCTATTTACTTTTTCTAACTTATTTTTACTCCCATGAAAGACCTGCTATATTTTACCTTGTTGCTGACGAGCACCGCTTGTAAAACCAACTCAAAAGCTACTGAAAAAGAAGCGTTTAAAACTGATGTCACTATAGAGATCGACCAAATCATGACAGACTCTATAAGCATACGTGCGCTAGATTACCTGCATACCGATTACTGGTATTCTGGTAGTGACGGACAGTATGGAAGAATAAATGCTGCGACAGGTGAGGTCAAGAAGTTCCAACTGACTTCCAAGGAAGCTAGAAAAATGGAATACAGATCTATAGCAGTTACAGAGCAGTACACTTACCTATTAAGTGCCGGTAATCCTGCATTGATCTATAAAATAACACATGCAACCAATGAAGTCAAGTTGGTTTATACCGAGCTTGGAGATCAAGTGTTTTATGATAGTATGAAGTTTTGGAACGATCAGGAAGGAATTGCCTTTGGTGATCCTATAGAAGATTGTTTATCTATAATCAAAACTATTGACGGAGGCCAGACTTGGACAAAATCTAAATGTACCCGCCTCCCAAAATTTATAATAGGCGAAGCAGCCTTTGCAGCTAGCAATTCAAACATCAGTATCTATACAGATAATGTATGGCTGGTTACAGGAGGAGCAGCTGCTAGAGTGTTACATAGTAAAGATAGAGGCTCCACTTGGGAATCTTATGACACACCGATTATCGCTGGTGGCGAGATGACAGGTATTTATGCCATTGATTTTATAGATGACCAACGCGGTATTCTCATAGGTGGTGATTGGAACAATAAGGAAGATAACGCAGCTAACAAAGCGATAACTGATGATGGCGGTAAAACCTGGAAGCTTATGGATGCTGGCAGTGGACCAGGTTATTGTAGCGATATTGTATTTATTCCTGAAACAGAAGGAAAGGAAATTCTCGCAGTAGGACCTCAAGGAATATGGTGGAGCGGTACACAAGGTAATTCTTGGAAAAAGTTAAGTGATAAAGGCTTTTATACCGTTAAAATGATCAATAATAAAGAAGGTTTCCTTGCAGGACGCTCTAAGGTAAGTAAATTCATACTTAACAAATTGGAGTAAATTTACATAAGCAGGTATTATCGATGAACTACACAAAACATAGATAATTAACACGCTTACTTACAAGGAAATAGCATATTGACAGTTTTATTTGCCTTTAAAAGTGTTTTAAGCTTCTCTACCCTACAATAAACTCTTATTTTTACAAAGGTTTAAGTAAATAAACAAGTTGGTATTCCAAGACTACTGTTTATTAAAATAAAGCGGTGGAGATCGTTTATAAAGAGAGGAGGAGTCCTCTCTTTTTTTGCTTTAAACTCAACTATCTAGATAGAAGAAACTTTTTTAATCCATCGTAATTACTAATCGCTATAGCCACCTTTTTCTTATTTATTACCTGTTTAATTTGTTCTGGTAATGCTATTTTAACGTTCAGTACACCCTCTACCGTTCGTAAAAACTTTGCAGGATGTGCTGTTTCTAAAAACACGCAATGTGTTTTCTTATGATCTTTTAAATACTCTTTACAAGCTAAATATCCTATCGCCCCGTGAGGATCTGCTATATAATCGTATTGTACTTTTATCTCTTTTAAAGCATCTTCTGTCTCCTTATCAGAATAGGAATAGGAGGAAAGCGCTTGAGACATCGATTTAAAATCTTGATGATGGATTTCTTGTATACGCACAAAATTACTCGGATTAGAAACATCCATAGCATTACTTATGGTTGCTACCGTTGGTTCTGGGCTATATTCTTGTGTTTCCAAAAATTTAGTGATCACATTATTTTCATTGTTTGCCGCAATAAAATGATGGATAGGAAGTCCTAGTTTTTTTGCCATCATTCCAGCACATATATTCCCAAAATTTCCGCTAGGAACTGAAAAAACAATTTTATTATGCTTTTTATACAGCTGCTGGTAGGCAAAAAAGAAATAAAACATTTGTGGTAGCCATCTTGCGACATTTATAGAGTTGGCACTAGTGAGTCGCATTTGCGATGTCAAATCGGTATCGCTAAAAGCACGTTTTACCATATCTTGACAATCGTCAAAAACACCATCTACTTCTAAAGCGGTAATATTTTGTCCCAAGGTCGTCAACTGTTTTTCTTGAACATCACTTACTTTACCTTTTGGATAAAGGATAACTACTTGAACACCTTCTACGCCTAAAAATCCGTGAGCTACAGCACCTCCAGTATCTCCAGAAGTAGCAACTAAAACAGTGATTTCCTCTTTATTATGCTGATTAAAGTAGCCTAAACATCTGGCCATAAATCGAGCACCTACATCTTTGAATGCCATAGTAGGGCCATGGAAGAGTTCTAAAGTCGAGATGTGACTGTCTAATGCAACTATCGGAAAGTCAAAGTCAATTGTTTCTTTGATGATCTCTTTTAATACATCATCAGGAATCTCAGGACTTACAAATTGTTCTATCACTCTAAAAGCTATTTCTTCACGACTTAAATCTATTATGGAGGAAAAGAATGCCTCTTCTAAAGCAGTTATAGTTTCAGGAAAATACAAGCCTTTATCGGGAGCAAGTCCTTTTATAACTGCTTCTTTGAAAGAACTCTTAGGGGCTTTATTATGAAGTGAGTAATAATTCATAAACTAAGAGTTGAGTATTTTAATTCCTTGGTGGTTGATGCCAGAAACGTGAGTTTCAAAATCAATACCGGTAGGTATATAAACGTCTATCATCTTTTGTTCTATTTCTAGAGCCATTTTCTTTCCTTTGCACAACGCAAAAATACTAGGACCTGATCCTGAAATACCACATCCTAATGCTCCAGTATGCAAAACGGCTGTTTTTACTTCTTTGTAATGAGGAATCAAGGTACTTCTATAGGGTTCAATAACGACATCATTCAGGGAGTCGGCTATTAAATCATAATTTGAAGTGTGAAGGGCATGAATCAAGCTTCCTAAATTTGCCCATTGTTCAATGGCAAGATCTAAAGGTATCTTTTTAGGAAGTACCGCTCTGGAATCGGCAGTTTTAATTTCTATTTGAGGATGTATAATCGTTGCAAACAAGTCGGCTGGGGTAGGGATTTCCAAAACTTTTACTGGATGGCAGGATTTTACGAGCGTAAAACCACCATAGATAGCCGGAGCAAGGTTATCAGCATGTTCACATTTACTGGCTACCGCTTCTCCTTTCATAGCAAAAGTGGTGAGCTGTTCTCTGTTATAGGGCTTTCCTAGCAACTCGTTTAAAGCTACAACCACTCCAGCGGCACTTGCAGCGCTACTTCCTATACCACTTCCTGGCTTGATGTATTTATAAATCTCGATTTCAATCCCTAATTCTGGATCAAAATCATTTACAAAAGCTTGAGCAGCAACTCCAGCAACGTTTTGCTCTGTTGCCATAGGAAGCACATACCCCATACATTTAGTGATGACAACGCCCTTTTTTACAACTTGTCTTACGACCATTTCATCTCCTATAGTATCTAGACAGAAACCAAGTACGTCAAAACCGCACGCCACGTTTGCTACCGTTGCTGGGGCAAATACTTTTACTTCTTTCATTACTCAGTTGTTTCCTGTTTTAATAATATCTGCAAATAGACCTGATGCAGTAACATCAGCTCCTGCGCCAGCTCCTTTTACAATTAAAGGTTGTTCTGGATATCTCCTAGTGTAGAACATGACAATATTATCACTTCCTTTTAAGTTGTGAAAAGGGTGGCCTACTGGAACTTCTTTTAATCCTACGCTAGCTCCATTCTCGGTAAGCGTTGCTACGTATTTGAGTTGGTTTTTGTTCGCTTTAGCGGAAGCGTACAAGGATTGAAAATGAGCCTCATCATCTATCAATGTGCTGTAAAAGTCAGCTACGCTATCGCTGTTGTTGTTGTTATCCGTAAGGAATGAATTGTTCTGAATATCCTCCAGATTCATGGCAAGACCACTTTCTCTGGCGAGAATCAAAATCTTTCTTGCGACATCTACACCACTTAAATCTATACGTGGATCGGGCTCTGTAAAGCCTAGTTCTTGCGCTTGTTGTACAATATCGTGAAACTTTGTCTGATCGCTAAAATTGTTAAATACAAAATTAAGACTCCCAGATAAAACCGCTTGAATAGAAATAATTTTATCTCCAGAAGCCATGAGATTCCTCAAGGTATCAATAATGGGCAATCCAGCTCCTACATTGGTTTCAAATAAGAATGGCGCATTGTATTTTAAAGAGTATTTCTTGAGCTGCTGGTAGTCTTCTAGCGCTGCCGAACAAGCAATTTTATTACAAGCTACTACAGCTATACTTTCCTTTAAATAATAGGCATATTCTTTTGAAACGCTTGCGCTAGCCGTCACATCGACAAACACACTATTGCGCAAGTTGAGATCAATCGCTTTTTTACGAAACTTTTCCAGACGGGTTACTTCTCCATTTACTAAGGATTCCTGCCAAGTCTGTAAATCCATACCGTCAGATTTAAAATACATCTTCCTAGAATTAGTAATCCCAATTACCCGTACATGGAGTTTTAGATGCTCTTTTAAGTACTTGCGTTGCTCTTTGATCTGGTCTATAAGTTTCTCACCTACGTTTCCTACACCGGCAATAAATAAGTTGATTTGTTTATGATTCCCTTCAAAGAATCGCTCGTGTAACGTATTCAATGCTTTTTTTACATCTTTTTGATCAATTACAGCGCTGATATTCATTTCTGATGCTCCCTGGGCAATGGCTCTTATATTGATGTTATTTTTCCCCAATGCACCAAACATTTTACCGCTCATACCTTGTAAATGTTTCATGCGACTGCCCACTAAAGCTATAATAGCAAGGTTTTTCTCTACAATAACGGAATCGAGTTGATGTCGTTCTATTTCATAGGAAAAAGTATCATTGATTCCATTCTCTGCTTTTTGAATGTCTTGTTGATCTACAGCTATACAAATAGAATGCTCTGATGAGGCTTGTGTAATTAAAATTACATTAATACGATCATGGGCAAGTCTTTCAAATAACTTTTTAGAAAATCCTGGTATTCCTACCATACCATTCCCTTGAAGCGTTAACAAGCTGATGTGATCCACATTACTAATTCCTGTCGCATTTAGACCTTCCTTATGTGCTGTTTCTGAAATGCGTGTCCCAGCATCTTGTGGTTGCAAGGTATTTTTAATCAAAACAGGAATTTTTAATTCCAGAACTGGCAGTATGGATGGCGGGTACAACACCTTAGCTCCAAAATGAGACAATTCCATCGCTTCTTGATAAGTGATGTTTTCAATAGGATATGCTTGTTTAACCAATTTCGGATTTGCGGTAAACATACCGCTTACATCGGTCCATATTACTAATTCCTGAGCACTTATGGCTGCAGCAACTAATGCTGCTGTATAATCAGATCCTCCACGTCCTAAAGTAGTCGCTTCACCATTGATGGATCTGGAGATAAAGCCTGGTAAAATGCTAATAGACTGTTGCGCTTTTCTAAAATAGGCTAGGATATGGGCATTAGTTTCTGGAAGTAGTACTTGTGCTTTCGTAAAAGCCTCATCAGTGACAATGAGTTCTTGTGAGTTTTTTAGAACTGCATTTAGACCCCTTGATTTTAAGGCTTCCGTGATAATAAAAGCAGAAAGTTGTTCTCCAAAACTGAGTAATTTATCCGAGGTTTTAGGGGATAACTCATTGATCAAATAAATACCGTTAAGTAAATTCTTTAAGTGCTGGAGTTTTTCTTGTAATCTTGACTTGATTACTGATGCATGCTCCTGTATAAGCTCCTTTAATATTTGAAAATGTTGTTCTTCTATAGCGATTAAAGCGTCTAAATAAGAAACATCGCCTTGTTGTGCTAATAAACCAGTTTTATGTAATTGATCAGTGATTCCTCCTATGGCAGAAACTATACCTATTACTCTTTCCTCTTGAGATTGTGCTTTGAGAATGGCAATAACACGATTTATATGTTGAGAACTCCCTACAGAAGTACCACCGAATTTTAAGACTTTCATAGTTGAAAACTTTGATAATTGAAATTATTTTAAGAAAACGATGTCATCCCATACACCAAACAGATGATAATAAAATGCTAGTAACCCAAAAGGGTGTTCCCTGTAATGCATATCATGCTACATATAAACACCGATTGTAACAGCTGGTGGACAGTCTTGATAGGTACTATTATTTTTGTGCAAATCTTTGATAATTAGAAGTTCAAATCTAAAGTTATAAGTCTAAAGAGCAACTATTTTCTTAATTTATTTCATCAATAGATGGACGACTTAGTTTTGTAAGAAAGATAAAAACGCCAGTTTAAACAGAGCCGGCACGATTATAAAACTAACAATCCATTTTCTCGTAAAAGCTCCATTTCTTCAGCATACCAGAAAGATTCGAAATCCTCATATTGAGCTTCGTATGAAGTTTTGATTTGAGAAAACGTAGTGAGTTTATGGGTAGGCTGCCATAATTCCAATTGGTCTAATAACCAGTTGCCTTGATCTTCAGGAAGTGCTATTTGCAAGGAACTTGATTTATCATGAAACACCAGATCCAAATAAGGAACTTCTACACCCTTTTTAGTCTTTGTAAAAGTACCAATCAAAGGTAAATTACCTAAGTAAATCACTTTTGAATTGGATTTAATGGATCTAAAAGAATCTTTATTTAAGCAATCTTCTATATAGTAAGGGGCAATAGTTGTTTGTGGAATCTCAAAATCGAACCATTCCTGTAACGACATATCAAAGCCTATACCATGCATAAAATTGAATAAGGACTTTTTCAATCCATCACTAAAAATGCTGTGATCAATTCCTGTAGAATCGGTAAACTGCACATCATTATTAGCAAAGCTAATTTCCTTTAAGTGAGGTGTAATGCCATAATCTTGTGTATTCATTCCTACTGGACTATGGGCGGTAAGAGCAAATTGATGCCAAAAACCACTTTGGATAACACCTAATTCAAACAATTGTCTGGTCATTTCTAAACTGTCTACGGTTTCCTGAATCGTTTGTGTAGGATAACCGTACATTAAATAGGAGTGGACCATAATACCAGCAGCGGTAAGACTTCTAGTCACTTGTGCGACTTGCTCTACAGTCACACCTTTATCGATCAATTTCAACAAGCGATCTGACGCTACTTCAAGTCCGCCAGAAACGGCAATACAGCCAGAAGCCTTTAATAAATAACACAAGTCTGGTGTAAAGTTCTTTTCAAATCGTATGTTGGTCCACCAAGTGACGGTTAAATTTCTTTTTAGGATTTCTAAGGCTACAGCTCTCATCAAAGCAGGCGGTGCAGCTTCATCAACAAAATGAAAACCTTGTTCTCCAGTTTGTGCGATCAATTGCTCCATGCGATCCACAAGAATAGTGGCAGCTACAGGCTCATAAAGACTGATATAATCAAGCGAGATGTCACAAAAGGTACATTTACCCCAGTAACAACCATGTGCCATAGTCAGTTTGTTCCACCTACCATCGCTCCAAAGACTGTGCATAGGATTTGCAACTTCTATCACAGAGATGTACTGATCTAAAAGCAAGTTGGCATAATCTGGGGTTCCTACTTGCAGCTGCTTATAATCGGATTTTTTAGAATTGTTTTTATAAGTAACTTGTTCATCTTCTAGTACAAACGTTCTTTTCAATTCTAGGTCTTGAATAGGTTTTAAAGGATGATGCAATACATAATCTGTAACTAATTCTAGCGGTAATTCTCCATCATCCAAGCATATAAAATCTACAAACTCAAATACCCGAGCGTCTTTTAAGGAACGCAATTCTGTATTAGGAAAACCGCCTCCCATGGCGATTTTAGTATTTGGAAAATGCTTTTTGATAAACTGAGAAGATCTCAAGCCACTGTATAAGTTACCCGGGAAGGGGACAGACATCACTACCAATTTTGGTTGGATTTCCTGGAGTTTCTTTTTTAAAATAGAAACAGTTATTTCATCTATGTAGGATAATGGCTGCTGCAATTCCTCATAAAGCTCATCAAAACTGTTGGCACTCATTCCCAGTCGCTCTGCATAACGACTAAAACCGAAATTATCATCCACACAATCTACTATAAAATCAGATAAGTCCTCCAAGTATAAGGTAGCGAGGTGCTTTGCTTTATCTTGCATTCCCATGTTTCCAAAAGCCCATTCTAGGTCGTCTATTTGATCAAATCTAGAGGCTTGTGGGAGGAAATTATCAGTACAAATTTGTCTTGCAAAAGTATCGTTATGACCTTGAAGGAAAGAGATGATGTTGTCTAGCGGTCTTATATAATGATCTTTTAACGCATAGATGCGCTGACTGTTATCGCTTAAAATGCTGTTTTTATCCAGCGCATAATCAAAAAGCTTTGTCATTCCAGCAGATGAAAACAACTCTAAAATTACTTCGATACCTAAATCCATTTGATAGGAATCAATGTCCTTGGTATTTAGAAAGCCTTTGATATAAGCCGTTGCCGGATACGGGGTATTCAGTTGAGTAAATGGAGGCGTGAAAAGGAAAAGGTCTTTTTGCATAGATCAAAATAGAATGCAAATTTAAGGTATGTGTTTGTTCCGCTTTCGCGAAAGCGGAATTCTTATTCTAATTTATTTTCTAGTTAAGAAACCGATTTCAAATTATCATTTACTGCTTGTTGATATGCCCTAGGATTATTTGCTTTTTTGATGGCTTTAAACGTCTTCTGCGGATTTGGAAAAGTTTGAGACCAGTATTCCCAAAAGCCCTGCATTTTCATTTTGATAGGAGTAGGGCCTTGAAGAAATTCATCGTATTCTTTATATAGGGTATCATGGAACTCTCTGAAAATCTCCCACCTGTTCTCGGGATATAGCTCTGTATTTGCTCTAATCATGCTGGGCAGAAATGGATCTGCAATGAGGCCGCGACCTAACATCCAGTGATCAATGCTAGGGAACAGCGTTTGCATCTGTCTAAAACCAGCTACAGTTGTTATATCGCCATTGTAATAGAGTTTATGTTTGGAAGTGTCCAGACATTTTTGAAAAGACTCCAGATCAACGCCACCTTTGTAGAGTTGCTTTCCTATACGTGCATGAATCGCGATATTTTTAATAGGATACTTTTCTAGAATAGGAAAGGTCCCTAAAATCTCTGTGGGCTCTAGATAACCCATTCTCATTTTCATGGAAACAATAACATCTGTTTCTGCATGGACACGTTTTAAGATATGATCAATCTTTGCTGGGTCGCAAATAAGACCGCTTCCCATTCCTTTTTTAGTCACCATAGGATAAGGACAACCCAGATTCCAGTTGAGTTCTTTATAGCCTAAAGACCTTATGTATTTTACTGCGGTAATAAACTCGTCTGCATCATTAGTCATCACTTGAGGAATCAACTCAGGAACAAGATTGTTTTCTAATTGTAAATCACGCTGGTATTTACTGCTGATGACTGGTTTGTTATTGAACCTTATGTAAGGCGCGTAAAAGGTATCTATTCCACCAAAGTACTTGTGAACTGCATTACGAAATCTAAATTCTGTAAAGCCTTGTAGAGGTGAAGAAAGTAAAGTGAAGTTATTTGCGATGATTTCTTAAAGTAAGTGATTGCTAGATTGCAAAAGTAACTCAAGGCTTAGAGTAAATGTTGTATAAACCTTCAATTAAATTTAATCATTTGACTGCTGCGTGTTTTTATTTTAACATATCTGTACATCATAGTTCCCGATGCGATGATATTCACAATCCAAACGGAGAAACCTACAAACAGTAATTTTTGAGCTTCAATATCAAACTCTGTAAATTCCTTAAATTCAGATAGTAAAGCGACAAGGAAAAACAGGTTACAAAAGAAAATCAAACCACCTATTAAAAGACCTGACACTTTATTCTTAAAAATAATTTGCAGTATTAAAACGATCATTAATACAATGTAAAACGGAGCTATTGAAAATGCTGGTGTATATCCAGCCAAAAAAATCAATACAAGAAAATAGAACTCAGGCAATTTTAGAAGGAGGTTTTTCATTATACCGGCAAGTTTTACATTAATACAGCTGCTTATTCTTCTTCATCTATTTTAGGAACATAATGGACCAAGTCTTTTAGCGTCACCTTTCTTTCAATAATTCCTACAGCTGTAAATTCTTCAATAATGGTATCTACTGTGCTTTCCCATAGCTGTTCACTACTAAACTCTGTGCGCAACAGCCATTGTTGTACATCTCCTACTTGCAGGTTGTAATGAGATGCAATAGTGCGGTCTATACTCGGTATAGACTTAAAGTCTGCTGTATAGATATTGATAATATGAAGCATTTTTGATAAGGCTTCTTCTTTTTCTTTGATACAGTTTTCGGTGGCAGCAATGACAAAACTAGGCCATGGAGTGGCTATAGTTTCCAGGCGTTTGAAAATACCTTTATCTACTATAGGTTGAGTCATGTAGCGTTCCCAAAGAAATAGCTGCGCTTTATTAGTGCTCAACGCTTTTACCGCACCGTCTAGAGTATTAATCAATTCAAACTCTATGTCATTTGTATCCCATCCATGTCTTTTAGCAAGAAGGTAACTCATTAAATGAGAACCGCTTCCGTAACGGCTTATGGCTATTTTTCCGTCTTCTAATTGTTCAGTGCGATCTGCTTCAATTTGTCCTGGTGCATGAACACCCCAAAGCAGTGGTGAAGAAACGTATACTTGAAGGATGCGCGATTTGTTACCGGCGATGATATCTTTTACGATACCATCTGTCAATATACAAGCCACGTCCAGTTTTTCATTGCGTAGAAGTTTACTCATAAGGCCAGTTCCTTCTGGCACATCTTGCCATTGTAGATCTATTCCCGCTTTTGCGAAAGCATCATCCTCAAGAGCTAAGTGCCAGGGCAAATTAAAATGCTCTGGTACACCGCCTATTTTTATGGTTATTTTTTTTTCCATCGAAGACAAAGATAGTACACAGGTGTTAAGTAAATATGAAAGTACAAAGGCTATTCGTGACTTGTGCTAAGCCACAACGGCATCTAGGGTGAATTTGATCAATTTCTCTACTGTTGCAGCAGGTTGGTTTGAGAATTCTCCAGTAGCGCGATTTGCTAAAATTGCATTTAAAGAAACAGCACGATGTCCTAAGAGTGCAGCCATCGCGTAGATTCCAGCGGTTTCCATTTCTAAGTTGGTAATTTTATGTCCCTCAAAGTTAAAATCTGCTATATGAGTATTGAGATTTTTCTCTGAGGGTTCTAGTCTAATTTTACGGCTTTGTGGACCATAAAATCCAACGTTTGTAATGGTATTGCCGTTTTTCATTTCTAAGGTTTGGAACTTTTGAGCAAGATCTGGATCGCAAGCAACGACGTAAGGGGCAGCCTGTAATTTTGATCTGGGTATTTGTTTGGATACCGCTTTCGCGAAAGCGAGATCACCACCATCACTTTCATACCAATGCATCAAACTGTCAAAACCTATCCCACGCTGCGATAGTAAGAAGCTATCCACAGGAATATCGCTTTGAACCGCACCACTAGTTCCTACACGTATGATATCTAAAGACTTGAGTTCTTTATGAATCTCTCTAGTTTTAAAATCTATATTAACTAAAGCGTCCAACTCATTAAAAACAATATCAATATTATCAGTTCCTATACCTGTAGAAACCACGCTGATGCGTCTATTTTTGTAAACACCTGTATGTGTGTGGAATTCTCGTTTTCCTACCTTTAATTCAATCACATCAAAATACTTAGATACTTCGCTCACACGTTCGGGATCTCCTACGGTAATAACCGTATCGGCCAGTTGGTGAGGTTTTAAGTTGAGATGATAAATACTCCCATCTGGATTGATGATGAGCTCTGAGTTTGCTATGGGCATATTATATTTCGTGTTTTGCGATGAGTGAAATTTCCACATTCACATATTTAGGCAAATTGGCTACTTCTACAGTCTCTCTTGCAGGTGCAGTTTCTTCCTTAAAATAACTTCCATAAACCTCATTTACGGTTGCAAAGTTGGACATGTCACTAAGAAATATACTTGTTTTAAGAACATGCTCAAAAGTCATGTCTACTTGCTTTAACAGACTCTCTAAGTGTTTCATCACCAAATGAGTTTCTTCCTTAAGATCATCTATTTTTAATTCTCCAGTGCTGGGATCGATGGCGATTTGGCCACTCGTATATAGAGTGTGTTCATAAGCATTTTTATAGTAAACAGCCTGATTATAAGGGCCAATAGGTTTAGGCGCAAGGTTAGTGTATATAATTTTTTTCATAATACTAAATTAATGAATAGTGACTGTAGACCTTTAAAATCCATCTTAATTTTTAAACAAAAAAAGCGCATTGAATAAAACAATGCGCTTGATATTGATGAAGAGCCGTAGCTCCAAATATTTTATTGAATGATCTTCATTTCAAAAACAAGATCTGTGTTGGGAGCGATCACACCACCTGCACCACGCTCACCATAAGCGAGATCAGATGGTATAAATGCTACGATTTCATCACCGTAATTCATGCTTAACATCGCGTCTTTAAACCCTTGAACCATCCCTACAGAAGAACTGTATTGCACTGGCATAGGAGCATAGGCACCCATTTGTTCTTTTCTAGCATTGATATTATCAAATTTTTGAGCAACTTCAAGAATCGAAGAATCAAATAAAGTACCGTCCAAAAAGAAGCCACTATAATCCATCATGACAGATGCACCTTCAGCTGGTTTTTCACCATTTCCTTTACTTTTCACGTATACCATAACATTACTATTAGGTAATTTTGTTGCCTTTTCTTTTAACGCAGCAAGTTCTTCAGCTTTTGCTGTTCTTGCAGCTGGAGCAGCAGCAGCTCTTTCAGCGGCTAACTTGGCATCTTTCTCTTTTTCAATCTCGGCAGCACTAATAGCATCTTCAAAAGTTTTAACCGCATCCCATTTCTTAGCAGCTTTTCCTTTACGAATAATGGAAACTTTTTGCATGATCATTGAATCTACAGGACGCTGTCCGTTTACCGGAGTTAACGCTATAGAATCAACCACTTCTAGTCCTTTTACCACTTTACCAAATACATTATAACGCATATCGAGGCTAGGATTTTCTTTATGCATGATGAAGAACTGACTTCCGTTAGTATTAGGGCCAGAATTTGCCATAGAAAGAATACCTTTTGAATCGTGCTTTAAAGTATCACTTACCTCTTGATCAAATTTATAACCTACATCACCGCTACCAGTGCCACTAATGTCGCCACCTTGGATCATGAAATCTTTCATAACTCTATGAAAGATTAATCCGTCATAGAAAGGTTTCCCTTTTAACGAATCGTTTACTAATGGGTGTTTTCCTTCTACTAATGCAACAAAGTTAGCACTAGAAATAGGTGCCGCTTCATAATACAATTGAGCAAACATGGTCCCTTTATTAGTTTGAATTTCTGCATAGATACCATCTTCTGCGTCTGGATATTTGTCTTCACAAGATGATGCCATAAATACAAGGGCAATAATTGCAAGGAGTCCGTGGATTTTTTTCATTTTACTAATTTATTTTTGTTTAAATATATTTAATTATTCGCATTGGCACTGAATAAAATTCAGTATTAATGTTAATTTTCTTTAAAAGTAAGAAAGTACAAGACGTCTTACAACATTATTTTTCTAAGTTAATACCTAAGAGTCTTACCCTACTTTTAAATGGAGTATTTGCACCAATACGATTATTATCTCCGTAATACCCGTAAGCGGAGTAAGAAGGGAAAAATACAATCATTTCCTCATCAGTTTTCATCAATTTCAATGCTGCTCGCATACCTCTAAAAACACCGTATTCTTGATCAAGACTTTTAGTGATAGGGGAAAGTTCTTGCTTACTGTATATGGTATCCCCATTTAAGGCTATCACATCGTATTCAAAAGTTACTCGGTCTCCAAATTTAGGTTGTACCCCTGTAGTAGAATCCATTTTAGTAAAAGAATAATAAAAACCGTTAGCACTACGTTCAAATTTTTGATCGAGATCTTTTATGATGTTTTCTATAGCTTGCTCCTCAGCGGCGTTAAGTTTCTTGTTTTTTTCTATTGACTGCTGTATGGTAGAGCTGGTAGTTGTAGTAATTGGTTTTCTTGCCTCAATCTTCTTGCTACAGCTTTGAAGAGAGAGGGTTAAAACACCTATAAGAAACGTTCTAAATAACAACTTCATGGAGCTCTTTTTCATAAGAAGGCAAGATACTAATTAATTTTTTTATGGTCTCTGTCATTGATAAATCAGATTTACCTCCAGCGGCATTTTTATGGCCGCCACCTTCCCAGTTTTCTCTAGCCAATTGATTGACATCAAAATCACCTTTAGATCTTAAAGATGTTTTGATAATCGCCTCACTTTCTTTTTCTATAAAAATTTGTGCAAAAACGATTCCGTCCAAGCTAAGTGCATAGTTGACAAAACCTTCTGTATCGCCTTTTTTAAAATTATTATCGTTCAGGTCCTTTTGAGTTAAGGTGATGTAAGCAGTTCGGTATTTTTCTAAAATGACCATATTACTTAAAGCCACACCAAGTAATTTCATTCTTGACGGCGTATTTACGTCATAAATCTTGCGGTTGATCGCTTCACTATTTGCTCCCTTATCAACAAGATTAGCCGCAACCCGTAGGGTAGTGGATGTGGTAGAACGGTATTTAAAACTGCCTGTATCGGTAAGAATGCCTGTATACATAGCAGCAGCCATAGCTGGATTAATCTTATCAGTATCATTCATCATTTCAAGAAAATGATATATCATCTCACAGGTAGAACTCATTGAAGTATCACTATAGGTATAGGTAGCAAAATCGTCAGGTTGCTGATGATGGTCGATCATGACAAAAGTCGCATCTACTTCATTAAGAATAGACTCCATATCTCCAGCGCGATGAAATGCATTATGATCCAGGTTAAAAATAAGATCAGCTTTTTCAATTAGTCTATCTGATTGTTCCTTTTCTTTCTCGTAGTTTAAAAATAAGTCGCTGTTTTCCATCCATTTCAAAAATGAAGGAAAATCATTTGGACTGATCATGCTCACTTGATGTCCCAACTGAATGAGGTAGCCGTAAAGAGCAATAACAGATCCCACAGCATCTCCGTCTGGATTTTTATGTGGAACAATAACTATTTTTTTAGCAGTAGAAAGCTCTTGTTGTAAGTTTTGAATTTGATCTTTATTCATAGACCAGCAAAAGTAAGGATTTACTGCTTTAGTTGGTAGTAAATAGTCGTTTGTGGTTGGTAGTTTCCGGATTTTAAGCTAGAGTTACTTTTTTTTGAATTCTATAATTTTAAACCCCACTCTTATAAGGTACACAAATAAATTTTACAGCTAGATAAAATCACTTCTTTTATTCTTCATTTTGTTCTACGGCAGGGCAGGATCTGTTAAAGCTACCGAATGATACTTTACCTTGAGCTAAAGGAAAAAAAAGAGTGCAACTTTGTTACAAGTTAAAAGGGTTTGTGGGCAGTGCTTCTTTAATTAAAACCGGTAAAATTATATTTTAATAAAACTCAATCAAAACTAACTAATACCGTATTTTTGCAGCGCATTTTAAAAAAATATGAAAATGGCAACGAATAGAACATTTACAATGATTAAGCCTGACGGAGTTGAAGACGGTCACACAGGTGCTATACTTGACAAGATTACAGCGAGCGGTTTTAGAATCGTCGCTCTTAAGAAAACTCAAATGACTGTTGCTGATGCACAGGAATTTTATGCGGTACACAGCGAGCGTCCATTTTATGGCGAATTAGTTGAATTTATGACTCGTGGTCCCGTAGTTGCCGCTGTTCTTGAAAAAGAAAATGCAGTTGCAGATTTCCGTACATTAATTGGAGCTACAAATCCTGCTGACGCTGCTGATGGCACTATCAGAAAGATGTTTGCTAAGAGTATGGGAGAAAACGCTGTTCACGGAAGTGATAGCGATGAAAACGCAGCAATCGAGAGTGGATTCCATTTCTCAGGACGTGAAATGTTTTAAGGAATGGCCTTTATAGTAGTTTTACTACTTTTTATTATAGAAAATCCACTTTTTTTTAAAAGTGGATTTTTTTTGTACCGGTATGTTTCGCTTTCCTAAACGCCGACCGGCATGGCGTAAAAGCAAGACAGTTCTAAAACCCTTTTAAAAACTCATACACCTTTGGCAACGGCAATCCCATAACGTTATAATAACAACCTTCTAATCGGGTTACTGCTGCATAACCTAACCAGTCTTGAACACCATAGGCGCCCGCTTTATCAAATGGTTTGTAATTAGCGACATAGTAATCTATTTCTTCCTCTGTCAGTGTTGCAAAATAAACTTTAGTCACGTCATAAATAACTTCTTGGCTTTGTATAGTTGTAAAGCAAACTGACGTGTATACTTCATGAGAATGACCACTCATCAAAGTGAGCATTTCTTTGGCATGCGTTGCATTTTTAGGTTTTTCTAATGCCTTCTCTTTGAACCATACAATAGTATCACTGGTTATTAATAACTCCTTATCTTTAAGGTCTGTTTTAAATGCACTTGCTTTTAAAACAGAAAGATAATCGGTGATTTGGTGACTTTTCAAATCAGTGCTATACACTTCATTTACAGGCCTGATTTCTATGGTGAAATCTAGATCCAATCCTTTTAAAAGCTCTTGTCTTCTAGGTGATTGTGAAGCGAGAATGATTTTTGTAGTTGCAAATTTGTCTGCTAGCATGGATCTTAATTAAGGTAATAATTGATTCTAAAGATTCCTATGGAAAGGATACCAAAAAGGAGAACGACTTTGAGAACCGTAGAAAGTATATGGAATTCCTTTTGACTTTTTGCCGACCAAAGCTTGATCATCACAAATAGCAGTGGTCCCATAATAAGGAAAACAAAGTAATAGGTAGCGATATCATTTAGATAAATATATTCATAAACATACCAACCTAATAAGATTAGAATACCTATAATAAAAAAAGCAATAAACTTTGCGGCTCTACTTCTTCCTAGAGCGATAGCTAGGGTATTCCTGTCACCTGCTTTATCTCCATTTACATCTTCACAGTCTTTCACCCATTCTCGAACTAAATTGATTAAAAACGCCATCAAGCCAAATTCCAATAAGCGTTCCATAAGAAACTTGTATCCTATTTGTGTTTCTGCTGTGATGGATGGGAACAATTCAAATATTCCTGTTATCAAGATCACTAGAGCAACCAATAAAGAAATAACAAGGTTGCCTATGAGCAACATTGCTTTGAGCGAACTCGCATAAAGGTAAAGTACAAAGGCCACTCCAATAAAAATACTGGATAAAATGGGCTTGTTCAAACTGTTTGAAAGTACAAAACCACAAATTACGGCAAGCACGGTTAAAACAAAATATAAATTATAAGCACTTGATTCTGAGATGCTTTTTGTCACGAGTAGCTTTTCAGGTTTATTCACTTGATCAATTGCCACATCATAAATGTCATTGATGATATTACCGCTTGCCGTAAGCAGGCCTGTTGCACTGATCAACAAAAGTAATTGCCACCAGTTTAAAGCTGGATCAACTCCATAGGGAATTAACAGACCATAAACAATAACTAATTGAGTAAGAATGGTCAACAAAACGTTAGGCCAGCGTATGATTTTAAAAAATGTAGACATTAAATAAATTAAAAGGAAGCAAAAATAAAAATAAAAGTAAAAGAAACTATTATTAATTTCCTAAGATCATTTTAGGCGATTCTGCGTTACAGCAAAATGACAGTAACCAATAGCCTTTTAATAAATGGCACTTCATACTTTGCACTAATTTCAACTTGATTTCATTAGGTGGATCTCACGCTCTTTCCGTCTTGCACACTCCATTTCCCATGTACTTTCATCACTTGTTCAATGATATCGCGTACACAAGCATCGCCACCATTTTTATGAGAAATATACTGACTTACCGCTTTTGCTTCTGGTATAGCGTCTTGTGGGCAACAACCTAACCCTGCAAATTCAATTGCTGGAACATCAGGCATGTCATCACCCATGAATACAATGTTTTCTGGTTTTAAGTTATGCTTTGTCACGTAATCGTGGATTTGGATCATTTTATCGCTGGCGTTAAGGTACACGTCTTTAATGCCTAAACCTACTAATCTGCTTTTTACACTTTCGTTAGTACCTCCAGTAATAATGCAGACATTATAGCCGTTGTTAAGTGCGGTCTTCATCGCATAGCCATCTCTTGCATTCATAGTGCGCAGTAGTTCGCCACTTTCAGAGATAATAAGCCTGCCGTCTGTAAGCACGCCGTCTACGTCTAAAATAAAAGTGGTAATGTCGTGGAGTAATTCTTTATAGCTTTTTGCCATGTGTCTTTTGTATAGATTTTGTTATAGACCGGTACATATCCCGATCTTCTTTTTCAAGCAGTCGTATGTGCTTTTCTATTGTTTTTGAGTCGTTTCTTATCGCAGGACCTGTCTGTGATTTTTTAGGAGAAAGAGCTATTGCTTTTTCTAATGTTTCTCGCATCAATGCATCTAATAAATGTGTATCCATGGAAGCTTCTTCCATAATTTCCCCTGCTTTGGTATAACAGTGATTTACAAAGTTATTCATATAAACTGCTGCGAGATGGAGTTTCTTGCGTTGAGAAGAATTGATTTGTTCCCGCTTTCGCGAAAGCGTAACAGCCACCATTTCTAAAACTTTATGTACAGCTTCACTGCTAGATTCCAGACATATAGTGATGTCCTCAAATTTAGGTGCTCTATTCTTACTAAAGCTTTGAGGCATATAAAAGACTCCGTGATTCTCATGATTTTGCATTGCGTTCATAGCAACGCTACCACTGGTATGTGCTAATATAGTTCGTGAAGGTTTTATTTCTTGAGACACTTTTTCTATGGAATCGTCTGGAACAGCAAGTAGAATAAGGTCACTTTCTGGTAGGTTATGAAGGTCAGGTATTAAAGTTGTGTTAATTCCCGATAGTTCTTTTTGAGCCCTATTGTAGTAGCCCACAAGAAGAAGCTTGCCAGCCAGTGAGTTGCTCTCAATGGTATGGCACAAATGGGCTCCCACATTACCAGTTCCTATGATAATTATCTTAATCATGCTGTAAAAATACGCACTTCAATGCGACTCACAAGGCATGGCGTTGCGGCTTTTGTGAAGTATCTTTGCCGCTGGTAAAAAAGTCCTATGAAAGACAGATTGATTGCTTTGCTATTTGGTACGCGTACAATGACAGTTTTATTACTTGCTTTTGCAGCAAGTATGGCGGCTGGGACCTTTATTGAGAACTCCTATGATACGCCTACTTCTAAACTTTGGGTGTATAATGAATGGTGGTTTTCATTGATCATGTTATGGTTGATGTTTAATTTTATTTACAATATCAAGAGGTACCAACTCTTACAATGGAAGAAATGGGCCACTCTTACATTGCACCTTTCTTGGGTACTCATTATCATAGGTGCAGGTATTACTAGATACATTTCTTTTGAAGGGATGATGTTGATACGAGAAGGGCAGACAGAGAACACTTTTTTAAGTGAAGAAACCTATTTCAGCGCTATTATTCAAGGAGAAGATCAAGCTGGGAAACCTATGCAGCGATCAGTTAAGGAAAGATTGTTAATTTCTCAATACGATTATCAAATATCTAGAGATTTTAATTTCTACGATAAGAATATAACAGTGACCATAGATAGCATGATCTTTGATGCTGTAGAAGGCTTGAAAGAAGGAGACGAGAATAGCGATTACTATTTAAAAATAGTGGAAGCAGGGGAAGGAAAGCGTCACGATCATTTGATTAAAGCTGGTGAAGAGGCGAGTATTCACAATGTGCTCTTCGGTGTGAATATAGATCCAGAAATAGCTGCTCAAAAAGGATTGATTAATATTACTGAAAACTGGAACGGCTACACTATACAAACTCCTTATGAAGGGGGTTTTCTACGTATGGCAGACCAGATGGAGGGGGAAGTAATCCCAGATTCTATCCAAACATTACAGTTGAGATCTCTTTATACGATGGCAGGAATGCAATTTGTAATTCCAGATCCTGTTACTCAAGGTGAAGTTGGAATTATAAAAAGTCCAGAACCTACTAAGGCACAAGCACATGGTATTTTGGCTACAGTAACTAGCGGTGACGAGTCACAGAAAATAGAAATGCTAGGAGGAAAAGGTATCATCTCTGATTATGTCGATGTGGATATCAATGGTTTAAAAACTTATATCAAATATGGGTCTATTGCAAGGGATCTGTCATTTGGGATACAATTGAATGATTTTATAGCTAGTAAACAACCAGGAACTGAGAAATCTTACTCGGCTTTTGAAAGTCAAGTAACGGTAATTGATTCGGCTGGGAAGTCACAAGAACGTATTTATATGAATAATGTACTCGATAAAAAAGGTTACCGATTTTTCCAAGCAGGATTTGATCCAGATGAGCTAGGAACACACCTTTCTGTCAACCATGATTTTTGGGGTAAAACGGTAACTTATATTGGGTACTGTTTACTTTATCTTGGTTTGATGGCATTGATTTTTGATCCGAATACAAGATTTGGGGAATTGAGAAGATTGATTGAGCGAGTTAAAAAACGTAAAGCAAAGCATCTAGCGATGATAGCCATCTTGTTTACTGCAAGTATTGCTGGAGCTCAGGTACAAGAAGAAGACCATACAGGGCACAATCATGCGCCTGGAGGACATTCTACTTCCATTGAGAATAGGGAAGGAGTGAGTACTAATCAAGACGCTTCTACTGTAAATATAGGTGTCGCTGCAGAAGATATAGCACCACCTAAGATGCCACCTATCCCCGTAAGGCTTGCCGATAGTATCATTGTAGCTAATATGGCACCACTGGCTCAGGCAGAGCGTTTTGGTAAAGTAGTCGTACAAGACGATGGACGTATGAAGCCCCTGTCTACTTTAGCTAGTGAAATCCTGCGCAGACTTTCTGAACGAGACTATTATGAGGCAAAAGTAGGAGATAGTATTGTCCGACTAACGCCAGAACAGACCATGATCAGCATGATTCAATTCAGAGATTTATGGTTTGATGTACCACTGATAAAACTGAATTATAAAAACGATTCTTTAAAAACAATCTTAGGACTCGATAAAAGTACCAAGTATGCTCGTGGAATGGACTTCTGGAGAAGACAAGATAGTACGATAGGAAGTTATAAAATCAGTCCATACCTGGATGAAGCAAATGCTGCTGATGTAAAGTCCAGTATCCAACAAGGCTTTATAGACATCAACTACAGTGTAGGGATTTTAGATCAAGTACTTTCAGGTTCTATTTTAAAGATTTTTCCTAAAAAAGGGGCAGAAAACAATACTTGGTATGCTTCACCAGATATGGGAAAAGCAGCCTATGAGGAAGAACGAGACATCAATTTTGTAAGAGACTTTTTCCCAGCTTACACCTCTTTATTACGTCAAGGAAATGCCAGTGGTAATTATCTCAATGCAAATGCAGCACTGAACAGTCTTTTTGAATTCCAACGTTACCACGGTGCAGAAATCATTCCTAGCAAAGAACGCATCGACGCAGAGATCTTATACAACAAATACAATGTCTTTAAGAATTTGTATAAATGGTATGTATGGTTTGGTATTCTTATGTTGATTCTCTTAATCGTAGAAATCATCAGACCTATGAAACAGATACGATGGACCATAAAGTTCCATCATTGGGTGATTGCAGCCTTATTCTTAGTGCATACAGCAGCTTTAATCACTAGATGGTATCTGAGTGGTCATGCGCCTTGGTCAGATGCTTATGAATCTTTAATTTATGTCGCTTGGGCAACAATGGCTTTTGGATTAATGTTCGGTAGGAAAAGTGAGATGACTGTCGCCAGTACTGCTTTTGTAGTGGCTATCATTTTATGGGTAGCTCAATTGAACTGGCTGGATCCCTCCATAGGTAATTTGCAACCGGTGTTGGATTCGTACTGGTTGATGATTCACGTGGCGGTTATTGTAGGTAGTTATGGACCTTTTGCTTTAGGAATGATTCTCGGATTAGTCACTCTAATTTTAATGATTTTTTCTACAAAGAAAAACAGAAAAATCATGGACCTCAATATCAAAGAGTTGACCTATATCAATGAAGTAGCACTTACTGTAGGATTGATCATGTTAACCATAGGAAACTTCCTAGGTGGTATGTGGGCAAACGAATCTTGGGGTCGTTATTGGGGTTGGGATCCTAAGGAAACTTGGGCTTTGATTACCATTTTCATCTACGCATTTGTATTGCACTTGCGATTGGTTCCTGGATTAAAAGGAAGATGGACCTTTAATTTATGGTCTGTTATCGCTTTTGCTAGTGTATTGATGACGTATTTTGGAGTGAATTTCTACTTATCAGGATTGCACAGTTATGCTAGTGGAGATCAGATTATTTCCTATCAGTTTGCGATAATAACCTTATCTGTAATATTTATTATTGCTGCCTTTGCGAGGTATAAAGAATTTAAGGTGCATAGGAAAAATAACTAGTCCTATTTTAACAGACCAATTTCAAAGCGCTATACAGAATGGTATTTCTGGGTAGCGCTTTTTTTTGTGGAGCATTTTATTAAAAAGAATTTTCAGGAAATGGAATGAACCTAACTTATGGCACTAGAAGTTCTACAACATTCTTAGTCCATCATTAATCCTTTAATAGGACCGTCAAAAGGTCATTTCAAAAAAGCCTTTCATCCCATTAGTAACCCACTAAGTTTTATAAGTTACTTCTTAAAAGAATTTCTATAGGCCTCTTTTTCACGCTGTGTCTTGCGCTGTATCTGGAATCCTTTTAAGAATTTACGTAAATATTGATCGTTTAGGTATTTGAATTTAGGATGTGATTTCTTTCGGAAAAAGGCGCTTAACTCTGTTTCACTAATTTCAACGTCCGCTTTTTTCCAGATGTAAATCAATTCGTCTGAGGTAAAGTTAAAGGCGATTTTCAATTTTCTTAAGATAATAGTGTTGTCGAGTTCCGTTTCTGCAACAGGAATCTGACCGTCTTTTTTACCGCGATAATTGACAATAAGACCGTTTAGAAAAGTAGACAGATTTTCATCTATAACAACGTCAAAGTCTTCATCTTCCTCTTTTTTAAGCCAGCTGCTTATCTCTGCTCTAGAAACAGTCTCTCCACCTTTAGCATACATATCCATCATAGAGTCATCACTCAAATTGAGTGTAAATCGCAGTCTTCTTAAAATATCGTTGTTATCCATTTTTTTTGTTTCTAATCTTATCTAGAGCTGTAAAGGTACGATTATGATTTTTTTTAAGCGGGATATACTCGGGTGAGTTCCGCTTTCGCGAAAGCGAAACAAAATAGCTAACAAACGAGTTAATATATGCTTTTTCTTTATGACAAATTAATACCAAACCTCGACAACATCTTCTTTTCAAATTCCCAGAAAAATGCATGTTGTCCAAAAACCCATCCCATTCCTACCAAGACTATTTGGTAAATAGGGAAGATAATCAATATGCGCAGTGGCCAAAATATCCAAGCTGAAGTAGATTCTTTAGTCAAGCCTATAAATTCTATAAAAGGACCAGATAATCGAGCCGATAAGGAACCAGTAATAGCAAACACGATAAAAATAGCTATCAATTCCCATCTATAAGTCACGTCCCACCTCGTTCTCAATTTTTTAAACAACCACATAGTGAAGACATAAAAAATAAAAGCAAGAACTAAAGTGGTAATTGCCATAAAAGCATATTCATAAGTGATGTCTTCAAAAGTAGTAGGTAAGATGAGTACTGCGATAAAATAGCCGCAAGCGAGAAGTCCTATGATTCCTAATGGTATAAAAATGAGTTCCCAGTTATGGGTTATTTCCCAATTCTTTTTTATTTTTTGCATGCTGCAAAAATAAGTTACTTCAGCCTCTGATTGTATTTTTGTTCGAAAAAAAGAAAGTAGTTATATAACATATAATTGACTTCATAACCATAATCTATATTGCGATCATATTCTATAGGCCACACGTATAAGTTAATTCCATATTGCATTGGGCTTCTAGTTCGTAAATTATACTCTGCTACTTTAAAGTTATTACTAATTTCCATACTAGATTGTGTGTAATAACCTTGTTGTGGTTGTGTGGCAAGAAATCCGTAAAATCCAGGCTCTATAACGATCACCTCGTATTGCAGACTGTCATTTGCAATACGCACGGTGTCATTTTGTACTGCTAGGGATTTCTTTTTTCCGTTAGTGCTCGTTTGCACGGAGCTGCATCCAACAATAGCTGCTATCATTAAAATGCTGTAGAGTAAATTTTTCATAGGCTAAAAGTAACTTGGAAGTTAAGCTTTAAAAAGGAGCAATGAGTCAACACCTATATTCAATGAGTTAAACTACCATTAGCGACCATTTAAAAGCTGATCGCTTTAAATTTTAAAAATGCAGTTCTATCTATTTGCCAATAACCACATCCAACATATCTATATCTTCACGACTACTGTGATGCAGATTGTTTAACGCATTATTTAAAGATGAAACACCTTCTTCTGTAACCTCGTTGCGTTGCATGGCTCTAAAAGTAAGGGCATTGCTTGTAAAAGCACGTTTGAGGTTTTGTCTGTTGATTGTCCTGTTTTTTGTGACAACAATTGGATCAAGGTTTTTCCTATATGAGATGGTAATAAATTAAGAATTTAATCCATAAATAAATGATATATACAAGGCTTTAATATACAAAGAATTAGGTTTTAGTGATTAATTGAAATGTTTTTTATGTTGTTTCCGAGCTTTTTCTAGCGGCAGGCAGTAAAGCGGCATTAAAACACATAAACATTCACTATTCATAGGTTGAAAACAACTTCTTTATCTTTTGTACCATCATCGGATTTCTCAAAACAGTCCTGTCAAAGTCATTTATGGACATCGTCATTTTTTTGCGCTCCTGAGCTTCCAAGCCATTAAAAAAGTAAGCCATCTCCGTTTTATTCCCTTTATGGTCTTCTGCATAAAGAGCTTTTGTCATGATAAAAAGAGTGGACCCACCTTTAATTCCTATGTGCTGATAGAACTCCTTCGTAGAATTATAACGCATACTAGTTTCAATGATTTCATTGAGAACAGTTTGTGTTTTTTCATCATAATAGGTTTTTGAATTGAGCTTTTTCATCAACGAAACATAATCACTAACGCTCCCTGCAGGCAATCGGTCCGACCAAATACCTTGCATGGTCTCATTTAAATCCAGCTGCTGATTTCTATATTCAGGATCTTGGAGCATTTTCTGATGAATATCCAATGCATAATTGATGTATTGCTCTTCAGATATATTTTTTATGGCATCTACTAATTCATCTTCTGTCTTATCTTTAAAGTACTCCTCAGTAATAAATAGGGAAGAAACAAAAGGATAAATAGGAGTGTGGTCTTTAAAATCTAATTTGGCCAACTGATTATTGATGTTTTCAAGTCCTAATCGTTCCATAAGCCATTCTGAATTTGCATTAGAACTGTATTGCATCATTCCCTTTGCAATACTTATTAAAGGGATGCTATCGCCGTATTGAAGAATATCATCACTGTCAGACCAGTTATTATGAGCACCACCATCTGTATTGGGGACATAGAAGTTAAGAAGTTCTTTCTTGGCTATGTTCTCCTCTGGGAGTATCCATCCTTTGCCCACTTGCTCTGCAAATTCCACGGCAATAATAAACTTTACAGTACTGGCTAAAGGCATTTCTTGATGAAGGTTTTGTTGACCGATGACGGTATCATTTCTAATCAACAAAAAAGCAGATTTATCTGGGTTTTCTATAGCAAATCGAGCCATATAATCATCTTCTGGAAAAAAGGAGTATATCGCATAACCCCCAGCTGCGGCAGCTATAACAACAACGATAACCATTCCTAGTATTATTTTTTTAATCATTGAACTGGTGTTAGCTATGTTTATATAGATCTGACGGTGGATAGGCTGGCTTTGTTACAAAAAACGGCCTTAATCTGAAAAATTATTAGGTTGAAAATAGCTATTAAAAAGTGAAAAGCTACAATAAATTACAAAGTTTCTAACCCCATTCTAAGGTATTCTAATAAGAAGGTGGCGGTTTTTAGGGAACCAAAAGTAAGAGTATATTTGATACAAATAAGCCCTATCCGAATATAGAGTGACAGTTATAACCGGCAATATTAATGGTATTTTAAAAGTCTTGCTTTTTTTTAAAAGGGAAAAGTGGCAATACCTCCTTAACGAAAAAGCTTATCTGTGAGGTTGTGACTATGCCAATTAGCTTTGGAGTTGTCCAAATGGCTTCACTGTGCTGGCAGAGAGTTCTTCAACAGTAGTTTATCCCAATGGTACTTCCATCAATAAAATCTCTGCGTTTTCAGATAAAGAAGTCCATTCAAAAGAGGAGGTATCCCAAATAGCTAAGCCATCGCGATGGTTTATTTCTTGATCTCCTATCTTAAAAGAACCTTTCAAAACAAAAGCGTAAACACCATTGCCAGATTTGTTGATCTCATAAGCACCTTTTGTACCTTTTTCAAAAGTTCCTAAATTAAACCAAGCATCTTGATAAATCCATACACCGGCATCCTCTGGGTTAGGAGAAAGTATTTGATCTAATTGGTTGTGCCTATTTTTAGGATCGAGAGTGATTTGATCATAACGTGGAGTGACATTTTGCTGATTAGGAATAACCCAAATTTGAAGAAATTTCACATCTTCTTTTTGACTTGCATTTTTCTCGCTGTGAGTAATACCTGTTCCTGCGCTCATCACTTGGATATCCCCATTTTTAATAATGGCTTTTCTCCCTGTACTGTCTTGGTGTTTTAAATCACCATAAAGGGGAATACTTATAATTTCCATGTTGGAATGTGGGTGAGCACCAAAGCCCATTCCTCCAGCAACGGTATCATCATTTAATACGCGCAATACTCCAAAACTCATTCGATCTGGATCGTGATAGCTAGCAAAGCTAAAAGAATGGAAACTATTCAACCAGCCATGATTTGCATGACCTCTAGAGTCTGATTTGTGTAAGATTGTGTTCATGTAGGCAAATTTATTGTAGGTACAAGTAATATGGTGTTAATGGAATCAAAAAAACCGCAATTCTATCAGAAATGCGGTTTTTTACTTTTCTATAAGCTTAGTCTCTAGATACTAATAAGCAGCATCGAAATAAAATCAATTTTACAAGCCAATTGTTCCTTCGTCCAATTACTACGATGAGTCATGTGAAAACGACTTATCCTAATATATGGATAATCTGGTCTGCTAGTTCAGTTCCTATACGGTCTTGAGCTTCATTAGTTGCAGCACCTATATGCGGACTTAAAGAAAGTTTAGAATTCATAAGCAATACAACCTCAGGTTTTGGTTCTTTTTCAAAAACATCTAAGGCGGCAAAAGAGATATGCTCTGACTCTAGCGCTTCTACTAAAGCCACTTCATCAAGAACACCACCACGAGCAGCATTTACGATAGCAGCTCCCTTTTTCATCATTCCTAACTCATCGGTACCTATTACATAATCCGTTTGTGCAGGAACATGTATGGTTACAAAGTCGGCTGTTTTTAATAGTTCTACTTTACTTACTAATGGAATCTCAACACTAACGGTCTGTCCGTCAAAAAGATCCCAGGAAACAGTAGGTGCCTTATCGGCAAAACTATCGTGAGCAATTACCTTCATTCCTACACCAGCTGCAATTTTTGCTACTTCTTGCCCTATACGGCCTATTCCAATAATTCCTATAGTTTTACCTCGTAGTTCAGAACCTTTTGCATAAGTTTTTTTAAGACCTTTAAAGTTGGATTCTCCTTCTAGGGGCATGTTGCGGTTAGCATCATAAAGAAAACGAACTCCTCCATAAAGATGTGCAAAAACCAATTCAGATACACTTGCGCTACTTGCTGCAGGAGTATTGATCACTTTTAGGCCTTTCTCACGTGCATAAGTCACATCGATGTTGTCCATTCCTACACCACCACGACCTATAATTTTAAGACTTGGGCAATTATCTATCAATTCCTTACGAGCCGTTGTAGCAGATCTTACTAAAAGTACAGCGACATCATTTTTATTGATGTAATCTTGCAATTGTTCTTGAGCTACGTTTGTAGTCAACACCTCGTGACCAGCAGCTGTTAATTTATCTATTCCGCTTTGTGAAACGCCATCGTTTGCTAGTATTTTCATAATAATTTTCTAATTTTTTAGTTTCCGTTTACCAATCTCAAAGGCTACGAAAACAAATACTTTTATTTTTATTTTGTTTTGAAGTTCTTAAGATTTTCTCTCTAGTTCTTGCATGGTATCTACAAGTGCTTGTACACTTTCTAACGGCAAAGCATTGTACATACTAGCACGGTATCCACCTACAGATCTGTGACCATTTAAACCGTTGATTCCTGCTTCTTTCCATAAAGAGTCAAAAGCAGGGGCATGTGCTTCATCATTCAATACAAATGTTGCGTTCATAGTGGAACGATCTTCTTTTTCTGTAACATAACCTTTAAATAATGGGTTGCGATCTATTTCGTTATAAATCAAGGCTGCTTTCTCATTGTTTATTTTTTCTATCGCGTCAATACCGCCATTTTCTTTTAACCATTCTAATGTAAGCATGCTCACATAAATAGGAAATACTGGTGGAGTGTTGAACATAGATTCTTTAGCGATATGTGTTCTATAATCCAACATAGAAGGAATCTGTCTAGAAACTTTTCCTAAGATATCTTCTTTAACTACAATTAATGTGGCTCCAGCAGGGCCCATGTTTTTTTGAGCTCCAGCATAAATCAAATCGTACTTTTCAAAATCGCGTTGTCTTGAAAAAATATCACTACTCATATCACAAATAAGAGGTACAGAAACGTCTGGGGTATATTGTAATTGCGTACCAAAAATGGTGTTGTTGGTCTGAATATGAAAATAATCTACGTCTTCTGGTACTATATAACCCTTAGGTATATAGTTGTAGTTATCTTTCTTTGAAGAGGCTACTTCAACAACTTCTCCAAACAATTTAGCTTCCTTGATCGCTTTATCACTCCAAGTACCCGTATTTAAATAGGCTGCCTTTTTCTCTAGTAGGTTGTAAGCTACCATTAAAAACTGCATGGTAGCGCCGCCACCTAAAAACAATGCTTTATAACCTTTATCAGTCAAGCCTAAATGCTCTAGCGCTAGGGACTGTGCTTTTTCCATTACCTCAATAAAATCTTTACTCCGGTGAGAGATCTCTAAAATACTAAGGTCGTTAAAATTAAGAACAGCTGCAGCTGCTTTTTGGAAAACTTCTTGTGGCAGTATGCATGGACCTGCGCTAAAATTGTGCTTAAGCATTATTTGTTTTCTTTTATGATGAATTACAAAAATGCAAAATCAAATACCAAATTATGTTATGAAATCGATAAGGTTTTTAAGATAATGTCAACAAAAACTGAATCGTATCCACTCCATCAGCATAGTCATGTAATCTAGGGGTCTGAGTGGTCCCAAAATCAACAATTTGCGGTGCTGTTCTATGGCCTAATTTTTCTAGGACTGTTGCCGCTGCTGCACCTTGAGCAACCACGCATTGTAATTGATCTGCATTTTGATCAAATTCTATAGCCAAGTCTTCTATATGTTCATAAAAACTGTAACCTAAACTGGCAATAGGAGAAGAATAGCTGCTCGTTTCTTCTTTGATCAATAAGAATTCATTGTCCAGTAAATCAAACTCACTCATAAGGTAGACAGCTTTGTTGTAATCATAATTATTTAAATACTTTTCGTTTTTGATAAGCTCTTTCTGTAAAAACATTCCATTAAAGAAAAGATCAAAATTATATCCTTTGGGAACTTTTAAGTGACTGACACTTCTACAACCTAGTCCAAAATAAAGAAAGACATCCTTACTCAAAGCCTCCATTTGTTCTAAGGTTTCACTCCCTGTTAAAACCGCGACACTATTGCGGTTCTTGCGTATAATATTAGGTTTATTACCAAAATAATGTTCAAAATAACGTGCGGTATTGTTGCTTCCTGTAGCGATAACAGCATCGTAATTTTCTAATCTACCCTCCACATAGGAATAGGATGTTGCTAACTCTTCACAGAATGAGGTCGCTATTTCTAACAGTAAAGGTGTCAACACATCATCATTACTCGAATTTTTTATGAGTGCATGATGACCTGAGATGATCACCGATAAAACATCGTGAAAACCTACTAATGGCAAATTGCCAGCTGTTATTAGAGCAATATTTTTAGTTGTCACCTTATCTAAAGGATAATTTTGTGTCCAATTCGTTAAGTTTTCTTCGGTAAGTGCTTCTGTCCATTGTGTGATGGCAAATTCTAAAGTGTCATCTGTAAACCAAGAATTCTTGCGCTGTGCGAGCTCCAATCTCTGTTGAATGCGGTCTTGCCAGCTTGTGCCATCACTTGTTAAGGCTTTTAATGTACCTTCTAGATAGGAGGAAAGTAGCGCTCCCGCTTTCGCGAAAGCAGTAATTCGATCATTTAACGAGGTATTAATTGACTTTGTCTTCACTAGTTGCTATTTTTGCACAAAAGTAAATAAAAGCTATGGCAATCATCATAACAGACGAATGTATTAATTGTGGCGCGTGCGAGCCAGAATGTCCGAATACGGCAATTTATGAGGCGGCAGACGACTGGCGCTATGCAGATGGTACGGATCTGGATGGAAATGTAGTTTTGCCTAATGGAAAAAAAGTAGATGCTAACGAAACCCAAGAACCTATAAGTGACGAGTTTTATTACATTTCACCAGATAAATGTACGGAATGCGTAGGTTTTCATGATGAACCACAATGTGCTGCTGTATGTCCAGTAGATTGTTGTGTGCCAGATGACAACGTAGTGGAAACAAAGGAAGAACTGGAAGCTAAGCAGGCTTTTATGCATAAAGAATAAATTGCTTATTACTCAGCAGCTGGAGTAAATTTTTTATTTACTATTTCCGATTTTTAATGGAGTTTACCGTCTCCGTTTTCAATGGAACCGCCATACTGGGTTTAACAACTGGACGATCTTTAGAAATTATAGGTAACACTTAAATTTAAGTTTTAATAAAATTCCCAATGGCTTAGCTATTGGGAATTTTTGTTTGGTCTAAAATTTAAAACAGACAAAGTCAATGCCCTATCTTAGCTTAAAATACAGGATAATGAAATATTTTTTTTCTCTTATGGTGATCTGTGCAAGCTTATACATCAATGCGCAAGAACTTAATGGTCAGCAATTACTGAATAAGGCAATTAAGACTCATGATCCTAATAGGAATTGGAACAGTTTTCAAGGAGGTTTTCAAATAACCATGACAACACCTAGCCAACCAGAACGGGTTAGTGACATCACTATCAACCTTCCTGAAGAGTCTTTTGAAGTTAACGCAGTTAGAGATAGTATTTTGACCAGTTATTATGTGGTTAAAGAAGTTGGCGCTGCTTTTAAGTCGGATTTGCGCCAGGTAGAAAAAGTTATAATGACGACCGAAAAAGATGCCGAAAGAGCTCTTTTTATGAAAAATTACTATACCTATCTTTATGGTTTACCCATGAAATTAAAGGATGAAGGAACCCATATTGACAACAAAATAGAACGCAAAACCTTTAAAGGCAAAGAGTACCTCGTACTCAAAGCCACTTATGATCAAAATGTAGGTAGCGATGCTTGGTTTTTTTATTTTGACCCAACTACTTATAAAATGGAAATATACCAATTTTTTAAAACGGATGCTTCTGGAAAAATAAAACCTCATACTGGAGAGTATATATTACTTTCTGGTAATCAAGTGGTAAACGATATCCATATGCCTAAAGTGCGTAAATGGTATTACAATAAAGATGATCAGTTTTTAGGTACTGACGTAATTACAAAATAAAGTTATTAGAATTTCTTAGTGTCTGATGACGCAACCTTTTCTAATTTGTTGCATCTATCTTTAAATCTACTCTACTTGAAAAAATTATTCTTAATACTCCTCCTTCCAGTCCTTCTTACCTCCTGTGAAGCCAGGCTAGAAAATGATGCCCGGGCACTTTTTAAAACAAGAGTGTTAGATGTATCTGGTAATCCTATTGTAAATATGGAAGTAACTGCTACTACATTTAGAACCAATCGTTTTATTATAGGACAGGAGCTCTCCAAGTTTTCTCCACCAGATGAAGATTTTATCTTAGGGAAAGGAATTACCAATGAAAATGGACAAGTTGAATTTGTAATGCTGGTAGATGGTAGTTTTTTTCTGAATTTTAATTCAGAAAGATATACGAACTATAAAATAAGCGTTTCTAGACGGGAGCTAGATGATGATTATCTTTTAGATATTCCAGAAACCATTTTAAAGGAATCTTCCAATGTGGAAATTGAATTTGTAAACACATCAGGAACCACAGAGGAGTACAGCGCCACCTTTGAATTAGAATCTTTAGATTGTGACCTAATTTACAGTAACGATATGCTATCGCAAGATGAAGACTGTGTTTTCTATAATAATCAGCCCAGACGATTTAATCGAACAACTAACGACGGTACTTTTGAATTGAGTGTATTCTATCCATCTGTGATTGATGTAGTTTTTACAGATGCTTTAGGTAATCAATCCATGAGAACTTATACAATAACCAGTGCCTTAGAAAGTTATGAGATTACCTACTAGAATTAGTATAAGCATCCTGTTTTTTATGGTTGCGAGCCTATCATTTGCTCAAGAAGAATCAGCAGTATTAAACGCACCCGTTTCTGAACATCCTAAACGTTTATTTCTTACCGATCTTTATTTACAACGTGGTATTCCATCTGGTGATAATTTTGCTGGTAATGGATTAGATGGGGGAGTAGGCTTTGGAATACGTATGCAGTTTTACGTCTTAAAAAACTTTTATTTAGGAGGTGCGCTCACACAAGATTTTATGAGTGTCAAAAGCACAGCTATAGTCGGTGAGTATACGCGAGCTACTAAGTTTAATGCTTATCTATTTGCAGGATATGACTACCGCTTAAATGAAGATTGGAATATTACAGCAGACTTAGGCTATGGGTTTAGTCAGAACAAAAACAGGCAAAATGGTTCTCAAGGTGGCGGTAAGTTTAGGGATTCTGGAAATGTCTGGCGTTTTACTTCAAGTTTGGAATATAATTTTAGTGATGGAGTTTCATTTTTCTTCAGTCCTAGTTATGAAATAGTAAACTACAATATTAATTCGGCGGCGGCATTAAACGATACTTTTAATACTGGTAATTACTTCAATCTTGCTGTAGGGGTGCGTTTAAATGTAAGAGACTATAATAATGTTCGATTGAAAAAATCAGATAACCTAAATCTTCAAGAATTACAAAGCCGCGACCGTGATGATTTGAGTATTAAAGAAAAACGCCGCTTGTACTTTCTCAAAAAGAGAGAAGCAAGAAAACAGCGAGCGGAAAGAAAAAATAACAATTAAATTTTACACTAATTACAACTAACGAGAACATCTTTAACTTGCTGCATGCGGCAGTAAAAGGATAATTGTTTCTAAATAGTCATGTCCAATATAAAACAAGAGCTCGTTGAAATAATTAAGACTTTACCATCTCTATGTAATCCATAAGGAGCTCAAAGTTTTGTTTTTTCCCATTTGCTATCAATACCGTGACCTTTGTTATTTGATCCTTATCAAAATTAGGAATCCTCAATCTATTGCCTCTCCAAGAAGGAACCATATCAGAAAGCTCTATTTCAATAGTTTGCCATTCACCAGTGGTTTTAAATTCCTTGATGTAATTGTGTTGATCGTATGCTGAAGCTTTTACTCTAAACTGAAAGGTTTTTCCATCACCTTTGAGTTTGATTCTTATTTTATCAGAGGGGCTTACTTGTAACTTATCAAAATTATAATCTACAGAACTAAACCCTCCATTGCTTTCTGTGGTAACCAACCCATAAAACTTTCCATAACCGTCTTCAGTGAGCTCAAAATAGCTTCTGGAAACACCCCCCATGACACGGTCGTCCACAATATTCCAAGCAGAAATATTAGAGTCCTTAGTAAAATGGAATAAAGTGATTGGAGATTGATTCATAAGTAAAAGTATCGTTAAACAGGTAAAAGCTCGTATCATAATATCTTTTGACGATTTATAAGCTATAATCTTACGTCAGCAAAGTGCCTTGTAAAACTTTATTTTGATCATATAAATGCTATACGTCTATTTTAGCTTGTGCATTTTTGGTCTCCTTTTTATCAATGGGTTGTGATTCACCATAACTTTGTACGTTATTCTATTTTAGAAATTCCTTTTATTGTTAAATACTCGGTAAGGCTTTTTGCTCTCCCAATAGCTAATCTTAGGTTATATGTTGATGTCCCTAAAGAATCGGTAGAGCCGTTGTTAGTTACTTGATCATAGCTTCCTATACTTGAACACATTCTTCAGTTTCCTCAAAACTCCCATTTAGAATCAGGTTTTGACAGAGACTTAAGCCACTAAAATATAACAAAAGTGTCAACTTGTTTCAAATGCTTCATAATTAAAAGAAAAACGAAAACTATTAAAGAATATTTCAACATTTTTTCTAAAGGCTCAAAACCTCTGAGGTGGCCCAAATACTTTCTACTTAAAAGAACACTCTTTGCCTTGAACGGAACCTCGCAGGTTATGAGATCGTATAGATTAGTTTTCTTAGGAAAAGTCATTCTTTAAAACCATATCCCTTAACCCATAAGTGATATATAATTCTCGATGAACACTATTGAAAAATAAATAAGTAGATATACCTAGATATCTTGTTTAGAAAGCATACTTTTTTATTTTACCACATACCACATACCACATACCACATACCACATACCACATAACAAAATCCATATATTCAAATCGTTATCGACACTTCGGCAAATTCATCGCGACGCTCTCGCTCTAACTGACATTTTAATTAATAAATAGACTGATAATTTACGGTTATGAAAAGTAAAATTTAATTTTTCCTCATTCCTCATTCCTCATTCCTCATTCCTCATTCCTCATTCCTCATTCCAAATAACACATCCCTCATTCCTAATGTCTATTCTTGCATCAACATTCCTAAAATATCTATCGCAGCCTCACTAATCTTTGTACCTGGACCAAAAACAGCGGCTACTCCAACGTCAAAAAGGAACTGATAATCTTTACGAGGTATTACCCCGCCTACTACAATCATGATATCTTCACGACCGTATTTTTTTAATTCTTCCATGACTTGCGGCACCAAAGTTTTGTGTCCTGCAGCGAGGGAAGAAACACCCAAAACATGTACATCATTTTCTACAGCCTGTTTAGCAGCTTCGGCTGGCGTCTGGAATAAAGGACCAATATCTACGTCAAAACCAACGTCTGCATAACCCGTAGCAACTACTTTAGCACCGCGATCGTGTCCGTCTTGACCCATTTTGGCAATCATAATTCTCGGTCTTCGGCCTTCTGTCTTTGCAAATTGGTCGGCTAGTTGTTGCGCTTTCGCGAAAGCGGGATCATCCATAATCTCTTTTTTATAAACGCCTTGTACACTTTTAATAGTGGCTCGGTAACGACCGTAAACTTCTTCTAGCGCATCAGAAATCTCACCTAAAGTAGCACGTTCCTTTGCTGCAATTACCGCTAGCTCCAAAAGATTTCCTTTTTTAGAACGGGCGCAATCGGTTAATGCGGTTAAAGCTTCTTCTACCTTTTGGCCATTTCTAGTATCTTTTATTTGTGTCAAACGATCTATTTGTTCAACTCTTACCGCATCGTTATCTACTTCAAAAGTATCGATCATGTCTTCATCAGGACTCAAATATTTATTCACTCCTACGATGGTGTCGACACCAGAATCAATACGTGCCTGCTTTTTTGCAGCAGCTTCTTCAATACGCATTTTAGGAATTCCTGCCTCTATGGCTTTGGTCATTCCACCTAGTTCTTCTACTTCTTGAATGAGTTCCCAGGCTTTATCTGCTATTTGATCCGTAAGTGATTCTACGTAATAAGAACCTGCCCAAGGATCTACCGTTTTTGTGATTCCCGTTTCTTCCTGAAGAAATAGCTGTGTGTTTCTAGCGATGCGCGCAGAGAAATCTGTAGGTAAGGCAATGGCTTCATCTAGTGCATTGGTATGCAAACTTTGGGTTCCACCAAAAGCTGCTGCTGAAGCTTCAATAGCTGTACGAGCGACATTATTAAATGGGTCTTGCTCGGTAAGTGACCAGCCAGAAGTCTGACAATGGGTTCTTAGTGCAAGAGATTTGGCATTTTTAGGATTAAATTGCTGAATCATTTTTGCCCAAAGCATACGTGCCGCGCGCATTTTGGCAATTTCCATAAAGTGATTCATTCCTATCGCCCAAAAAAAAGATAGGCGAGGTGCAAAGGTATCTATATCCATTCCTGCGGCGAGTCCTTTACGCACATATTCTAGACCATCAGCAAGTGTATAGGCAAGTTCAATGTCGCTTGTTGCTCCAGCTTCATACATATGGTAACCAGATATAGAAATCGAGTTAAATTTAGGCATGTGCTGACTCGTGTACTCAAATATGTCTGAAATGATCTGCATACTAGGAGTAGGCGGATAAATGTACGTATTACGAACCATGAATTCCTTAAGGATATCGTTTTGAATCGTACCACTTAATAATTTAGGATCAACACCTTGTTCCATGGCAGCAACTATGTAAAAGGCCATAATAGGCAACACAGCACCGTTCATAGTCATGGAAACAGACATCTTATCTAATGGAATTTCATTAAAAAGAATTTTCATATCCTCCACACTATCTATCGCAACACCAGCTTTTCCTACATCGCCTACCACACGTTCATGATCAGAATCATAACCTCTATGTGTAGCGAGGTCAAAAGCCACAGAAAGACCTTTTTGTCCAGCCGCGAGATTGCGTTTATAAAAAGCATTAGACTCTGTCGCACTGGAGAAACCAGCATATTGTCTGACAGTCCATGGTCTACGTACGTACATAGTAGAGTAGGGGCCACGTAAGTTAGGAGCCGTACCTGCCACAAAATCCAGATGTTCAACAGCGGCTACATCTTTTTTAGTGTATTCTTTTTTTATCAAAATCCCTTCAGAAGTTTCATAAGTAGCAGTCTCAGCTCGCGCATTATGAAAATCGTAATTGGGTGTTATGTTAGAGATGTTTTTTCTTTTCATTTTTTTACTCTTTTAAAAACAATAATTTTATAAGGGTAGAATCAATTCTACCCTTATTACTACTTCCCATTATAATTTTTTCATTTCGCTTTTCTCCAGTTCTTCTGTCAGTCTTCTAGTAATTACAGGTTGCACCAGCGTTTTACGCGGATTCATTTTTACAAAAGGTAGGATTTCGTATTCTTTTTGTAGGGGAAGAGCCGCATTAGGGTATTTATTAGCACCTACGAGCACTCTTTTTCCGTCATTGAAATCTTGTTGTTCTTGTTGTGCACTTTCTTTGATCTTGCGTTGTATGGTTCCTTCAAAAAGCGACTGTACCATTCCACCAGCTTTCTCGATGTCTTTAAATATCTCTAGGCCTTTTTCTACGAGTTGTTTTGTAATCGTGTCCACATAGTAAGAACCGTCTGCTGCGTTACCTATCTGATTTAGATAAGCTTCCTCTTTTAAAATGATCAATTGGTTGCGGGCAATTCTATCGCCAAATTCGTTTTCTTTATTAAAAAAGGTGTCGTAAGGAATGTTACATAAGGTATCTGCACCTCCTAAAATGGCGCTCATACATTCTGTTGTCGTACGTAATAAATTCACGTTATAATCCATCAAAGATTTGTTACGTAGGCTAGGACTAGCAGTAATATAGCAATCTAAATCTATACCATAAACATCACCTAGTGTTTTAGTAAGGATGCGATAAGCTCTGTATTTTGCAATTTCAAAAAAGTAATTGCTACCTATTGCGGTGTCTATATTGATTCTTTTTTTAGCTTTCACACTTCGACTGCGCTGCGTGTGAACTTCTGCGTCGTTAGACTCCTTGAAAGCGGACAAATGACCAACATCATTTAAATGATTCAAATACTCATTAAGGTGAGCTGTAAAATAAGCAAGTTCCTGCGTAATGGTAGCGCCAGCTTGCTGATAGGTAGTCGTATTTATAGTGATGTTTGAAAAATAACCATCAAAATCCTTGATAAAAGCATCTAAATTCTTGTGATCTTGATCCTTGTTTTTAAACCAATTTCCATCATTTACTAATTGGTGTATGATGTCTATATGCACATAAGCATGAGGTGTTATCTTATAAATAGACTGAATATAATCCAGATCAAAAAACTGAGGATGCAATTGTATGACTGCTTTGGGAAGGTTCTTTAATAATACAGCAGGATCGATATCTTTATGAGGTATGGTGAAGATGATTCCCTCACCACCGCGTTTGAGAATGTCCAGTGCTTTCTTATTTGCAGCTAGAGCATTGCCAGCATACACACGTTGAGAAATGTACCAGTCGTTAGTTTTTGAAGAACGATTAGGGATGTGGATTTCTGGCGCACTTTCTCTGTGGTAAAATGGTTTGATGTTAATTCCTTCTCGCGTCGCTGTTATAAGCGTTTCATTATAATCGGCACCTTTGAGGTCCATCTGGATGTTCTGTTTCCATTGTGCTTCAGAAACGCTATCAAAATCTTTGAAAAGGATGTTATTCATATTCTTTAAAGGTATTATGGACTATCTCCACAAAAATAAGTATTTTAAAAATTGAAGTATAAGTTTCTCCATTTAAAATACATAATAAATTTGCTTTTCACCGATATTTAATTTCAATTATTTATATATTTACAACCCCTGGTTAACTTATTTTTGTTTTATATTGAAGATTACATGCATTATTGCATTACTAGGGTTTCATATGTTGAGCGCTCAGATAGGCGTTAATACAAATACACCAGATCCATCCGCTATTTTAGATATAGAAAGCACTGATAAAGGCATGCTGCCGCCTCGTATGTCTCAGTCTCAAATTGCTGTAATTGTCAATCCAGCTAAGGGTCTTACAGTTTTCAATACGGACTTAGATTGCTTGTCCGTTAATTATGGGACTCCTGTCATACCGGAATGGATTTGTTTAGAAAGAAAATAAAATGCCTCATTACCAGCATATTCTATTAGTGCTTCTGAACTTCAAATTACTACTTCTATAAATTACAGGCAGTGGGTAAATGTACCCGATCTTACCATTACTTTTACCTTAGACGAGCCTACACGAGTAAAATTTGATTGGATCATGTTTCCAGGGCAAGCCAATCCATCTGCAGCAAACGGATATGCTCAGATGTTCACAGCTATAACGGTTAATGGTACTAGAGATCAAAATTCAGTAGGTTATATGCCTTTCATTCATGCACCGGGTGCCAATGCTAGTTATCTATTAAATTCGTCTTCCTTTTTTTATGTTAATGACTTTGCTGCTGGAACGTATACAATAAATATACAGTTATACCTATCATTTATGCAAGGGTCAACCACAGACGTACGTATAGGACCCAGACTCACCACTTGGACAGGTACTGTTAACATGACGGATGATGAAAAGTTAAATGCTTCATCAAATAAATTATTAGTGACTCTATTGAGATAGGATGGACTTATCAATTAATCTTTTGTTTTTACAGAGTCTGGATGCTGAATGATAAATACTTCTTCGTTATTACGTTTCATTAAGTATCGTTCTCTGGCAAATTTCTCTAAGCCTAAACTGTCTTGCAAAGAAGCTATTCTTGCTTGATCCCGTGCAATCCCTTTCATATAGAAATCGGCATTTTGTTCTTTTTCAGAAAGTTGCTCGTCTATAGTTCTGTGTGACGTCATCCACGCATTTGCGTCTAGAAATAAAATCCAGACCGCAAAAAAGAGGGTAATAAGCGTATACTTATTACTAAAAAACTTCCAATATGGATTCGTCTTTAATTTTTTCAGTCCCATAGGTGGAAATTTAAGAAATTATCCTAGTTTTTGGTCAATAATAGTGCGCAAGATTTTAACACCTACTGAATTGAATCGGTTGGTAGGGATAATCACATCTGCATACAACTTGGTAGACTCTATAAATTGTTGGTGCATAGGCTTTAACGTATTTTGATAACGTTCCAGTACTTCGTTCAAATTGCGACCACGGTCTGCGATATCGCGTTTTAACCTTCTGATCAATCGCTCATCGCTATCGCAATCAATGTATACTTTTATATCAAATAACTTCCGAATACGTGGCATGGTAAGGATTAAAATACCTTCTACGATAACTACTTTACTAGGTGCCGTTTTTATAGTTTCTCCTGTACGGTTGTGTTCCTTAAAGCTGTAAACCGGTTGATCAATAGTTTTCCCTTCTTTGAGTTGCAAAAGATGCTTTTCTAACAAATCAAAATCGATACTTTCAGGATGATCGAAGTTTATTTTAGTACGTTCCTCGTAAGTCAGGTCGCTAGTGTCTTTATAGTAAGAATCTTGAGAGATCACAGTTACTTCGTGATCGGGGTATTCATGAACCATTTGTTCTACCACGGTGGTTTTTCCACTACCGGTTCCACCTGCGATTCCTAATATAAGCATGAGAGATTTTTGATTTTTACAAAAGTACGTATTTAGCGGTGAGTTTGTGAGTCGTGAGCTGTGAGTTTTTGAGTAAGTGAGTCGGTGAGTTTGTGAGTCGTGAACTGTGAATTATGAGTTTTGGGTTATAGGATAGCTCTATGGTCCAGCGGGCAGTTCCCATAAGCAGAATTTATTCTGAATGGCTTTGCTGTTAATTCAGTGTTTAATACTTAAAAATCTTATCAACTCCAAGAATCATGAACTAGTAAACTCAAAAACTTCTTTTAACTTTACCCAAAAAGAAACATGTCCATACAGATAGAAGCGAGTTGGAGAGAAGTGCTGCGTGAAGAGTTTAGTGAACCTTACTTTGAAGACTTGACAGAATTTGTCAGGCATGAATACGGAGAAAACACTTGTTACCCGCCAGGAAATAAAATATTTGCGGCTTTTGATCGCACCCCTTATGAACAAGTAAAAGTAGTGATTATAGGTCAGGATCCTTATCATGGTGCTGGACAGGCTAACGGTCTGTGCTTCTCTGTAGCAGATGGCATTAAACACCCACCTAGTTTGATCAATATATTTAAAGAAATCTCTAAGGATTTAAATCAGCCGTATCCAGAATCTGGGAATTTAGAACGCTGGGCTGACCAAGGGGTTTTATTGCTCAATACCGTCCTTACTGTACAGGAATCAATGGCCGGTAGTCATCAGAAAAAAGGTTGGGAAAAATTTACGGATGCGGTTATTAAAAAAATATCTGATGAGCGCAAAGATGTAGTGTTTCTTCTCTGGGGCGGATTTGCTAAAGGAAAGGCAAAGCTTATAGATGCTAAATTCCATTTTATTCTAGAAACCGGACATCCATCGCCTTTAAGTGCTAATAGGGGCTACTGGTTCGGGAACCAGCATTTTTCTAAGACCAATCGCTATTTACAAGAACACGGAATGAAGCCTGTGAAATGGTAGAGCTATTCTTGTAAAGATTTACTTTAATTTAAATTTTAATGACAACTTTCAGGCCTCTTTTTAGTAAAAAAAAATAAGATGAATTTCTTTTAAATGTTTTAAACTTGCAGATATCTTTTGGGCGTTTTTTGTAATTAAAGGTGTCTGTTTTTGTTTTGATTTTAATGGAGACAAGCAGTTTTAATTATGAGTATGCGTGAGGGATTGCAGTGGAAATCCCGCAGCATGGCGCCCATTTTTATTGGGCTCCATGCGAGGAATTGAAACGAAAAACCCGACCACCTTAGTGGTCACGCCATTATCAATAAGGTAAAAGCGATAAAATACCTTATATTACCAATCATCAAAACCTATTCATGAGTACAGATATAACGATTAACAGACCTACACCAATAGACCTAACAGAGCGACCAGCATTTTATGATGCTGATTCTAATCTTGTTACTACTATGAACAACTTAGAAGAGGGTAAAGTGGTTCTTATAAGATCATTTTACAGCAATGGACTGAATCTGCTCAAGGAATTACATGTGCACCTTAAAAATAAGTTGCCTAATAAAACTTATCAAGAACAGCAAATTTACAGGGATACGTACCGCAAGATGTCTCATCTTATTTTGTTGGAAATAGTTCAAAATCAACTGGAGGTTAAAAAAGCGCCTTCCATAGGTTGGTTAGAGAAATTATACCCAGACATCAGTGAATTTCATTTGCCTCTTCCTCTAATTCAAGGACTCAACAGCTCCTGGCAATGGTTTAAAAAAGGGATTTCCATTCCCGTACTACGCAATAAAATACATCCTTATTACGGGGTCTATTTCCCAACACGCTTTGAGCATTTGGAAGTTTTTGACAACTATTTAGAACGTTATGAGGGACCTAAGAAAGCTGCATTTGATGTAGGAACAGGATCTGGTGTTCTCGCTCTTCAAATGGTTAAATATAGTTTTCAAAAAGTCTTTGCTACAGATGTGAACCCGAATGCTATCATCGGTCTTACTGAATTTATGGGAGAAACAAAGTTATCTCGTAAGATAGAACTGGAACAGGCACCACTTTTTGGCAAGTTGGATAAGCAAGTAGAACTTATTGTGTTTAACCCGCCATGGTTACCTGCATCACAAGATATTGATGGATTAGACGAGGCCATTTACTATAACGAAGATCTATTCCCAGCATTCTTTGAAGGAGCAAAAGAGCGCTTGTCTGAAGATGGTAAATTAGTTATTTTGTTTTCTAATCTTGCACAAATAACAGAGGTAACTAAAGAGCATCCTATAGAAAAGGAGCTTGCAGAAAACGATCGATTCCAACTGGAGCGTTGCTTTAAAAAACGAGTAAATTCAGCTTCAGAGAAAACAAAACGCGATCCACACTGGCGTGATTTAGAAGAGGTAGAGCTTTGGGAATTGAAGCATAAATAAATGAACGTCTTAATGACGTCTATTACTTTCTTTGCTCTTCTTCGGTACGCGTAAAATACCAGTAGATAACGTAAAAGATATTGAATACCCCAGCAATAAAAGCCCATAAGAGACTTCTGTTTCTAGTCCAAGAACAGACCACGGCAATAGAAGAAAAAACGGCGCTACCTGCTGAAATTCCAGTGGAGTAGTTCGTAGATTCGTGTAGTATCATTAATATGGTCATAGGTTGATTTGTTATTTACAACAATGGCGTTGATTCTATAAAAAAAATAAATTGAGTTGTTATGGTCTGGAATTATTATCTTTAAAAAAATTACAATCTTGGGATTCAATGATGATTTTAGTAAAAATATCATTATAAGATTCTAAAGTCATCGTGCTTTTAAAAGTTACGTATTTAAAGTAATATGAATAATTATTTTCTGTTTTATTTGGTTTTCCAAAATGTTTTTGAAACTCGCTTAATGAAGAACCTATCTTAAGATTGTTTTTAAAAGGAAAATCTTTTATGGAAGTTTCATAATACCTTGTCATAATTAGGTTAGTGCCAAATGGCCAATTATTATTTGGTTTTATCACAGAATACTTTAAAACAGCAGCCGTACCTTTATTATCTTTATATTTCAGAGTATTATGTGCTAACTCAAAGGAGAACTCTTTGGTAATACTGTCTGTCATTACTACTGACTTATCAAATTTTATATTTTTTAATTCCAAAAGATCTCTAGGATCTTGAAGAAATTCTCTAATCTGTAGTGTATTGGTCACTTTAATATTAGAGCTTTTGCAGCTACAAATTATGATCAAAAAAATCAAAAAAAACGGTGTTTTAAAAGCCTGATCATGGTTAAAATTATTCTATAATCTCGTAGTCAATACTTAGTTTTCGCAACAATCTTAACGCAGTGGCAGTGTTTTTATCTTCTACCTCAATGTCTACTGCATCTCCTTCTAGAAGTATATCAGTCAATTCATTGGATAAGGATTCATTCATTTGAGCGGAAATCTCTGAAATACATTGGGCTATAGATCTTCTATCTGGTCGCTGCGCATCACAAGACAATAAGTTTAATTTCATAATACTGATTTACTATTGCAATATACTAGAGTTGGGAGAAGTCTGGTTTATTCAAAGACCTTTATTTCTTTTAATATGTCATTTATACACCAATAAAAAAGCAGCAAAAATCAAGTCTATGATTTTGCTGCTTTTTATACTGATGTCTTTGGCCTACAAAAAAAGCCGGTGTCATTTCTCAGATTAGTAAATGCGACAGATTTAGCCACTGATGCTAAGAATCCCTCACAAGACTCCGCTTATGGGAGGTCCTATTAAAGTTGTTCAACAAATTCTAAAAACACTTTTTTATGACGCTCCAAATCTAAATTTGGGGAAAGTGAAGCACGTACAATGTAATCCTTATCGCCTTCTTTAGTAGTACCTTGAGTCGAGGTTGCAGGCACAGTCCAGTAACATCCTTTTAATTGGCCGTAGCTCACACAAAATTTACTTTCTTCCGGGATTTCTGCAATCATTAAGTGGATCAATTTAAGATTTAAAGTCCTTTTATATGATTCTTTTTCTTCATCGGTTGCCCCTTTAGTAGGAAGATCTAATGAAAATACCGATGGCGTAAATCCTTGATCAGCAAGTTCTTCAGACACAAAATTAATTTTAGCCGCTGGTAACGTTGTAGCGATGAAATTTACAAACTCACGAGTGTTTTTATAAGCATCGTTTATTCGTTGATTCATCGAAGGCATTTGTCTTGCTAATATTTCATATTGCAGATCAGTCGCCTCGTTATCACAGAAAATTAAATGCTTTTCAACTTTTTCCATCAAGGAGACTGTTTTTTTGTTTCCTACACAAAATCCAGCGGTACATTGACCACCACTAGGGAATTTTGACCCACTAGCATAAGATATGGTTCTTATAGTAGAGAGTATTTTTCCATCTCCTAAAAAGTGAACATTAGGGCAAAATGTTTGATCTAAAATAAAAACAGGGTCTATAGCAGGTTCACCGGTTTTGGTAGTACGCTCTTTAGTTAAAGCAGCTTTTAGTTGTAGGAGATCGGGAACTTCAACTCTAGGGTTGGTGGGGATCTCAGCAATGATATAAGGTATAGCATCTTCATTAGCTATTTGATTTAAAACCGCATCAATACTTTTAACCATATCGTTATCACCATCCACCGGTAAATCAACCACTTCAACCGTGTCAAGGCAAGCTGCTACTCGTCTAGCTTGATCATTTGTTCCACCATAACAATTAGGGGGGACAATAAACTTGATCGCCTTACCAGGATGTTTTTCTAATGCCTCATCCACAAGTCCCATCATGATCGCATACTGAATAGATAACCCACAAGAACCTACTAGGGCTTTTGTGTGGGAACCTGTAACCCTTGCAATAGATGCCAAGACACTCTTTTTATTTAACTCAAAAGCAGAAAGCTCCCTGTTTTCAAGAGGTGTTTTTTCTACTAGTGATTTTAATGCGGTATAAGAATCGGCTGGAGTCATGGCTATGGTCTCCCTTCTTCTTACATGCTGAATATCTGAAATATAAGATTTATTTTTTGTTCCGTTAACTAATAGAACACTTCCTAAAGGATTATGAACATTGATAAAGAAATCAATGTTTGTACTAAGGTCAAAACTACCGATGTCATTTTTTTGCGAAATATAAATGCTGCTACCATTGAATGCAGCAACTTTTTCTAGATCATCTACTTGGCGCAACTCAAAGCTATAGCCGTAAACATCTCTTAGTAAATCGGTATCCAATAGTTCTGGTAGTTCCCCCGTATAAAGTATTTGGGTACTTTTATGATCCAATAAGTTTTTTCTAAGTACCGCTAAAACCGGAATTGTCTGTGATGAAAAACTAATCACATGATCGGATTCCGTATGATTCAATTTAGCAATTGCCCATTCTAATATAGAAGATAACGGATGTCCTAAACGAATATAATCGTAGGCGGTAGGTAGTATAGTTAAAGCAGAAGTTTCCGCATTGTTATCTGCAAACAAGGTTTCGAAATGCTCCAAAAATTGAATTTTAGCTAGTTTCTCCTCAAAGATATCAAGACGATGCGTTGTTAGACCTATCCAGTCTTTAGGCATATTTTCTAAAACTTCTGTGATGTAATGGAGTACTTTAGTGTCTGACATATAGTTTACTTTAAGAACACAAAAATATGGATTATAAGGACCAATTTTAAGGGTTTAACAAGACGTTTTGATGTGGTTGGTGCAACTACTGTTGCAAATGGAAGTTATAGCAGTTACAGCCGTCTTTAATAACAGCTACTAACGAGAAAAAACTCACAATACCTCAATTATTTTATATACTTTAAACTGCGTACCCATATTAATATCCAAATTAACTCTGGAATAGTACTTTATTTTAAGTGTTGTTGTATTTTATATATTTGTGAATAAACAGCTGTTTTATATAAAAATGCCAAGTACATTTTGCTTTTTCAAAATAAGACGATTTTGCCATTAACTTCTATTTTCTTTAAAGAATGCCATATGGAAAGCGGCGACAAAAAAAAGCCCACTAGAATCAATTTTCAGTGGGCTTTATTACTAGAAGTTATCGCTAGAGCTAAAATCTATAGACAACAGGGGTTGCTCATCATAACAACCTACTTCTTAATTAGACCAATCTCTACTAATCGCTGGTGTAAGAAATCGCCTGAGGTAATGTCTTCGTATTGTTTTGGGTTATTCTCATCCACACACTCTTCTAAGCAATCCAATTTCATATCACTGCGTGGATGCAGGAAAAAGGGAATAGAATAGCGGCTCGTATGCCACAATTCACGTGGCGGATTTACCACTCTGTGAATGGTAGAGCGCAGTTTGTTATTGGTGTGACGTTGTAGCATATCACCTACATTAATAACCAGCTCATCTTCTTGAGCAATAGCATCAATCCATTCCCCGCTGCGATTTTGAACCTGTAACCCTGGAGCGCTAGCGCCCATTAATAGAGTAATAAGGTTGATATCTCCATGTGCCCCAGCTCGAACGGCATTATCTGGTTCGCTTGTGATAGGCGGGTAATGAATAGGTCTCAAGATCGAGTTCCCATTACTAGCCCAATGGTCAAAATAGTTTTCCTTCAAACCTATGTGCAGTGATAAAGCTCTCAGTACATGAATACCGGTTTTTTCTAGCATGCGGAAGGCTTGCATTCCTATTTTGTTAAATTCTGGAAGCTCATTAACTTTTACGTTATCTGGATAGACTTCTTCTATCTGGGCATCTGGAGCAACTTCTTGACCAAAATGCCAAAACTCCTTCAAATCTCCTTCTTTTTTTCCTTTAGCGTGTTCCTTCCCAAAAGATACATAGCCCCTCTGGCCATTTAACTCTTCGCGTTCGTAACCGAGTTTAGTGTCTTTAGGAAGTTGAAAGAATTTCTCCACTTCCGTATACAATTGTTCCACCAGTTCATCAGATAAGAAGTGGTTTTTTAAAGCAACAAAACCAATGTCTTCATAGGCTGCACCTATCTCGTTAATAAATTTCTCTTTTCTCTTAGGATCGTCGCTCATAAAATCAGCTAGATCTACACTCGGGATATTAGTCATGTTAATAAATAGTATTAGAAGTTCTGTAATTAAAATCTCAGTGAAGTAGCGAGCAACAAGTCATTACCGGTGTACAGAGGTGTAATTTGAAACTGTACGTGAGATTCTAGTGTTTTGTTTTTAAAGATAACATTCTTTAGCAAAGGATGCAGCCAGTAAGCGATTTTTGTAAATAAAATTCCTATTCCAGCTCCTGCCATAACGTCACTGAACCAGTGTTTGTCATTATAAATACGTAAAAAACCTGTAGCTGTTGCTATGGAATAACCTGCTATACTGTACCATGCTGATACTTGACCGTATTCTTGGTGCAAGAATTCTGCTGCCATAAATGAAATCGCTGTGTGACCAGATGGAAAGCTGCTTTGCGACCTACCGCTAGGTCTTCTTACGTCTGTATTGTTCTTGATGATATTCACGCTGGCGTATAGCAATAAGGTAGCAGTTCCTATAATGATGGTTTTGTCCAGCATGTTATTTCTCCCTTTAATTCCAGCAAGATCAAGGCCATAAGCGGCTGCAATAGGTGTGAAAAGGATGTAATCATCTATAAAAGTTTTAGTCCCATTAGGGTCTAGACTGTTTCTAAAATCGCGATCCCATTTTCTTACAGGATCATTCTTAATCCCCAGAATACCATAGCTCACTAGTCCGGTAGGCAAAAGGAGTGAAGCGTATTTAAAACCTACTTCTTTTTGAAACGGAAGGGAATCGGCTGCTTTTTGCTGGCTGTGGCCGGTGATTGTAAAAAGAAATAGGAAAAATAAAAGGAGTTGTTTCATGGATCTCTAATTGTTGATACAAAGTTAGTAAATGACAACTACTCTTTAACTACAACCTTAAAAGAAGTAGGTAGATTATCTTACATTTGAAATACAGTATATACCAATGATAGATACAGATCAAACAGATTTAAAAAAACTCTACAGCAATACCTTAGATCATAAGGTGCTTATAGATTTATATAAAAAAATGCTATTGCCGCGATTGATAGAGGAGAAGATGTTGATTCTCTTGCGTCAAGGCCGTATTTCTAAATGGTTTTCTGGAATAGGTCAAGAGGCGATTTCCATAGGCCTTACTGCTGCGATGCATAAGGAAGAATATATTTTACCTATGCATAGAAACCTAGGTGTTTTCACCTCTCGGGAGATACCGCTGTGGAAACTCTTTGCACAATGGCAGGGAAAAGTAGATGGCTTTACCAAAGGCCGTGACCGAAGTTTTCACTTTGGTACTCAAGAGTATAAAATCGTTGGGATGATTTCTCACCTTGGTCCACAACTAGGGGTTGCAGACGGGATTGCTCTCGCTCAAAAGATGAATAATACTGGTAAAGCCACTGCCGTCTTTACTGGTGAAGGCGGGACCAGTGAAGGGGACTTTCACGAGGCGCTTAATGTAGCTAGTGTTTGGAGTCTGCCAGTACTTTTCTGTATAGAAAATAACGGTTATGGACTGAGTACGCCTACTTCAGAGCAATACAATTGTGAACACCTAGCAGATCGTGCGTTGGGATATGGTATGGAATCTCATATTATCGACGGGAATAATATCATTGAAGTATACACTAAAATTTCGTCGATATTAAATGACATGCGGGAGCACCCTCATCCCGTATTGATCGAGTTTAAGACCTTTAGAAGACGTGGTCATGAAGAGGCAAGTGGCACCAAATATGTGCCTGATGATTTGTTGGAATATTGGGAACAACGCGATCCATTATCTCGCTTTGAACAGTTTTTGCTAGAGGATCATGTCATTTCTAGCGATCAAATTCAGAACTGGAAAAAAGAGTTTAAACAAAAGATCAATCATGGTTTAGACACCGCTTTCGCGAAAGCTTTACCTGAATCAACACCAGAACTAGAACTGGCAGATGTGTTTGCACCACATACATTTAATCAAGTCCAGCAAGAGAATTCTACTCAAAATATACGAGTGGTAGATGCCATAAAGGATGGACTAGAGGAAGCTATGGATGCATATGACAACCTGGTGATCATGGGACAAGACATTGCAGAATACGGGGGTGTATTTAAAATAACCGATGGATTTGTAGAAAAATACGGTAAAGAACGAGTAAGAAATACCCCTATCTGTGAAAGTGCGATCGTAGAAGCTGCCATGGGATTGAGTATCGCCGGAATGAAAGCAGTGGTAGAGATGCAATTTGCAGATTTTGTAAGCAGCGGCTTTAATCCTATTGTTAATTATCTGGCCAAATCATATTACCGCTGGAATCAAAAAGCAGATGTTGTGATCCGAATGCCTTGCGGTGCAGGAGTAGGAGCAGGACCTTTTCACTCACAAACTAACGAAGCCTGGTTCTATACGGTTCCTGGACTTAAAATAGTATATCCTTCATCTCCAGCAGATGCTAAAGGCCTTTTAATTGCCTCTATAGAAGACCCCAACCCAGTACTGTTTTTTGAACATAAAGCATTGTACCGCTCCATTTATAACGATGTGCCAGATGGTTATTACAATATTGAATTAGGAAAAGCCTTAAGCATTTGTGAAGGTAATGATGCGACCATCATCACTTTTGGAGCCGGAGTACACTGGGCAAAGCAATTGATCGATGAGGAAGGCCTTTCTATAGATCTTATTGATTTAAGATCTTTAATTCCTTTGGATAAAGAGGCGATAATCAAATCAGTACATAAAACAGGGAAGGTTTTATTAGTCACAGAAGATAACCTAACAGGAAGTGTTATCAGTGATATAGCTGCCTTTATAAACGAAGACTGCTTTGAATATTTAGATGCTCCCGTAATGAGATTAGGGAGTATTGATACGCCTATTCCTTTTGAAAAAGGCCTAGAAGATAACTACCTTCCTGTACATTTATTAAAAGAAAAATTAAAAAAGTTACTCGATTATTAAAATAAAATTAATAAATATGATACTTTTGGTTTCCCCTGAGTAAACTAATTAATTGAAATTATGAAATTTATGGATGAAGCGGATAATTTCCGCTATGTACTTTGGGCCTTAACTGTCATATTTGCATTTTTGGTTTTTTTTGGCCCTAACCCTGAAGGTGGTTCGTTAATGAATACAGCGGTTACTTTATTAATTTTATTTGGATCGCTCTTATTTATATATTTGATCTTAAAATTTATACAGAAGACAAAATATAAAGATAATGAGTCTAATTAACTAAAGATACGTCTATAGCCGCTATCTTTGAATAGTGAAAAAACAATACGATATAATTATTGCCGGTGGCGGACTTTCAGGTCTGACAGCGGCAATTTTGTTTTCTAAAGATTTCAGCGTACTGTGTATAGATCCAGATGCTTATCCGCGTCATAAAATGTGTGGGGAATACCTGAGTAATGAAGTCATCAGATTCCTAAAAGAAGTAGAGATTGATCTCGATCAAGAATCTTCTGTGGATTTAGAAAACTTAAAATTCACCATTGCTGGTCATAAATCCATAGAGTGTCCATTGCCTCAAGGTGGTAAAGGCATCTCCAGGTATCATCTCGATCATCTTCTGTACCAGAAAGCCATTAAAAACGCTAATTTCCTTCAAGATAAGGTCATTGATGCCGTTTTTGAAGAAGGTTCTTTTCAAGTCAGCACTGCCACTCAAATTTTACAATGCAAGCAATTTATAATGGCAACTGGAAAAAGATCTTTACTAGATAAAAAGCTAGATCGTGACTTTATACAGCAAAAATCGCCATGGCTTGCAGTTAAGATGCATTATGAGTACCAAATGAGTGATCGTCTGGTAGAATTACACAACTTTGATGGTGGTTATGCCGGAATTTCTAAAATAGAAAATGGACATGTGAATCTTTGCTATCTAGCTAGTTACGATTCCTTTAAAAAGCATAAAAACGTAGACGAATTTAATAAAAATGTGCTTTCTAAAAATGAATTTTTAAGTGACTTTTTTAAAAATGCTACCCCTGTTTGGGAGCAACCCATTACTATTTCACAAATCTCTTTTGAAAAGAAAGAACCTATAGAAAATAACATTCTCATGTTGGGCGATACAGCAGGTTTGATACACCCGCTTTGCGGTAATGGTATGGCTATGGCTATTCACAGTGCCAAAATCGCTTTTGAAGAGTTAAATCCCTACCTAAAAGATGTTTTGTCTCGAGAACAGGCCTTAAAAAATTATGCCAACAGATGGGAAAAAACATTTCGCAAACGGTTAAAAATAGGACGTATACTGCAAGGAATACTTTTAAACAAGACCTATACAGGGTTGGGTCTGTGGTTTCTTCGTAAATTCCCTTTCTTATTATCTACCACCATAAAAGGCACTCATGGGAAACCTATCTAGTATTACATACCATTCTCATAAACGCAACACCGACCCAGAGTGGATGGATGATCCACAGTTGGATGAAGTTACCTTGCAACATGCTGTTGATGATATCAATACGGTAAATAATCTGCTAGGAGGTTTTAAGTTTATGCTTGATGCGGTAAAAAAAGAAGTCTTTAAACATCCAGATCAATCATTGGTAATAGTAGATGCAGGTTGTGGTGATGGCGAGATGTTACGTTATTTAGAAGCCCATCTGGATCGAGAAAACATCAGCTTTTTAGGCCTAGACTTTGCTGCTCGTTCTATTGAGAAAGCTCGTAATAAGAGTCAAGGATTGTCAAGGTTAAGCTTTCGCGAAAGCGATATTCTACAGATAAATCCTACCGAATTACAGTGTGATATTCTAATAAGCTCTTTAACGATGCATCATTTTAATGACGAAGAAATCCTAAGTTTTCTTTCCAAGTTTAAAGAGATGACCACCAAAAGTATTATTATCAATGATTTGCATAGGCACAGAATTGCCTTTCTATTTTTTAAATATATAAGCCCTATTTTTATAAAGCATGAAATCTCTAAACACGATGGATTGATCAGTATTGCATCAGGTTTTAAAGTACAAGATTTTAAGAAATATGCCGCTGCAATAGGCACAACAAATGACCGATGGACATGGAAGTGGTCGTTCCGTTTTATATGGATAATTCCAATAGATGAGCGTAAAAATTAAAAGTGTAGCGACGGTAACGCCGCAGTATTATAAGGAAACCAAAGACATTTTACCATTTGTTGAAGAATGGCTTTCTGGTCAGGACGAACGTTTGAGGCGTAAAACCATCAAAATTTTTGAAGGTGCAGGCGTGGATAAACGATATTCCATCATGGATCCTATAGAAGTCTTTACAAGGACTTCTTTTCAAGATCGCAATGATATTTATAAAAGAGAAGTGGTGCCACTGGCTCAAACGGCATTGGAAAAAGCGTTGGAAAAAGCATCTTGGAATGCCCAAGAACTCGACTATATCATTACCGTAAGCTGTACAGGTATCATGATCCCTTCTATTGACGCCTATCTGATCAACTCCATGGGTATGAGACAAGATATTGTGCGTTTACCCGTAACAGAAATGGGCTGTGTTGCTGGAATCTCTGGTTTGATCTATGCAGAGAACTTCCTAAGAGCAAACCCGAATAAAAAAGCAGCGGTTATCGCTATAGAAGCACCGACAGCAACCTTCCAATTGGATGATTTCTCCATGGCAAATATGGTGAGTGCGGCTATATTTGGTGATGGGTGCGCCTGTGTATTGCTGTCTTCTTGTGAAGAAGACAAAGGCCCTACCATAAAAGCGCATGAAATGTATCACTTTCCAGATGCAACACACATGATGGGTTTTGACTTAGTGAACAGCGGGTTGCAAATGGTGTTGGACAAAGCTGTTCCAGAAACTATAGCCAGTCATTTTCCTGCTATTATACATCCGTTTTTAGAAAAGAATGGATTAAATATCAACGACATTGATCATTTAATTTTTCATCCCGGTGGTAAAAAGATCGTTCAAACCGTAGAGGAACTGTTTCATAAACTCGGTAAAAACATAGACGATACCAAAGAAGTATTGCGTATATACGGAAACATGAGTAGTGCAACTGTTCTATTTGTTTTAGAGCGCTTTATGAATCGTGAGTTAAACAAAGGCTCTAATGGTTTGATGTTGAGTTTTGGACCTGGATTTACTGCTCAAAGAATACTGTTAGAATGGTAAAAGAGTTTCAAGATAAGTATGCGTTAATTTTAGGTGGCAGTAGCGGCTTGGGTTATGCAAGTGCTTTAAAATTAGCTCAACATGGTATGAATTTGATCGTTTTTTATCGGGCCGCTAGAATGCAAATGGAACAAATAGAAGAGAAGTTTGATGTATTGCGCTCTTATGATATCCAATTAGTAACGATCAATAGCGATGCAACAAGAGAGGATCAATTAGAACAAAACCTATCAAAAATAGAAGACTTTTTAAAAGGTAAAAAAATTAGTGTGCTGCTGCACAGCATCTCCAAAGGCAATCTAAAGCCATTTATAGGTGTGCAAACACTAACTACATATGATTTCCAGCAAACGATTCATTCTATGGGCATAAGCTTGTACAGCTGGACCAAAGCACTTTTTGAAACCGATTTATTTGCTAAACCAGCAAAGATTTTAAGTTTTACCAGTGAAGGAAGTACCAAACCTATGAAATCTTATGCAGCTGTAAGCGCTGCAAAAGCAGTCTTAGAAGCCATCAATAGAAGTATTGCTATAGAGTTTGCACCCTATAAAATCACGTCAAATTGCATACAAGCTGGAGTCACGGACACCTTAAGTCTCAGCATGATTCCTATGTATGAAGAATTGAAGTTAGCGAGTTTAAAGCGGAATCCTCATCAGGAATTAACCACTCCAGAACGAGTCGCAAACCTAGTGTATTTAATGAGTAGGGAAGAAGCAAGCTGGATCACAGGAACGGTTATTAAAGTAGATGGCGGCGAGAGTTTGCAATAGCTTGGATTTGAACTGGAACTTAAAGATTATACCAGTTTTAGCACGCTAGTCGAAAACGGTTGCCTGTCGAGAATTTTGATTAGAGAAAAATTTAAATCGAAATCGAAACTTAAATTTAAAAGTACTGTTTAGGTCCTAAATGACATTTCATTTCTTCAATTCCCTTATTTTAAGCCCTGAGTCTATCGAAGTGGTCGGGGATCAGAAGCTAGAAGTACCTTTAAAGTTAAAGTCGAAATTAAAAAACTTAATATCAAAAACAAATGCTTCTGAATCCATTAGAAAAAATAGTCACAAACTTGCCTTATGGCGAGGGATTTAAGTTTGTAGATCAATTATTAGAGATCGATGACAATAGCGTGATCGGGATATATCGTTTTCAAAAGACCGAATACTTCTATAAACACCATTTTAAAGACCACCCAGTAACTCCTGGCGTTATTCTAACAGAGTGTATGGCCCAAATAGGATTAGCTTGCTTAGGAAGTTATTTGATGCGAGATAAAGAGGCGCCTGTTCAATTTGCCTTTACAGAAAATCATATGACTTTCTTAAACACTGTTTTACCAGAAACCACGGTCATCGTTACTGCAAAAAAAGAATACTTCCGTTTTGGTAAATTAAAGGTTATGGTTCAAATGATAGATGAGAACGAGAATAAGATCGCTGAAGGCTGGATGAGTGGGATGATCATCGCTAAATAAACTCGTTTTGTAGAATACTCAAATTAACGAGTTACTCATTAGCGCTTTAAATCTCGAATTATATAAAGATATCTAGTTCCACAAATTGATAATTATGAAACTTAGTATTCTATTCCTATTCCTGTTTTTACTGATGGGATGTAAATCTCAAAGTGATGTGGAGGTTAAAAATCCCGTATTTAAAACAGAATTAAAACCACCTTTTGACAATCAAGGGGAACAAGAAGATTATTGGGCTCAAGAATTTTTTAAGAACGAATACAAAAAGCTTACTTATGCTATTTATGACGGTCCTATAATTGAGAAAGCAGCAACTGAATTTATTTACGACCATAAGACTTTTAGGGTGCTCGGAGTAAATGACACCTTAAAATTAATATATACAAAAGGTATTCTGTATCCTCAATTAATTAACGGTTATACTTCTGTAGCTCACAAAACAAACAAAGAGCTTGATTCATTAACAGTTATACAGCGTTATTTCTACGAATTAAATAGAGGTGATGATTTGAGGGTTTCCAATTTAGAAGAATTGAAATTCTTATCAGATTCGTTGACAATTAAAAGATTCCGGTTTTGGCTATTCGCCCAAAAAGATTCAAATCCTAAAGTTTATTTCTTTGAATTGACTAATGAAAAAGCAAAGGAAACAACATCTTTAAAAGATTTTATAGAAAATTCTAAACTTACTTTTTTCAAAGCTGGATGGATCATTATCTAATAAAAAAATCATAATGTTCTCGACTTTTAATACCATTGGTATTTTGTGATTTGTACATTTCTACATAACAGATACCACATATGACATACCAAATTACCTTATTTACTCTTTACTCATTCAAGCTCCAGTCATAATCCATATAGCGCACACGGGCATTTTTATCAATTTGTACTTTGCTGTATTTGTTCAAAAAATCCACTATATCTCCATTTTTGGTAAAATCCTTTTTAAACCATTTGAATATATTAGAAATTTTGACTCTATCTGCTGTTATGGTATTGCGTTTAGGATCATTGATAAACTGTACCGCTAGTCGTTCCAGTTGCGCATCCACTTTAGCAGCTGTATAGGCTTCATTCATCAATGGCGGGCATGAGAAAGAGGCACAGTTGATCCCGAAATGAATACGTGGCTCGTTCATTTTTCTTAGTATCTCGTGTTCAATCTCTTCTAGACTTATTGATTTTCCACCTATTTTCCAGTTGCGTTGTTCCCAAGGGTCATTGATATCTTTAATACTTTTTAAGGGATAATTACTGACAATCAAATCAATAGTCATCGCGTTATAAGCATTCATGTAATAAGCAAACTGATCCTGACTGCTCCACGTATCATCTGGAGCATGTACTCTGATGATTTCTAGGTAGGCTTTTAAGGATTTTTGATCTTTTTTAATTCCGGCATAATTTACTTTACCGTTTTTGCCTACATATTTTTTAAGTAATTGATCAAAACGGCTGTGATCAAAAGCCTCTTTGTTAGCCCGCGTATTTTCTTCTTCTTCAAATCTAGTAGCAGCCTCTGCATCTTTTGAGAAGTTCTTGATCTGTCCCAATTCGATAACTTCTTTCATCAACATGTCCATTTTAGGATCATGCTCAGAAGGAACTAGGTAATTGGATGAATACTGTGCTTGAACGTCTTTCTTTTGCGAGCTACAAAAGCCTAGGACCAATAGAGCTGCTAATAAAGATATGGCATGTCTCATAATGTGTTCTTTTAAAAGTACGGACCTATTGATTTATAGAAAGTAATTTTTAGCAAGGTCTGCTATTATAGAACAAGCATTTAAATAGATCGGTAGTTTAAAGATACACCTATGAAGGAACTGTATTCCCAATCCTGGGTTAACTTTTTATTGCGTAACCTATTTCTACTAAAGATTATGTAGTTTAGTGCTGTTATGAATAGGAATAATAGAAGAAGAGTTGTTATTACAGGAATGGGTGTTGTGGCACCTAATGCCGTTGGGGTTTCCGCTTTCGCGAAAGCCTTACAAGAACAAACCTCTGGAATACGATTTGATCCACAACTGGCCGATTTAAAATTTGGTTGTCAAGTCTCTGGAACACCACAAGTTACCGAAGAATTACTTGCTGATAATTTTACGCCGCTACAATTAAGAGGTTTGAAAGCCAGTGGCCTAGTTTATGGGGTTATCGCTGGAAAAGAAGCCTTTAAGGATGCTGGTTTGGAAATTGCAGGCCCAGAAAAGGCCCTATCAGAAATGGGAATCATTTTTGGAACTGGACAAAGCGGTGGCGAAAAATTCAGAGAAGCCATTCATTTAATTGATGATAAGAGAGTGCGCCGCTTGGGAAGCACCAGCGTGATTCAAACCATGACCAGCGGCATCAGTGCTTGGCTGGCTGGAGAATTAGGCTGTGGTAATATGGTAACCAGTAATTCCAGTGCTTGCTGCACAGGTACAGAAGCCTTTCTTATGGGTTATGACCGTATTGCTGCTGGAAAAGCAACGCAAATGCTGGTGGGTTCTACTAGTGATTCTGGTCCTTATATTTGGGGCGGATTTGATGCGATGCGGATTTTACCTACTACATACAACGACGATCCAGAAAATGCCAGCAGGCCTTTATCAGAAGATGCGGCAGGTTTTGTACCAGGGTCTGGGTCCGGAGCTTTTATTTTAGAGCATCTAGAAAGTGCTCAAAAGCGAGGGGCGCCTATTTATGGAGAAGTATTAGGAGGCGCTGTAAATTCTGGGGGACATCGAGCTGACGGTTCTATGACAGCTCCTAATGGTCAAGCCGTGCGAGATTGTATTCATCTAGCCATGAAAGATGCTGGAATTACAGCAGCAGAGATAGATGTGATTAATGGTCATCTTACCGCAACTTCAAAAGACGCTTTTGAAATTAAAAATTGGTCGACCGCTTTAAACCGTAAAGGAGCAGATTTTCCTTTTATAAATACCTTTAAATCATATATAGGCCACTGCCTAGCTGCCGCTGGAAGTGTAGAATTGGTGGGAGCAGTGCTGCAATTAAAGGAGCAAAAGGTTTACGGAAATAGCAATATCAGCTCTTTACATCCTGAGATTACTGATTTAATTGATAAAAACAGTTTTCCCTTAAGCTCAAAGAACTTAAATCTTAATATTTTGGCAAAGGCAAGTTTCGGTTTTGGAGATGTAAACGCCTGTGTTATTCTCAAAAAATACAATTCTTAAGTGTTGAATTATTAGAAAAGGCATGTCATTAATACAAATTTTATTTTTAGGCGTTTAAACTCTTAAACTCATCCCTAACACAAAGGGAAATCCATTTTTTGATAGTATTTTTAAGGTAACATTGAAAAAATAACATGCAAGAAAACGAAATACAGCAAGAGCTTTTTAAAATTGTGAAAATTTATTTACCTCAAGATGTAAATGAAGAAGCTATCCAGCTGGACAGCCATTTAATGCAAGATCTAGGTATCAATAGTGCTCATTTAGTAGACATTGTACTCGATGTAGAAGATGCCTTTGATATCACTCTTGATGAGAAAGATATGGAAGCTATGCAAAGGGTACGTGACGCTATTGAAATAGTCACAGCAAAAACCGCCCCTTAGATTTCATTCACCACTAAATCACCAATCATATGTCACGATTACCTAAAATTGACCGTTTTAAAAATGAAGTAGAATCAAAGTACCAGATTTTTAATGGTATTTTTATGACACTACCATTTGATCAAATTTCTAATACAGGTGGACTGTTACCCTTGTTTCATGAATTATGTGTGCGTGGGTATGAAAAGGGTAAAAACCCTACAGAAATCGTTGAATACTTTTTTGAAAGATACATGCGTGATACCGGCTCTAAGGAAAGAGAAGACATGCTTTTTAGGTTTATTCAATATATAGAACGTCAAGTAGTATTGTTTGACGCTATCGAAGATGCTGCTTTTAGTAAGGTCAACAATCTGGATGGGCGTGGTTCCTTACGCAGCGTTAAAGAGGAAGCTGTGGAACTTAATAAAACAGAAGAACTAGCAGCTTATCTAAAAGAGTTTAAAGTACGTCCTGTATTAACAGCTCACCCGACACAATTTTATCCTGGCTCTGTACTGGGTATCATCAATGATTTGGGCGAAGCAATTAAAACAAACCAACTTCAGGAGGTAAAACTCCTGCTTTCTCAATTGGGTAAAACGCCTTTCTTTAAAAAGGAAAAACCCACTCCTTTTGATGAAGCGGTAAGCTTGATCTGGTACCTGGAACATGTATTTTATCACGCGATGGGTAATATTTATGATTACCTCAAAACACATATTGAGAATCCGAAAGAATTCAAGAATCAGATTGTTGAAATAGGTTTTTGGCCTGGTGGGGATCGTGATGGAAATCCATTTGTTACGACAGCTATCACACTAAATGTGGCAAAACGACTGCGCTCCACGATATTTAGAAATTATTATAGAGATTTACGCAAGCTGCGCAGAAGACTTACTTTTAAGGGTGTTGAAGAGCAGCTTGTGGCTCTAGAAAGCATGTGTTACAAAGCTATTTTTGAAAAGGATATTTTGGATTTTGTACCCCAAGATCTTATCGATAGAATGAACGAGATCAGATCTACTGTGATAGAGCATCATAATTCACTCTTTCTAGGACAAATAGATAGTTTTATTCATAAAATCGAATTGTTTGGTTTCCATTTTGCCACTTTAGATATACGACAAGATAGCAGTGCTCACGATGCGGTTTTTGATGAGATCCTCGCTTTACTTCCTGCCGGCGGGCATGGGGCGAAAGCAAAACTCCCGGCTAACTACAACAACTTATCTGAAGAAGAGAAGGTGAATGTACTGGCACAGGTGGAAGGCTCTATCGATCCTAAAGAATTTACAGACGACTATACGCAACGTACGCTAAGCAGTATTTACGCTATTAAAAATATCCAAGAACGCAATGGGGAAAAAGGCTGTAATCGTTACATTATTTCTAACACACAAATGGCTTCTCAAATTATGGAAGTCTATGCAATGATCAGGCTGTGTGATATGCCACAACCTAAAATAGATGTAGTGCCTTTATTTGAAACTGTTCCAGATCTCATAAAGGCTCCAGAAGTGATGCGATCGCTTTATGAAAATGAGCATTACCGTACTCACATAAAAAGGCGTGACGATACACAGCACATCATGTTAGGATTCAGTGATGGTACTAAAGACGGTGGTTATTTAATGGCCAATTGGGCTATTTACGAAGCCAAGGAAGCATTAAGTGCCGTTTCTAGGGAACACGGGATTTCTATTGTATTTTTTGATGGTAGAGGTGGACCACCTGCTCGTGGTGGAGGTCAAACACACCAATTTTATGCTTCTATGGGAACAAAAATTGAGGCCAAACACATTCAATTAACAGTACAAGGTCAGACCATTAGTTCCAAGTTTGGTACTTTAGAAAGCTGTCAGTACAATCTGGAGCAAATGATTAGTAGTGGGGTGAGTAATGCCGTTTATGCTAGTGATGTAAATGACTTTTCAGAAAAAGATGAAGCCACAATGGATCAACTGGCACAATCAAGTTATAAGGCATATACAGATTTCAAAGCGCATCCACAGTTTTTATCCTATCTGGAAAAGATGAGCACCTTAAAGTATTATGCTAAAACCAATATAGGAAGTCGCCCGAGCAAACGTGCAGGAAGTGCAGAATTGCGTTTTAAAGATTTAAGAGCTATTCCATTTGTAGGATCGTGGAGTCAATTAAAACAGAATGTTCCTGGGTTTTACGGTGTGGGTACCGCGCTAGAAACAATGGATAAAGCTGGTAATTGGGAAGCGGCAGAGGAGTTATATAGAAACAATAAATTTTTTCGTACTTTATTAGATAATAGCATGATGAGTTTAACCAAGTCATTCTTTGGTTTAACTGCTTATATGGAACATGATCCTATATATGGTGAATTTTGGAAGATGATTTATGCAGAATACGAACGATCTAAAAAGTACATGCTGAAGATATCTGGAATGAAAACATTGATGGAAAATGAACTAGCAGGACGAGCGAGTATTCAAGCTAGAGAAAATATCGTGTTACCATTATTAACCATACAACAATACGCTTTAAAAATGGTGCAGGATATCAATGCCGGAAAAGTGACTGAAAATATAGATACCTATGAGCGTATGGTAACTCGTTCTCTATACGGAAATATAAACGCCAGTCGTAATTCGGCATAGATCATTCTAAAACCTTTAAAACAAGATGAAGCAGGTGGTTAAAGACTTCTAAAGTCTGGCTATAATTGCTTGATCTATATTATTTTTAATTCAAAACACAACTATGAAGAACACTACAGATTTTATCAAAAAAACGCCTACCGATCACGATATTATAGATCTTGTTAAAAACAGGTGGAGTCCACGTACCTTTTCAGACAAGCCTATTTCTCAAAAGGAACTTCAGGTTCTTTTTGAAGCAGGAAGATGGGCTCCAAGCTCTAGTAATTTACAGCCTTGGAATATTGTTTGGGGTATTAAAGGAAGTGAGACCTACGATCGTATTATGGACGTCCTAGTTGAATTCAATCAGAAATGGGCAAAGAATGCTCCAGTTCTTTTGTTAGGTGTGGTAGATACTAAAACTCCTAAGGGTGATGACAATTACCACGCACCTCTTGATTTAGGACAGTTTTCAGCAAATATGGCTATACAAGCACAGAGTATGGGAATAGCTTTCCATCAAATGGCTGGACTGGACTATGAAAAAGCTAAAAAAGAATTCAAATTCCCAGAAACTTTTCATGTAGCCACTGCAATAGCATTAGGGTATTACGGTGGAGAATTAAGCGATGTACCTGACTTTTTACAAGATGCTGAACTAGGTGAGCGAAGCCGTAAGAAACAAAATGATTTTGTTTTTAATGGCGATTACAAAGCCACTGGAGATGTAAATGATAACTAATAGGATTAAAAGTATTTCCTGAAGCTATTTCTTCAACCATAAAAAGTAGAAGCCTTGATACGTTCAAGGCTTTTTTTATGCAGAAAGTTGATCTCTGTTGGCCATCAATTTACTCCCTAAAGATTTCACAGCAATTACAACGGATTTCTTAAAATTAAGAGAAGCTATTTCACAGTGCACTTGATATCCATCACAAGTAATGGCAAAGTGTGCTACCTCTCTAGTTCTGTTTTTAAAGTCAAATATCTTTTTAAAAGTTACGTCGACTCTATTTAAACAGGAATATTGATTAAGGTATTGTACAGATTTACTTGTAAAAGCCTCAAGATTGCGATTAGAAGGAACGTGAATGTAAGAAAAATGGATCATGCTGTTTTTTAGTATACTTACGTAGCAAAAACAAGGTCGGTTTTTTATAAAATGTTAAAATATTTAGATGGAGTCACTCCAACTCAATCTAGCGTTTTTTTAGTATTTGAGGAATCCTTTTGATCTTTCTTAACATCATCCGTTTTCCTAGCTCTTAGGGAAAGTAAAGCACCTACTGCTAGAGATACAAAAATAACTGCTAGAGAAAGCCATTCTGGGAAATGCAAATGATGTACTAAAATCATTTTGACACCAACAAATGCTAGAATAGCCACTAGACTGTAATGAATGTATTGAAACTTATCCAGTAAATTAGCTAAGAAAAAATACATGCTACGCAACCCCATAATCGCTAGTATATTACTAGAGAACACTAAAAAGGGGTCGGAGGTAATGGCTAGAATCGCAGGAATAGAGTCTAAAGCAAAAAGTATGTCAGTTAGCTCAATAACTACCAATGCTAAAAATAGGGGGGTAGCAATACGCTTCCCCATTTTTTTAATAAAGAATTGTTGCCCTTCTATACGATCTGTAACAGGAAATAGCTTTCTAGAAAATTTATAAATTTTGGAAGTTTTTGGATCAAATTCTTCCTCATTACTTTTGAGCATTTTAAAGGCAGTATACAGTAAAAAAGCTCCGAAAATATAGGTCATCCAACTGATCTCGCTAATTAAAGCAATACCAAAAAAGATCATTAAAGCTCTAAATACAAGTGCTCCGACAATTCCCCAAAAAAGAACCCGATGTTGGTATTTTTGATCTATAGAAAAGGATTTGAAAATAACAGCTATGACAAAGATGTTATCAATACTTAAAGAAAGTTCTATTAAGTAACCTGTTAAGTACTTGATAGCAGCGCCGCTACCGCTAAGTTGATCTGGGTTTGCTAGATAACCTCCATCATAAATGAAATAAACAGCCCCAGTGAAAAGCAACGCAATACCAACCCATAAAGCAGTAAATTTTGATGCTTCCTTAGTTTGTATTATATGGGCATTTCTGTTGAAAACGAAAAGATCCAAGCACAAGAAAATGCTTACTAAAATTATAAAGGATGTCCAGATGATCATAAGGAAAGATAGGTGTAAAATATAAAAATCCAGCTTTACAAAGCTGGATTTTTAAGTTTGGTATTAAATATATTACGGGATTTTAATTGCTGCTGTATCCACATCAAATAATTTCAACATTTCATTATACAATTTCACTTCTATTCCTTTATTGCCTTCTATGGCAAGGGGATACTGAAGCATTTCAGGGTCTTTTTGAAGCGTTTTAATGGCTCCAGTGTCATCTATCAGATGTCCTTTACCATATTTATTTTCATAAGAGGAATGATCTGTATGCAGCAGATCACTTATATTGACTTGAAGCACATCTGCTATTTCTGTCCATACAGTTCCTGCAATGGTATCTTTGGAAACATCTATAGCAAGCAATTCTTTACCTGCTGCTTTTGCATAAGCATAAATCTCCCGATGACTTTTTTGATTTGAATTGTAAATTAAGATAATCTGTCTGTGATTTGTAGCTAGAGATATCATCTTAGGAATGTGGTATTATAGTTGCTTTTCTCTTTTCGCACTGGGTTTTAAGCTGGTCTACTACCTTACTTACCGATTCTGTAAATGTGTCGTGACTTTCTTCGGCAAATAGACGTGGTCCTGGAGCGCTCAATCTAATTTGAGCGATCATTCCAGTTTGATCGCTAGAAGTGTTCTCTGCTATAAAAAACACATCAGCTCTAGTGACCCAGCTGTATCGATCAAAAATAGTTTGTAATTTATCTTTTGTATAATTCTCTAGTTCGGTGCTTCCCGAAACGTGTTGGTAATTAAATTGAATAGTCATTTTATTGGTTTTATTCTAAATTAAACTAGTTGTAGGCCGATGTAACAGTATTTATAAAATTATTAGTATAGCTTTAGTAAAGTTTTAGGCTTTCATCTGAAAAATACCTATTCATACAGATTTACTTCCAGCTTATTTATCAAGGTTTAAGCAATGATGTTGTTCTCGCTTTCGCGAAAGCGTCACCATTATAAATACCTCCAACAAAAAAATCCCAATAACTACAAAGAGTTATTGGGATTTTAAGAGTTTTATATATTTCTTATTGCATCACTTTAAATTCGCAACGACGGTTGATGTCATATTCTTCATCAGTACAAATACCTTCTTTAACGCAATCATTAAGTGGTTGCATCTCACCATAGCCTATACTGCGTAATCTGTTCTCTTGAATCCCTTGACTGATCAAGTATTCCATTGTAGAAGCTGCACGCTGATTAGACAAAATAAGGTTGTATTCACTAGATCCACGAACATCCGTGTGAGCAGATACTTCCACGTGCATTTCTGGATACTTGTTCATGATGGCAACAAGATCATCTAAAGTAGCAGCAGCTTGAGGTCTAATGACCGCTTTATCAAAATCAAAGAATATTTGTTCTAACTCAACTTGTACATCTCCCTTGCGATCTGGATTTATAGTTTCTTCAGCATCTTGATAGGAGAGAAGCGTTAAAAATATATCATGACTAATTTTTCCATTCTTATCTGTAGAGAAATCTACATTCTGAGGAATATATAACTTGCGAGTAGCACGTACTGTATATTTCTTATTTGGCTCAATTTTAAATATATAAGAAGCGTCATTACCGGTGATCATGTCGTCTATAACAACTCCGCGCTCATCCAATAAGGAAACAAGTGAAGCAGGTAATGTCTTTTTACTGATGCTGTCTTGTACGACACCTACTACCTGATATTTAGTAAGCATATTTTCCTCTCTTTTTCCTGTATAAATTTGATCTAAACCATCTCTATTGGAAGAAAAATAACTCTCATTAGTTGCTTCATCAATTACAAAAGCATAGTCATCGTTAGAACTATTGATACTAGTACCCAAATTAATAGGAGTGTCAAAGGCACCATTCACCATGTTTGCCCTATGTATATCCAATCCACCCAATCCTTGTTTACCGTTAGTGGCATAATACAAAGTGTTGATATTACTGATATAAGGAAATTGATCTCTATAAGCAGTATTTATTGAAGCTCCTAAATTAACAGGAGCGCCATAAGAACCATCATCATTAATCGCTACTTTATAGATATCAAATTCACCGTACCCACCAGACATATTGCTTGAAAAGTAAAGTGTCTTACCGTCTTTACTGATAGAAGGATGTTCCACACTATATAATTCATTATTAAAAGGTAATAAAGTCACATTTGTCCATATATTATCCACTTTTTCTGCACGGTACAATTGAATGTTAGAAATTCTTTCGCCATCTATTTTAACACGCTTTTCGTTGTTACGGTTGAAATACATCACTTTGCCTTTATTGGTAAATACGGCATTACTCTCATGAAGAGCTGTATTTATTTCTTCAGAAAAAGGAGCCACTTTACTTAGTGTAACACCATTTAATTGCGCTTCATAAAGATCCAAATAAGGTAACCCATTCCAAGAGTAAACAGGTCGTTCCATATTACGAGAAGAAGCAAAAGCAACATTTTTCCCATCTATAAAAGACAGGCCAAAATCACTTTTAGATCCTTTATTTGCAATTGCCTCTACTTCAAAAACGTGAGGAGTGGTTCTTTTTAGTTCAAAGAGAAACTCTTCTGTGTTCCAATCTTTACCATAGTAAGATTTTAAATAGACATCTGCTTTTTGATATTCCTTAATAGCAAGAAGTGATTGTGCATATCTATAGACACGATCTTTGTCTATAATATCGTTGTATTTATCTTTAAGCTTCGTGTATGTCTTTGCTGCGTTTTCAAAATCATTGGTGTAATAATAAGAGTCTGCTAGCTTTTGAAGAACTTCTTCAGAAGCCTCCAAGTTTTTATAGTTAGCTATGGCTTCCGTATACGCCTGGTTTTTGAATAATTTATCAGTCTTTTTCAGACTTAAATTCTGGGCATTGCTATAATTTCCTGCTAGCAGTGCGGTCATCAATAAAGTAATTATTAATCTCATAAGTATGGTGGTGAATAGGTTTAGAAAAATCTAGGGGAGCGATCGTAACCGCCTCTCCAGAATTTTGTTTTAACGTTATACAATAAAATGATCTCGTGAGATCCAGAATTAAAGTTACCTAAATTACTTGTAGTGTAATCATATGCATAACCCAATCTAAGTTCTGGAGATACTTTAAAATTAACCAAGGCACTAACAGAGTCATCTAAACGATATCCGATACCGGCCTCTAATGTATCATTGAACAAGAAGTTTGCATTCAGATCTGCAGATAAAGGAGCTCCTTTTACACCTTTAAGTAAAAAAGAAGGTTTGAACTTTAAGTCTGGATTGATATCAAATACATAACCACTGTTTAAGAAAAAATGAATGTCTTGAACACCAGTAGACTGTATACCGTTTTCATTTTCTAAATGTGTCGCCGCTAATAAATTAGGAGCTGATAAACCTACATAGAATTTATCTGTAAAATAAAAACCTCCTAAACCTACATTAGGAAAGCTTTGAGTTACATTTTCATTAAAAGCAACATCAGTATCAACGCCACCGGACTGAAGGTTAAAACCGTTAAAGTTAGCATCAAATAAAGTAAGACCCGCTTTTATACCCAAGGAAAGTTTAGCAGTTTCAGAAACAGGCAATACATAGGCAAAATCTGCATAGATATTGTTTTCTGTAACGACGTTTCCTATATCATCGTTTGTAAAAGATATTCCCACTTCCACGCGGTCACTTACTGGGTAATGAACAAATAAGGAAGCTGTCTTGGGAGCACCCTCTAGTCCTACCCATTGTGATCTATACAAAGCACCTACATTAATTTCCGACTTATTTGCAGTAGCATAAGCCGGGTTTAGAATACTTTGATTATACATGTATTGGGTAAACTGCGGATCCTGTTGAGCAACCGTGCTCAAGGAAAGCATACCGATCAATACAATTAGTAATGGTGTTATATTAAAATTTTTCATTTTGTTTATTTCTTTCTTGGAGTGACTATCGGCTTAAGTAAATTCTACCTTGGGATGGTTTTGTAGTTCCATCATTGTATTTCAGGATGTAGTAATAAACGCCTACTGGTAACTCTCCGTCACTCAATAAGGCCGATTGATTACTGAAACCGTTAAATCTAGGTGTATTGGCAGTTCCGTCATAAACACGACTTCCATATCGGTTATAAAACTCTATACTGAAGTTAGGATAAAGAAAGTTTAAGTTATCAATATCAAAAGTATCATTTACTCCATCACCATTAGGTGAAAAACCATCTGGAATTACCAGATTTCCACAAGCCGATAAATCTACCGTAACTTCTAATCTTAGGCTACTTTGACAACCACTTGCTGCATCTATTAAAACAGCGTAATAAGAAGTACCATCTGTCATAATTGTAGAGAGTGGTAAAGCATTCATACCATCAACCGTATCGTACCAAACAACATTATTTGCAATAGAATCATATTCCAATACGTTCAGAGTAAGCTGTTGCAAAGTAGGATTATCGTTGATACAGAAGAGTTCTCCACCTTGATCTAAAATAGGAGTTGATGCATCTCCTACCGTTACCATTACTTCAGTTCTGATACTCGATTCACATCCATTTGCTTCTGTTTGAGAAGCAAAATAAGTGGTTCCATCTGTAAGAGTGTCTGTTGCTGCTAATGGAATAGTTGCATCAATAGCATTATACCATAAAATCATATCTCCAGTTACAGCTGTATCTAGATCGATTACTGTTGGATCATCACTCGTACAAAAATCAAGAGTAGCGCTTATCAAAGTAGGCGCTGCACTTTCATCCACTTGAATATCTAAGGTAGCAGAAGCATCTGTTGCACATGGAGAAGTTGCGGTAACAGTATACGTATAGGTTCCTGCAACGTCTACAGTTGGGTCAAATATATTAGTACCACTATCTAGTAATGGAAACCAAGTTCCGGTCGCGTCAGGTGTACCACCTAATTGACTTAATAAGTCAATTGTACCATCAGATATACAAGTAGAAATTATGTTATCTGTTCCAGCATCAGGAGCTTCGGTAATAGTAACGATAACATCAGCTGAAGATGTGTTACAAGAACTGGTAACGGTGTAGGTATAAGTAGCTGCAAGATCTATAGCTGGATCAAATACACCACTAACACTAGCTAGAGCAGGAGTCCAAGTTCCACCAGTAGTAGCAGTTCCTAATAAGTTAAATAAATCTGTTGTTCCATTGTCAGTACAAGCGTCTAAAATAGCATCTGTACCAGCGTCTACCGGAGCTTCTACAGTTACCATTACAATGGTTGAAGCATCTGTACAAGGTGCTGTTGCACTTGCCATATGTTCAAAGCTATAAGTTCCAGCAACTACTGCGGTTGCGTCAAATAGATTTCCTGTCAATGCCATAGTAGCATCTGTGTCGATCCAAGCACCACCTATATCCTGTGTACCATCTAAAGCAGTAAACAAATCGACCATAGTTTGATCATTACATACAGAAAGTGGCACTGCAACACCAGAATTAGGTGATACAAATATATTTACTGTTACGGTAATACTGTCGTTGGATTCACAATTGGTTATCGCATCTGTTTGTGTAGCAAAATAATTTTCTCCATCTAGCAGAGCGTCTGTGCCTATTAATGGATTCATTAATGTCGCATCTTCATACCATATCACTGCATTCCCCATAGCTGATAAATCAGCAACAGTTGCTTGATCGCAAAAGTCTTGTATAGCAGGAGCAGTGGGAGCAGCAATGTTGTTTATCGTTATTTGTACCGTTTCCATATCTGCACTACAAGTGGCAGAAGGAGTTACCCCATACGTGAAATTATAAACACCCGTAGATAAAGCAGAGATATTTAAAATAGAACCCGTGAGTTCCCCCGTTAGACCATCATCAGTCCAGTTTCCACCAGCATCATTTCCATTTAACTGAGTAAATAAATCTAGCGTTTGTCCTGTGGAAACATCTGAAAGACATATATCTAAGTCGGTTGCAGTACCGGCATTAGGAGCATCCAGTACACTAACGAGTACTGTTGCTGTATCTGAACAAGCTCCATTAGTAACGGTATAGGTAAAGTTATAGTCACCTACAACCAATCCAGTTAGATCAACCGTATTTCCGGTTAAGGCCATTGTTGCATCATCATCAGACCAGTTTCCACCAGCATCTTGTCCAGCCAATTGGCCGAATAAATCTAAAGGAGAGTTAGCAGCCAATTCATTTGCACAAACTACAAATGCTGCAGCTGTTCCTGCCTCGGTAAGCGCATTAATGATTACCGTAACCGTTACATCAACATCCGTACAAGTGCCTATCGCTGGAACAGCATAAGTAAAATCAAATGTTCCGTTTCCTAATGTTGTTAAGTCGATTGGGTTGGTTACCGCAGTTCCTGAAGAAGTGTTTCCAGCATACCAAGTTCCGTTCGTGTCTTGTGTTCCATCGAGTAAATTAAAAAGATCATAAGGCGAGTTGGCCGCTGCTTGATCTTCACAAACTGTAAAAGGAGTTCCTATATAAGCGCCAGACTCTGGTGCAGGTTCTACGGTTACCAAAACTGTAGAGCTGTTGGTACACAAATTCCCATCAGTGATGGTGTAGGAAAAATTATAGTTCCCTACTGCCAATCCTGTAATATCGACGTTGTTACCTGTTAACGAGCCAGTAGCATCGTCATCAGACCAAGTTCCACCAGCATCTTGTCCAGCTAGTTGACCGAATAAATCTAAAGGAGAGTTGGCTACTAGTTCATTTTCACAAACTAAGAATGGAGTAGGAGTTCCTGTATTAGGTAATTCATTGATGATTACCGTTACCACAACATCAACGTCAGTACAAGTGCCTATCGCTGGAACAGCATAAGTAAAATCAAATGTTCCGTTTCCTAATGTTGTTAAGTCGATTGGGTTGGTTACCGCAGTTCCTGAAGAAGTATTTCCAGCATACCAAGTTCCGTTCGTGTCTTGTGTTCCATCGAGTAAATTAAAAAGATCATAAGGCGAGTTGGCCGCTGCTTGATCTTCACAAACTGTAAAAGGAGTTCCTATATAAGCGCCAGACTCTGGTGCAGGTTCTACGGTTACAACAACTATAGAGCTATTGGTACACAAATTCCCATCAGTGATGGTGTAGGAGAAATTATAGTTCCCTACTGCCAATCCTGTAATATCGACGTTGTTACCTGTTAACGAGCCAGTAGCATCGTCATCAGACCAAGTCCCGCCAGCATCTTGTCCAGCTAGTTGACCGAATAAATCTAAAGGAGAGTTGGCTACTAGTTCATTTTCACAAACTAAGAATGGAGTAGGAGTTCCTGTATTAGGTAATTCATTGATGATTACCGTTACCACAACATCAACGTCAGTACAAGTGCCTATCGCTGGAACAGCATAAGTAAAATCAAATGTTCCGTTTCCTAATGTTGTTAAGTCGATTGGGTTGGTTACCGCAGTTCCTGAAGAAGTGTTTCCAGCATACCAAGTTCCGTTCGTGTCTTGTGTTCCATCGAGTAAATTAAAAAGATCATAAGGCGAGTTGGCCGCTGCTTGATCTTCACAAACTGTAAAAGGAGTTCCTATATAAGCGCCAGACTCTGGTGCAGGTTCTACGGTTACAACAACTATAGAGCTATTGGTACACAAATTCCCATCAGTGATGGTGTAGGAAAAATTATAGTTCCCTACTGCCAATCCTGTAATATCGACGTTGTTACCTGTTAACGAGCCAGTAGCATCGTCATCAGACCAAGTCCCGCCAGCATCTTGTCCAGCTAGTTGACCGAATAAATCTAAAGGAGAGTTGGCTACTAGTTCATTTTCACAAACTAAGAATGGAGTAGGAGTTCCTGTATTAGGTAATTCATTGATGATTACCGTTACCACAACATCAACGTCAGTACAAGTGCCTATCGCTGGAACAGCATAAGTAAAATCAAATGTTCCGTTTCCTAATGTTGTTAAGTCGATTGGGTTGGTTACCGCAGTTCCTGAAGAAGTATTTCCAGCATACCAAGTTCCGTTCGTGTCTTGTGTTCCATCGAGTAAATTAAAAAGATCATAAGGCGAGTTGGCCGCTGCTTGATCTTCACAAACTGTAAAAGGAGTTCCTATATAAGCGCCAGACTCTGGTGCAGGTTCTACGGTTACAACAACTATAGAGCTGTTGGTACACGAATTCCCATCAGTGATGGTGTAGGAGAAATTATAGTTCCCTACTGCCAATCCTGTAATATCGACGTTGTTACCTGTTAACGAGCCAGTAGCATCGTCATCAGACCAAGTCCCGCCAGCATCTTGTCCAGCTAGTTGACCGAATAAATCTAAAGGAGAGTTGGCTACTAGTTCATTTTCACAAACTAAGAATGGAGTAGGAGTTCCTGTATTAGGTAATTCATTGATGATTACCGTTACCACAACATCAACGTCAGTACAAGTGCCTATCGCTGGAACAGCATAAGTAAAATCAAATGTTCCGTTTCCTAATGTTGTTAAGTCGATTGGGTTGGTTACCGCAGTTCCTGAAGAAGTGTTTCCAGCATACCAAGTTCCGTTCGTGTCTTGTGTTCCATCGAGTAAATTAAAAAGATCATAAGGCGAGTTGGCCGCTGCTTGATCTTCACAAACTGTAAAAGGAGTTCCTATATAAGCGCCAGACTCTGGTGCAGGTAAAATTTCAATTACAATTGTTTCAGAATTGTTACAAGTACCGATATTAATAGTATAGGTATAGGAATAAGGACTTCCTGCAACTGTAAATGCAGTAATATCTAAAGAGTTGGAAACGGTATTATTCATTGCGTCTGTCCATGTTCCAAGATTGTTATCTTGAGAGCCATCTAAGGAGCTGAACAAATCATAAGGAGAAATAACGCTAAGGTCATTTTCACAAAATTCAGTAACTACTGCTGCACCAGCATTAGGATCTTCTAGTACGATAACTTGTACGGTTGTAGATTCTTCTAGACATGGATTAGGAGCTAAGTTTTGACTGTATGTAAAGTCATAAGTTCCTGGTATAAATGACGTCAAATCTATAGGTGAAGTCACCGTTGGATCCATACTCGTTGTTCCTTGTGTCCATGTTCCTCCTGCGTCTTCGTTATCTAATAAAAAAGTCAAGTCATATGCTGCGGGTAATTGAGATACACAAAAGCTTACTGGATTTAATGCGGAAGGAGTTCCAGAAGATAAAATTTCTAAAATCTCAAGACTAACCGTAGAGGTTTCATCTGGACATGCGCCAGGACCTGTTAATGTGTATACAAAATTATAAACACCTATTGCTTGTCCACTTATGTTAACTGTTCCTTGATCTCCGTTAGCTGTCGCCAAGGGACCGGTCCAAGTACCCCCAGAATCAGCATTAGGCCCTAATAAAGGAAATAAGTCAAAATCTGCTGCGGGAATATTATCCTCACAATAATCCAAACTATTACTCATTCCTGCATCAACAGGATCATCAATTTGAACTACAACTGCAATCGCATCGCTTTCACAGAAAAAATTATCTGCCTGAACATAATAGGTCGCTCCATCAACTAAAGCTTCTGTATCTAACAAAGCCGGTGGAATAGGATCATTAGAACCATCCACATTTTCGAACCAATTGAAGTTAGCGGTTGTTCCGGGAATCAAATCAGCTATAGTTGGATTGGTATCTGAACAAAATTGCTGAGCCGCTGGAGGCGCAGGTGGCGCAGGTGAAGGGAATACAGCAGTACTGCCTGTTTCTATTTGGCTGCGACAACCACCAGAATCAACAAAAACTATAAAGTAATTAGCATTTCCTGATAAAGGCGTTGCTGGACTTAACAAATTAGTAAGTGCAAAATCGCTAAAAACCTGAACACTTCCACCAGCAGGTGCATTGATAGAAAGCGCTCTATTTATATAGGTTTGTATCGTTGGGTTCTCGTTAGAGCAGAATATAGCATCCAGACTTTGACCACTAGGATCTACAGTAAAGTCCACTACCAAAGCTGGTCGAGTACCGCAAGTCCCAGATGGATCGCCAGCATAATAAGTGCCTTGTCTAACAAGTTGTGATTGCTGTAGTGGTGTTCCACCAGTGGCATTTAGATACCAGCGGACGCTGTTCCCAGGTGTTGGTGTTGCAAATGCGTTCAAATCATTAAAGTCAAAACCTGCAGCGTCACAAATTACCTGAGGAGAAACAGGTACTGTTGGACATTGAGCATAAATGGTGTTGAATGAGATGAAGAAAAGTAAAGCCATTAGATATGGCGTTATTTTCATTTTTCGGAGTAGAAATCCTTTCATAAAATTGTAGTATGTAAATCCTAATGGAACGCAAATGTAGTGCTACATGATTAACCGAACAAAAAAATATATTCTATTTTTTAACATCCGATTAACATTCGATAAAATGCAAGATTAAACCGTTCAGCGAGGTGTTTTTTATACGGATAAACGTAATAACCTTAAAACTACACCGTTTTATTTCATGAAAATACGTTAAAACGGTAGTGTTTTTAACAAATGATGGAATAAATTTACCTGGTATTTTGTCTTTTATATGTTTTGCTTTCGCGAAAGCGCCATTTAAATTTCATTCTACTTAAAGTGGTAATACCTTGTGCACAAAAGATTAAGATCAAATAACGTTAGATAGACCAACAATAACTGCTATATCTAAATGGAAATAGCATTGAAAATGATCCGTAGTAAGTTTTAAATAATTTACAAGAGCTACAAATCATCTAAAGAAATATTTCTATTTATAGCAACTCATCCATAATCCATAAAGTGTAGGATTATGTTGTTCATCGATGTTTTAATAATCAATCAATCGTTAAAATCTTAAAAATTTATCACTTTGTATTCTAGAAAAGAGACAAACCATAGTATTTTTCACAAATGAACAAAATTTGCAGCCTTATTGCCTGTCTTTTTTTATGTGTTGCTTTCGCGAGAGCGCAATTAGGGTTTTGCGCAGGTCAAAGTGGAAACGCCATCTTTACCGAAGATTTTGGACAAGGAACTGTTAACGGACCAGCCTTACCCGTTAGTCATACCAGTTACACCTATGTAAACAACGGCGTTCAGGATGGTCAGTATACCATTTCAAGCAATATGCAACAATTAGGAGATTTCTGGAATGCACCAGACCACACCGGTAATCCCAATGGTAAAATGTTGATCGTTAATGCTGATTTTAACCCAGGTGTTTTTTATCAAACTCCTGTTATAGGACTTTGCGAGAACACGCCATATGAATTCAGCTCTTGGGTAATTAATGTATTAAGTACTAATAATTCATGTGGGACTAATGACATTCCTATTCAAGTACGATTTGAAATATGGGACAGTACAGATACTAATCTGCTCTCTGAAGGAGTGATGAGTCCGCGTACTGCAGATGCTGCACCATCTTGGATAAAGTACGGACTTACTTTTACCACCGCTTCGGGACAAAGTGGTTGTATACTCAAATTGATCAATGAAGGAATAGGTGGCTGCGGGAATGATCTGGCTATAGACGATATAGAATTTAAACCCTGTGGAGATGTTACCGAAGTTCTAAATCTAACAAGTTCAAATCTTTCTTCCATTTGTGAAAACGATCCAGCCACTTCCATAACGTTACAAGCTAGTGCATCAACCAATGTTTTTGTTTCCCCAGAATACCAGTGGCAAACAAGTATTGATGGAATTAATTTTAACGATTTAGCTGGCACTAACACCGCTACCTATACCACTCCGATTTTAAACAACACTACATTTTATAGAGTCAAGGTAGCTGAAGATGGCATCAATCTCAACAATTCACAATGTGTCAATTTTTCTGAAATTTTTGAATTTAGAAAAGTAATCGTAGGTCTTGCTGTTCCTAGAAACGACCCTTTTGTATCTTGTAATGGCGACCTGGTAGATCTTATCGTTGATATCGCACCTGGATTAGAAGCCTATTGGTACGACAGTCCCATTGGCGGCACATTGCTAAATAGCAATTCAACAGATTACGCTACCAACCTCGCAGGAACTTATTACGTCGAGACACGCGATCTATTTAGCGGTTGCACCAGTAATATAAGAGTCCCGGTTCCTTATGTAATAGAAAATTCACTAGTAGTGAACAGTGCCGATTTCACGATCTGTCCTAATGATATAGCTATATTAGATCCACAAGCTCCTAATGCGAGATATGTTTGGAATACTGGAGCAACTACACCTAACATAAGTATTGGAACTGCAGGCACCTATACTTGTGAAGTGATTAACAACGCTGGTTGTTCTTCTATTGCGACATTTAATGTTAGCGTAATAGACCTTCCTGTTATCGCATCACTTGATATAATAGGAGAGGAGCTTATTATCAATTTACAAACTCCAGGTGATTTTCAATTTAGCATCGATGGAAGCAATTGGACCACTAGAAATACGTTTGATATCACCACTTTTTTACAAGTTATTGCCAGAGTAAGAGACCGTTTTGGTTGTGAAGTAATTACTCAAGAGTTCTTACGCATTCAAATCCCTAAATTTTTCACGCCAAATGCTGATGGATTTCACGACACTTTTAAAATTTACGGTATCGACAAATTTCCTGGTGCACAACTAGAACTATATGATAGGTATGGAAAATTATTACTGCAAATCAATGATCTAGAAGAAGGCTGGGATGGGATGTACCTTAACCAGCCGCTTCCTAGCAGTGATTACTGGTATAAGTTGTATTTTAATGATCAGCTCATTTCTGGTCATATCACCTTAAAACGTTAAATGTTAAACGAGTTCGTATTATGCATATTATATTTAATTTTAGAGGTGGTACAAAAGTGAAAAGCCGAAAACGTAGGTAGAGGAATGATAGTGTTATTTAAAATATCGCTTTCTTATCTTACCTGCTGGGAGGCAGAAAAGCAAATCGTAAAAAATATAATGCGGCAGCATTTGTACACACATTTATTAAAATAAACAGCATGAAAACTCTAAGGTATTCCATATTAATACTAGTTTTACTAGCGTTTAACTCTTGTAAAACTAGTTTTACAGAGGAAGATCTAAGTAAATTAGTAAATCTACAAGAACAAATGAACCAGCAAGGCTTTGAATTTGAAGCAGATGTTGTCATTCCATTTAACACACAAGCCCTCAATAATGTGGCAAACGATTTGTTGATACGTTCTGGAAACAACGTTGCGCGCATTGATGTACAAGGCGATCATTACACCCTAAAGATAGAAAAGCAGGAGGCAGAATTTGTATTGCCATTTTACGGTGAACGCCGCGTTAGTGGTGGATATACTAACGATACCGGTTATAATTTTATAGGTGATATAAAAAACATCAAGAGTAGGATCAATGAGAAAAAAGGCTATCTTTCTTATGAATTCACGACAAGAAACGACGCAGAAACGTTGGACGTCGAGCTTCAAATTTACCAACCCAATAATGTAAGGTTAAGCATTAACAGTTCACAGCGCACCTTTATGAAATATGAAGGTCGTTTAAAATGGCTGGCAGTAGAAGAGGAATAAGGCTAATTTATGGACCCCAATCAAATATGAGATTTTTTAATAAAGCAAGATTAAAGCATATTAAAGTTAGTGGTTTACGCAAGTACCTGATGTATGCAACAGGAGAGATTATTCTGGTTGTATTGGGTATTCTTATAGCCCTATGGATCAATAACTGGAGCCGAGAAGAACAAATAGGCAAAGCCAATGTCCAACTTCAGGAAAAGGTCTTGTCACAACTGGATAAAGATATTCATGACTTGGATCAGTTTCTAAAAGAATTAGACACCTTGAACAATACGTATCTAAGAGTACTTGGGCGTGATTACGATAAAACTAAAATAGATAAAAAAGGAATATTGTCTACCATACTGTTTGATGTTAAAGATTTAGATCTGGATAAGCAAAACAGCAATTGGATAGATAATGCGGTATTAAATAATTCTCAAGCATCTGAAAGCTTAATCAATCTGAGCGGTATTTATAAATCTTATTTTAAGGATATAGATGATATGGAACAAATCATCTATAAAAAGTTTACTGCAAACCTAGAATACCTAGAAGAAACACAACCATGGTATACAATCTTAATTACAGATTTAAAATGTGAGAACGATTGCATCAACTACTTATTAAAGAGTGAAGAGCACAAATCGAGAATAGCATCTTTACGATTTCTGTATATCAATGGATACGGAGATATAGTCAACAGTTTTTATGACGACCTTATTAAGTTCAAAGAAGAATTAAAGTTGTCGGAGGAAGAAGAGACGAAGTAAGTGTTTGCTTAGAGTTGTGTTGGTCTCTATAAATTCTATTTGACATAATATACATTATGGTTCAAATGTAATTATTTCTGTACGGCCGCGTTTCAGGCTATTTACACATAATTGTAGATACAGTGCCTTTAGGTCTATAAGGTCAGCAATCATATTTAAAGAAATTATGGCTAATGAACTTTAAGGTTTACTCGTAAGCTATAATGTTATGTAATGTGAAATATCCCAGGAAGTTTTGTTTTCATTAGAATATTTGGAACTTGGGTCATTAAACATCCTTGTATTTATTAATCGTTTAATTTAAATATTCTGTTCAATCTCACCTGATTTTTTTAAATAGGCGTTTCTCAAGAAACTTTAGGTTTACACATCAGGATATATGCATCGTAAAAAACAACCTAATAGCTCAATTAAAATAATTAAGTTATAAAGCCCGAGAATCTAATAGAAATAAATGATGTTTTTAAAGTCTATAAATGGGACTTTACAGAATCAGTGATATCAAAAGTTTTGATCCCGTTTTAGTAAATAAATAATTCTTCTTCCTCATCTTGACACCCTATTGTTTTGACATAAGTAAACCCTACTTTTTCATAAAAGTATCGGAGTTGTTTCTCTTCTGTGGTCAACCAGTAATGTTGTTTGGGATCCTCTAATAACAAGTTTTTAAGCCATAAACTGCCATAATTTTTATTTCTTTTGTCTTCAGGCACCCAAACATAACCTATGTATAGGTAATTTTTTAGAAACCAGTAATTGGCTTCCTCTTTATAAGCTTTCATTTCTGTTGTTAAAGCAGAAAAAACAATACCACCTGCACAAATTTCGTTATCCTGCTCCAATACATATATGAGCGTATGTTCTCTATTTTTTTTCCAAATCGATTTTATTCCTTTTTGCCAATCTAAAGGCAACAGATCCATAAAAACAGATTCGTTTTTTAAAATTTTTAGTCGCATACGCTGGTTTATAAAAGTCCCCAAGACCATAATTTATCCGAATCCTCTTGCCAACGATCTCCTATATCGGTGCGGTAGTAACAGTTATTCACAATGACGTTTTGTACTCTGTTGTACATATTGCGCTGTGCATCTTTCATGGTTAAACCGGTACCACTAATTAGAAGGGCTATTCCGGTATCCCCTGTAATAAGCCATTCATTATTTACTTTTTTAAGGTGCATGAGATGTATGCCTTCTTTTGTTTCTTTTTTAATAATGACTACGGCATCTTTAGAAAAGAGTTGAAAGGTTTTCTTATCCTCATAAGGAAATGGTGGTACCACAATAAAAACGCCTACTTGAAAACCTTTTTTAACTTTGATTTCAAATTTTTGACCTGAAGCTAATCTGTAAAAGAAGTCGCCTAAAGGTTCATTGATTCCAGCACGTTGAATGAGAATTTGTGGATATCCAAATCGAGAGGTAAATTCTAATGGATAAATACCATTTCCGTTTACGATACAATTAATATCTATATGTCCTATAAAATTTGATTTCGCCAGCGTGGCCTCAAATTTCTTTAGAGTAGCATCAAATATGGGCGAATCTTTAGTCCAGAACATACTGGTTCCCATCTCACCAGTGGAAACTCCTAATTCTTTTGGAAATAATTTTTTATGCTCAAAAGTGATGTTGATGGGCTTTAAGAACTCGGTTCCATTAAAAAATGAAGCTATAGAAATCTCTACACCTTTTACCTTTTTTTGAAGTTGAAAATCACCAAAATCATTCCCCCACGATTTTTCATAGGCTTTTAAAACACGTATCACATCCAAGCCTTCATCATCACTACCTACAAATAACAATTGCTTAAACTCTTGGGTTTCGCCAGAAGGTTTAATAACATAAGTATCTGGATGCTTTTCAATAAAAACAATAGCCTCTTGAAAATTAGTAAATTCATAAGATGGCAGTACTTTAATCTTATGAGCTTTCAATTGTTGATGGCCAAAATTGCGATCTAACTCCAATAAATCTGTGTAGATGGATCCTCCCACAACAAGTTTTCCTGCATTTCTAAGGTTTTCGCAAATTTCGCCATATCCAGTGTAATCAAAGATAATTAATTCGGCCCAGTCGGTATGCTTTTTCCAATCAGTGACTTTAGGGCAAAAACCGTAGCCAATTTCTTTACAGCCTCTTTCTTGTATAAACAACTTAATACTATGCCCTTCGGTTTGTATTGCATTTGCTATATCCAAAGTTTCTCCATACTTGGAAACAAAGAGAATTTTTCTTTTAACGCCCACTGATTTTTTTAATTTAATAATTGCACGGTCAACTTCTGATCCCATAGGTAAAGGTTTTAAAAAAGATACGGGACTCCTTAATGAAGTCCCGTATCTTTGTTAATCTACTTTTTTCAATGTTTTCAACACATAAGTTTCTTCTGAGAACTCACCGTCTTCTGTTTCTTTTTCAGGAATAATTTGGTACGTCATTTTAAAAGTTTTTCCTACCAGATCATTAGACTTTAAATCAAAAGATTTTAAAATGTCTTCAGAAATTTCACTAAAAGCAATGTAAGTATCTTCACCATCCGCACCACCAGAAATACTAAAGTTATACTCTTCGTATTCATAACCATCATAAGTTACCGTAACACTCTTTACATCCTGCTCTATAGTTTTAAAAGATAAAAAAGACAGGCTTAGAACACATAAAACTAATATTATTTTTGTTTTCATTATTTTAAATTTTTAAATTGAAATGTTTACTTACTTCGGATGTTTTCCACCTCAAGTCCGACAGGCTTTTAGTAACCCCTTTTAAAAGAAGTTATACGTGGTTTTTATAGGCTAAATCACAATATTCCCTTTATAGATTAAAAAAATAAGTATTCTTATAATTGCCTAAAAATTAAGTTTTTATAGGGCGTTGTATTTAAAGGAAATGTAAACAAAAAAACCATTCAAAATCAAGCAGATTTATTATTATATCAGCAAAATAGATGAGGAGATAGCACTTATTTGAGTCGGTGATAAGAATGGGCAAACGCCAGTCACATTAGAATCTGCTAGATCCTATTATTAGGTGATTTGGAGACTTGTCACCTGTGTTTCTGCATACTTCACTTCGCTCCTCTCCTTATTCACGCTTAAGAATCTTGTATAAATGGGCAATCCTTTAAAAAGGTAATTGGCGTCATCAACCCATCAATGCAATTCCCAGACTCGCTTGATCATACATAAAAGCAATCCAACTAGCATAAGCCCATCCAAAAAAAGCAACTACCCTGATTTGATGCCTAGTATTTTTTTTCCATTTACGAGACAGTAATAAAGCAAATAATGGATTGACTTGAATCCCATGCAATCCGAAGAAATGAGCGATTCTTAAATCTTCTCCTAGTTTGCTCCAATTCAATAATGGAAGCCCTGCAACAACATCTGCAACAGCTACCTTATGAGACATCTTACTGATCATTTGTCTGCCCACCCCACTTGCAGCTATAAAGATGATCCATCCTGTAAGAGTGACAAATTGGATGGATTTTGTGGTGTTTACTTTCAATCGTACCGTTTCTATCAAGAAAATAATCATGGCCAAAAATTAGTTCCTATTTAATTCCCATACCAGCAAATAATAATCCATCCAACCAAGCAGATTGACTGTAATGAGAAGTCACACCTCTTGATGTTTGATAAACAAGGAACTCTTTTTCTATTAGCAAGGTCCAAGAAGTCCATTATTGAAAATGATTTTCTTTCTTTTGGAGAACGTATATAAGGTGACCAAATAGTTAATAGTTAATAGTTAAAATATAAATAGCAGCAGAAATACAGATTTCAAAGGTTTGGTCCATATAGGAACTCCCATAAGAGTACGCCCATCTATAATGAGTCGCGCAATGCACGCAATGGCTCCTATCAAATGAATCAACACAATCATATAAAGTATAGGACGTTCTTTTCTTAGTTTTTGGATGCCATGATGGAAATCTCATGACTTTTTTGCTTGAAGAATTTGATGATCATAAAAAGTAAAAATCCCAAAGGTCCAAACATAAACGTTCCTAATAAACAAGGAATCATCACCAATTGATGAATGCCTAGTTTTTTATTTTGATCCAGCATCCACATACCTACTACCAGATCAAAAGCCAAGTAATGCACCCAACCTGACAAAACAGCATTCTCTGTTGTAAACAACTCCATAACTGATGACAGAGTTCCAAAATCCATCATACCTCCAGCCAGTAAGCCTTGAATAATGTAGATCGCATAGATCACTGCTAGCGCCAGCGGTATCACTTTATAATCGATTAAAAATCTGCTGACCTTCCATTTCGGTAAGATGATCATCAAGAGCCACATGGGTAAGGCCAGGATATTAACTATAGAAAAAACGTCATTTGGAGTCATAATGGATAATTTTAAGAGATATTGTCAGTTCTTTGTTATTCAAATACCAAGTTAATATAAAGAATTGGTGCTAAATACTACTCAACCATCATTATCTGATGTTCAATTGTAATTTGAATAGCACTACTATCCCGTTTTAAATAGATACTTTTGGATATTCATACATAAATGTGTATTCCATTGCATAAATCAAGACCCTATGATCCCTAAACTACATTATACGTCTCAAGCACAATCTACTGCAGCGCATCTAGAAAACATCCAAAAAGCCTGCAGCTCTGGAGCCGAATTGGTACAACTAGATCTGGAACATATCGCCGGAAAAGATCATTTGAAACTCGCGCAAGAAGTCATAAAAATTACCGCGCATTTTCAAACCAGATTAGTTATCAAATCCCATTATAAAATTGCCCACGAGATCAAAGCAGACGGTATTTATCTGGAACAAAATGATGCCTGCCCTACCCTAGCCAGAGAACACTTGTACCCTTGGCAAACTATAGGTGCCACAGCGCATAACTTGCAAGAATGCGAGACCTTACTCACTAAAGAAGTAGATTATATAGGATTAGGACCTTTTAGAATCTCTCAAAAAAATGAAACTAAAGCTTTAGGTATCAATGGCTATACTGCTATATATGAAGACTTAAAGACAGAGACACCTCTTATTGGTTTTGGAGACATTACGCCAGAAGACGTTAAGTACATTTTAAAAACGGGCATCTCTGGAATTGCCGTTGCTGATGCCATTACTCAAAATTTTGACCTTATAAAAACCTTTAATCAATTGTTAGGAGCTTCTTCCACAGACGAAATGCGACATACGTTTAAATAAAAATAAAACATGTTGCTTATTACTGATTTGGGCGTTCCCCTAGCGGGTCCTGCTTTCCACTCTATCTTTTATTTAAAAAAAATAAAAGGATGTCGTTGTAATCGGTAACGCGGGAATAAAGTAAGAAATATAACCTGATGACCTTAGCATTATGAACAGTCTTATAACTTCCATTGCAGTAAAAGATCTCGATGGTGAAGACGTAGATTTAATAAGACTCTATAGAGAGAAAGTACAGCTGTTGATGCTTTATAACAACGACTGTTTGGGTTGTACCGGTCGTGCCCTGCCACTCGCCTATGAATTCCAAATCCAATACCCAAGTATACAAGTAACAGGAATTCATGCCGATTTCCCAACTCGAGAAGGAACAAAAGAAAATATCAAAGCTGTTTTTAGAAGTGGCAACAACCCTTTTCCCATATATATAGACCAGCACCATAAAGTCTACGAGCAGTTCCATGCCGAAGGAACACCACAATGGCTGCTCATTACTAAAAATGGCGAACTCTACCGCTCTATTTTTGGATCACAGGATAATGCAAAAAATCGATTGTTTTATGCGTTGGAGAGTTTGATAGGGTTAGATAGGTAGTTTTGAATGCTACTACAAATAATTATGTTAACATCATATCTTACGGAATCAAGGTCTCTATAAACGTTTATCTCTCCTTCCCAATAAGCACAATTCAGTATAAACTTCTATTTGTATCTCTCTTTCGCGAAAGCGAAACCACCAACAAAATTCTTAATTCCCTAAAAACAAATCATCTAAAAACAAAAAACCTAATTTGTGAACATCTATTCTATTTTTTAAGGTTTGCAGCTGGTGCAGCAGCCTATATTTGGCGTCCTAAAAACAAAAATATGAGTGCAACTTGGTACGAGTGTAAAGTAAAATATAGAAAATTTGATGAAGCCTCTGGCACACAAAAAATAAAGACAGAGCCCTTTTTGGTAGATGCGATTTCTTATACAGAAGCCGAGAGTAGAATCACTGAAGAAATGGCAGCTTACTTGCCCGAAAGTGAAGAAATTAAGATCACCAATATCAAGGTGGCCAATTATGCAGAGATCCACCCTTTTGAAAATACAGATCGCTGGTTCAAATCCCGTGTGTCGCTTATTGCTTTTGACGAAGAAAGTGGCAAGGAACGCAAGACCAATATGTACTTGTTGGTTCAAGCAAATGATGTCAAGGAAGCTTATGAAAATACGGTCACCACAATGAAAGATACGATGGGTGAATACACCATTCCGGCGGTGGCTGAGTCCCCTATCATGGACGTGTTTCCTTATTTCTCTGGTGAGGAGGAAGATATGGACCGTCTAAAATCATTTGTCGCCTTGAAAGATTCAGTTCCTGCTGTGAACACGATAAATGAAGATCTAGAACTACCAGACGTGCTCGCTACTGCCGAAGAAGAATAAAAAATACATACTGCGCTGGCCTATGTTGAACACGTCGATCAACTCAGCATAGGCTATCGAAGTAATGCAAAATCTGCCAATTGTGATCGAGATCTCAATCTCTTCTAATTTTTACTCTGGCAGGTCTTCATCCTACTTAGGTAAGGTTTTATTTTCTGCACTCGCTGGTACTGATATTACCTGTACTGAGCCTGTCGAAGGTCATTATGATGTGCAAACTATTGGATCTAATTGGGAAGTTGTAACACATCAACAGGCAGTTAGCTATTAAAATAACGACCATAAAAAAGCCCCATCAATATTGATGGGGCTTTTGTCAAAATATATAACTATATATTAGAGAACTTTTACGTTTACCGCGTTTGGTCCTTTGTTTCCTTCTTGTAAATCAAATTCTACTTCGTCACCTTCTCTAATCTCATCGATTAATCCTGAAATGTGTACAAAGTGGTCTTTTTCAACTCCTTCTTCTGTGATAAATCCAAATCCTTTAGTGTCATTGAAAAACTTTACTGTTCCTTTACTCATCGTAATGTAATTTATTTTTATTAATACTTTTGTTAGAGCAAAGATAGTGCCATTTATCCAAATGACAACACTGTTAACAAAAAGGCTACTACTATTCTTTAATATTAAAGGCTATCATCTGTTTCTATAAGAGCTACTTTCTTTATTTAAAGCGGTCTACCAACTTTATCTTCCTCTAAGAATTTTAAAATAAATCTTGTTAAACCAAGACTATTCTACACAAGGATACCTAATTTTGCAAACTAGAAAAAAACACTTCTTCCACTACCAATAGCTTCCAACAAAGGCCACTCTTATGAATATAGAACATCTGTTATATGATTATTTAGTAGCAACAGGACTCTCAGACACCGCAGCCAAATATGTAAACCTCATCAGCTTGCTCTTAGCACTCTTGATCGCAGCCTTTATTATTGATTTTATTACGAGTAAAGTGATTATCAGATTATTCACTCAATTTAGCGATAAGACCAAAACCGATTTTGATAATTTATTAGTAAAGAACAAGGTCCCTCAAAATGTAGCTCATATCATTCCGCTTCTAGTGATACTTGAATTTATTCCTAAGGTATTTATCGATTTTCCATACTTTGAAAATATAGTAGAAAAAGGATTTAAGGTATTTGCTATCGTTCTCACCCTATGGATAGGCCGTAGTTTATTAAATGCGCTTAGAGATTACTTCAAAACCTTACCTCGTTTAAATGATAAACCTATAGACAGCTACATACAGGTGTTTATGATTTTTGCTTGGGCGCTAGGAATACTATCTGCTTTTGCGATCATAACTGGTATAGAGTTCATTAAATTTATTACGACTATTGGTGCAGCTTCCGCCATTATTATTTTAGTATTTAAAGATACCATACTAGGTTTTGTAGCCAGTATACAAGTATCTATAAACGATATGGTACGTATAGGTGACTGGATCACCTTTGAAAAATACGGCGCCGATGGTGATGTGATCGAGATCAACCTATCGACGGTTAAAGTTCAAAACTTTGATAAAACCATTACCACCATTCCTACTTATGCGCTTATTTCTGATTCCTTTAAAAACTGGCGAGGAATGGAAGAATCCGACGGTAGACGTATCAAGCGAGCTTTAAATATCAAATTAGACAGTATCAAACATCTATCTATAGAGGAAGTAGATCGGTTAAAAGAAATTCAGCTGATTTCTTCCTATTTAGAATCCCGTCAATCTGACATCAAAACATATAATACCGAAAATAACATCAATAAAGAATTGTTGTTAAACGGTAGAAATCTTACCAATATAGGAGTATTTAGAAAGTATATGGAGACCTATATTGAAAATCATTCGGGTACCAATAAGGAAATGATGATCATGGTACGGCAGTTAGCTCCTACTGCTCACGGAATTCCTATAGAGATGTATGCTTTTAGTAGTGATAAGCGCTGGCAAAATTATGAGTACATCATGGCCGATATATTTGACCATCTGATCGCAGCAGTACCTTATTTCAATTTAGAAATATTTGAACTGCCTAGTAATTCGAGTTTTACCGATTTGACTAAAATCACTAATCAAGCTATAGCAAGCGGCAAAGAGTGACCCATTAGTTCTATTATGAATGTTTATGCTACTTAGGGCTTTAACGACATGCCTGTCAACAGTTGAGAAAGCAGAACAAAAAGAACTACCTAAAACAGATCAGTTACTACTGCCCTCTTCCCTCCTGCATAAGTACCATTCCTATTGAATGTTCCAAATCATTCAAGTGCAGGAATTAAATAACAAACTCTTGTTAAGATATGTTTTCATAATGTTAATCGGTAGGTGAGTAAGTAACTTATTTGTTATATTATTTAAAATCAATTTATTATGAAAAAGGAAGCCGAAAATACCGAACAGAAATTAGCTTATAATCCAGACATAACTAAGGAAGATAAAGCCTTGTTAGGTGAGGATAGGGATAATATTCACAATGATGGAAGCGCTGATCGCGAACTAAAAAACAGAAACAAAAAAGTAGACTTTACAGGAAAAGATTTAGATGTTCCTGGAAGAATAGCTGCCCATAAAGAAAATGATACCACTGGGCTAAATGATGAAGAAAATAAGCTTCACAGTCAAGGTGGAGAACGAAATAATAATCTGGAACGCGATGATTCCTCCCAATAAAACCTGCTCTTACAGGAACAAAAAAAAGCTTTCAAGTAGAAGTTACTTGAAAGCTTTTTTTATGATGCCTATAGTTCGAGTTTATTTCTAATGCTCCACCTATGTACTTTTAAGGGTTTGCCCCTACTATTCTATAGACATATGGATAACGGCATCGCCTTTATTCACAACAGGTGCTCTATTGATGCAAAAGACATAGCCTTTTACAGGAGCTTTGACATCTTTTTCAAAAAAACCGAAAGGATCTGAAATACTACCGATCTTATCCCCTTTGTTGTATAGTCGTCCTAAAACTGCATTACTGCGAAACATACCAGAATAGCTCGCTCTGATCCATTTAGAACTTGCTACAACAATAGGCTCATTAACTTTTGCCTTGCTAGCTAATTCTTTTGAAAAATCCCTAATACCTAAATGATGCATCAAATTCAAAGCTCCTTTGACACCCACCTTAGTCACTGATTTATCTATATCTAAAGATTTTCCACCTTCAAATAAGAGAACTTTTTTCCCTAATTTGATAGCAGAATCTCTATATGATTTTTCTCTGCGTTTGGATTTCATAATAAAAGGAGCTCCAAAGATTTTAGCCAACTCTAAGCTTTCTTCATCTCCTTCATTAATTCTTACTTGAGGAGCGTTAAAACGATCTGCACCACCCGTATGAAAGTCTAAACAGTAATCGGCCAGCGGGACAATTTCCTTCATCAAATGATAAGCAAATATACTGGCTAGAGAACCTCTTTTAGAGCCAGGGAAAACCCGGTTCAAATCCCTTCCATCAGGAAACTGACGGGTTTGATTTAAAAAGCCGAAAATATTAACCACTGGAATACAGATGACCATTCCTTTTTGAGGCTTGTGGTAGCCTTTGGCAACCAGTTGCCTGACGATTTCTACTCCGTTAATTTCGTCACCATGAATCCCCCCAGTGATTAAAATGGTAGGACCAGGTTCCTTTGCCCGCTCTATAATAATAGGCACTTCTATTTTTGTGCGTGTATGAAGTTTTGCGATATCGAGATTGATTTGAAGCCCTTTACCTTCTGAAATGACTTTTCCTAAAACTTCGATACTACTGTTATGCATTTCTCTCTACGTATTTGATAATTTGGGAAGCAATGTCTTTACCTGTTGCTGTCTCGATCCCTTCTAGTCCAGGGGAAGAGTTCACTTCTAAAATTAAAGGACCTCTTGCCGACTGTAGCATATCTACACCCGCAATACCTAATCCCATTACTTTAGCTGCTTTTAAAGCTGCATTTTCTTCTTCATCTGTTAATTCAATGATGTCTGCTGATCCACCTCTGTGCAAATTAGATCTAAATTCCCCTTCCTTTCCTTGTCTTTTCATCGCCCCTACTACCACACCATCAACTATAAAAGCACGTAAGTCGGCACCTTTTGCCTCTTTGATAAATTCTTGTACGATCACACGAGCTTGTAAACCATTAAAAGCTTCTAAGATAGATTCGGCAGAGTTTTTATTATCGGCTAATACCACACCAAGACCTTGAGTACCTTCTAATAACTTAATAACTAGTGGTGCACCGCCTACTTTCTCTACGACATTGCTCACATTTTTAGAGTAATTACTAAATACAGTTTTCGGCAAATCAAGACCTGCTCTAGCTAAAATTTGAAGGCTTCTCAACTTATCTCTAGAACGCACAAGAGCTTGCGACTCTGTAGCCGTAAAAATTTTCATCATTTCAAACTGACGCACTACGGCGGTACCAAAAAAGGTTACCGAAGCACCTATACGAGGAATGACTCCATCGAGATCTCGTATTTCTTCGTCTTTGTAAATAACGATAGGTTTCTTTTTTTCAATAACTAAATCACACTTTGTGTGATCTATGATGATCATTTCATGCCCTTTCTTTTTACCTGCCTCTATAATTCTTTTTGTAGAATAGAGGTTAGGACTGGCTGATAAAACTGCAAATTTCATTAATTAAATTTTAATATTGGGTTAAAGCTATGTTGTAAATAAATAAAGCTGCTCGTTAACAAAGCCTAGAAATACGAACAGATTCTGATAATATACAATAATATAAATGTCATCTGCAACTATGTGCTTAGTAGATTGAATACGTTAACATAGTTTGTTAACGACGTCACAAATATAAGTTGTTGTATCCTTACCTGTATTAAAAACAGAAAATCATACAGGTAAATTGAAAAGGGAAGATTAATTCCATAAAGAAGTTGCCCCGTCCTGAATAAAGGCTGCATAATTTGACACAATTAGGTGAAAAAATAACAAAGTAATTATACGTTACAGTAAGCGTTATAAACGCTATTTATTACCTCTAAAATTGTTAAATGAAAAGGATCATAATGTCTTGGTACTGTATTCTTGCTACAGCTAGATCGCTGCACGGACTATTCTTATTTTAGAATTGGAAATAATATTTAAATCTAAAAGTGTCCTATTAGCTTTTATCTAGTCAAAAACAACAATAATAGTAGATTGAAAAAATTCAATACCTGTATCTGAAAGATCGTCAGGAACATGAGATATTGAATTCAATTTAATTATTAAATCGTCCTTAGTGTTTTGGACTGTACTAAAAATGTCTTGTTGAACGATTTCTTCTTCGCCATTTCCAAAAGTTTACTTCTTACTATTGATGTAGATACAATAGTTGTTGTTATTGGAGGAATATTTTCATCCAAAATTAAGGCCTAAACTTAGTATTGCAAGCAAAATAATTATTACTTGTTTTTTAATAATTGATCGCGTTTTAATTTATAAATCAAAAATCTATAGAAGTGAAGTCTAAACCACTTTATGCTTATGATGTTTGGCATAAGTGTAACCAAATCATCATAAGCTATGTAAATGTCATCGTCGAGTGCGGTTATACCTCTTATAGTAATATGATCCAGGTTAAGTGTAGTTTGCAATTCGCTCTAAGTGTATGATAAAACATCATAACTACCAATAAAGGAACTAGTTTGATCTCGATTTTTATTCCCTACGACTATAATGATCTGGCTAAATTTTGAAGTTAACGATTCGAATACTGCATTATGTAATGCTATGTACTTGAATCCACGTACCGTTCAAACTATTGTAAACAATCACTTCGTCTGATAAATTTATTGAATTTGGCCCAGGTGAAGAACTTGAGGTATGGTCTGCTCCTCCAAACATATAAATGTTATCGTTAACGGCTTCACCATCTCTTTGTTCTCTATAACCTGATGGTGGTATTGAGGCTTGTAATAAAGACCAAACTATAAATGAAGAGTTGCCTTTAAATGAAAGTAACCTAACTACTATTAATGTTTTTAGAAAGTATATGGAAACCTGTATTGAAAATTATTCTAGCAACAACAAGTAGATAGTGTTCCAAGTGCTCTAGCTAATTCCTATTAGTCACAGGATTTCAATTGAAATTTACGCCATCAGTATTGATAAGCGCAGGAAGAATTATGAATATATAATGGCAGCTATATTTGATCATCTTATAGCAGCGGTACCTTATTTTAATCTAAAAATATTTGAGTTGCTTCGTGATTTAAATTTTACTGATTCTTAAAGGCTAAGAGATTAAAACAAATATTTTATGTTTATAAATATGTTGGTTTAACAATAGAACGATTGTAACATTAAAAAAGTTTTGGTAACATACTTCTAGTATTAAGGTCGTTTGTCTCTTTAAATCGCACTGGTATCTAAACATAACAGATCGCAGCTATTGATGTTAAAACGGCAGATAAACTAATAGCTGTAGAAAAAATAAGTGCCGAGCAAATGCTGAAATTTTAGCTAGTGAAATGCTAACATTCTCAACAGAGGGAGAGAAGTATTTGTAAGGGAGGAAAATGTAAATAACGCATAATTAATTATGCCAAAAGTTGAAAATTGAAATGGTGTTTTAAATGTAATCAATGGTGTACATCTAACTAAGAAGTAAATATTGAGCATCCATAATAGCAATATTGATCCCGAGCTTATAAAATTGGATATCGTTTTTTTTTAAAAACTTAAAATTTGCCAATTTTATCACTTTCTAGTTAAAGCCTAGTTAATACAGGTAAGTTAGTAGAGGCACGTACGAACTTATAGAAACAGTATTAACCTTAAAACAAATTTATGTCAGATTTAAACAAAACAATCGTAGAAACAGCAATTGCAACAGATGCACTTTCAACTTTAGTAGCAGCTGTAAAAGCAGCTGATCTAGTAGAAACATTATCTAGTGAAGGACCATTTACCGTTTTTGCTCCAACAAATGATGCATTTGATGCATTACCAGATGGAACAGTAGCAACTTTATTAAAACCAGAAAATAAGAGTCAGTTAGCAGGTATTCTAACTTATCACGTAGTTTCTGGAGACATTAAAGCTGCAGATGTATTGGGTCTTATCGAAAAGAACAATGGAAAAGCAACTGTTAAAACAGTAGCAGGTGGTGAATTAACTTGTACTACAGAGGATGGTAAAGTTTTCGTTCACGATGAAAATGGAAATGCAGCAGAAGTTGTAATAGCTAACATTGAGAATTCAAATGGAACCGTACATGTTATCAATAAAGTTTTAATGCCTAAGTAATCATTAAATTATAAGTATTGATATTTAAATCAGTCCCGCAATTCTATCATAGAATAGCGGGACTTTTTTATTGTAATGATTTTACAACTTGCTATTCAGTTTTTATAGTAGTTCTACATATGTTTCAAGTGTGCAGCTTCTTACTCATATAAAATGCCAAAAATTGTAGTGAAAAATCATTCTCGATATCGTTCCAATTAAAATAGACCTCATACAGTTTTTAATACCATTGTCTAAAAACCAAAGCAATCTATCCCATCTACTACATTTTTTGTTTCAAACCCGCTGTGCGTGAGCTATGGGAAACTAGGTACAAGACTACCATGATAGATTCCTAGTCCATCTTTGATGATAAAAACTTGATCTATGTTTCTACCTGCTTTTTAAACATCAGGAATCCCTAAATACGTATCTCTAGCTGGGTATAAATCTCGATGATGTGCACAGAACAAAAAGGAATCTTGTGTCTTCCATGGAAACCCTAAAGGTTGAATGTTAATGATGTTCATTTTCATTTGTTTTATGATGTAGCAAGAACTCTAAAAGTATCTGGATCATACCGTTTATCAAAAACAAATATAATACCTCTGAAAACACCCTATCAGGTCTAAATGATTATGGTGTTTTAAGAATGCGACATAGGGTTATATTTGTGACGCACTTAATAATTACTCATAAAATGTCTGACAGCATCCCCTGCCCCAATTGCCAAACTACTATTTCAATAAACACAGAAGAATTCTTAAAAGGAAAAACTTTTTCCTGTTCCAATTGTGATGTAAAAATTGGACGGACAGAAAAAACAGACTTGGATCAACAGAAAATGGAAGTGTTCAAAAATTTTAATAAAATCAAAAAAGAAAAAAAATCTAGCATCCCTTGTCCTGACTGTGGTACCGCAATCCCTTTTCTTACTAAAAATTTAATGAAAGGTCATAAAATTGCGTGTCCCAATTGTAAAGCAAGTTTAGCTTTGCAGGGATAAAAACACCAAATTTGATGGGGAACCAGTAGGAATGCCCCTAGTTTTGTCGTTACGAATAGTCGTGCTACGTACAAGGTATGCCACGCAGTCTGCTTAAAGTCTATTCCGTACTCCGCAAGGCGACTTGATATAGAACTGATCATAAAGAAAGATGCTAGTTGGAGCGACAATAGTAAACGAATGCTTGTGGAAAAACATCCTGGTAATCTCAAAATATCCACGCAGTCTACCAAAAGTTTGTTCCATGCTGCACAATACATTGCTCTGCTCCATCGGCACTTATTAAATTACCTTTTAATTAGGAAACTGCTATCTATTAATTTGTTTCTATGCGCTTATCTTTGAAATGGAATTAGTAGGATCGATCTAAATGGAACAAATTAAAGAATATCTAGAAAGTATTGCTCACATCTCTGAAGAGGACTGGGATTTCTTTACCTCAAAATTAACGCAGCGAGTGATTCCTAAAAAAGAAATTTTTCTAAAATTAGGTGAGGTAGAAAATCAGATTTCGTTTATAGAGTCGGGAATCGTACGCTTGTTTATTCCTAAAGAAGACGATGAAAAAGACATCACTTTTGGCTTTAGTTTTGAAAACCAATTTATAAGTGCCTACGACTCTTTTTTAACCAGACAGCCCTCATTGTATCAATTACAGACACTGACCAAAACAAGTTTACTCAGTATTACCTATGAGGACTTACAGGATGTGTACAAAAAGACGCAGATAGGGAATCTTATAGGCAGATTAACCGCAGAGCGACTTTTTTTAATAAAATCTAAACGGGAACAAAACCTCTTGAATCTTAACGCTGAAGAGCGATACGTGAAATTATTTAAAGAAAGACCTCAATTGATACGTGTCATGCCTTTGAAATATATCAGCTCTTATATAGGTGTTACCGCACAAGCATTGAGCCGCATTAGAAAGCGAATTTCTTGATCTAGGTTCATAGTTTTACAAGGGTACTGCTCCTACCTTTGTAAAAAAAAGATTTATGGCTGTTATACTCTTAGTTGTAGCTCTCTGGTACGGTGGACTCTTCTTTCAATCCTTCTTTTTACATCGCTATGCGGCACATCAAGTGTTTACGATGTCTAAAACAATGGAACGCATTACTTTTGTACTCACTTGGATTTTTCAAGGCTCTAGTTATTTAAGTGCCTATGGGTACGGCATCATGCATAGAATGCATCACGCTTTTACCGACACAGAAAAAGACCCACATTCCCCAAGATTTGATGATAATATGTTTGCCATGATGTGGAAGACCAAAACTATTTATCAAGACATCAATCAAGAGCTCGTAGAAGTAGATGCACGTTTTACTAAAAATGTACCTCAATGGAAAGCTTTTGACAAATTTGCTAGCTCCCGTTTCTCTAGGCTTTTATGGATTACTTTGTACGTATTATTCTTCGTTTACTTTGTAACTGCTTGGTGGCAATGGTTATTATTACCAGTTACCCTTATGATGGCACCTATTCATGGTGTGATCATCAACTGGTTCGGTCATATCTATGGTTATGTGAATTACCAAATGAAAAATACCAGTAAGAACTTATTCCGATTTGATTTCTTGATGATGGGAGAAGGTTATCACAACAATCACCACAAACACGCTAATCGTGCTAACTTTGGTGTGAAATGGTACGAAATAGACGTTACCTACCTTATTATTAGATTACTGAACTCTATAGGCATCATACAGCTTAAAAGGTCTTGATATAAAATAGAATAAAAAAAATCCTCCCTGTAGATTTAACATCTATTCGGAGGATTTTTCTTTGGAGTGAACTTTAGTTTTGAGATCTAATTATTAAACTGCTAAGTCTAATTCAGCAGGAACAACTATACAAACAATAAGACTAAGGTCAAGACCAATCCAGCGCCAGCAAAGAGAATTCCTTTTTTAAAGATTTCAGTACCTCGCATAAACATCCAGAATGCTGATATTACAAAGAAGAGCAAGCCAACTCCAAAGAAGATGTTTAAAAAGAACAAGGGCTGCCCTGACTTTGCTTTGTGGAAGTGAGTGAGTTTATCTAATAGGTAAGGCAATTCCATTTTAGTGTATTGCGTTTCTCCAGTGAGACTGTTGTAAAAACCATTTTCAAAATAGTAGATCCCTGCTTCCTCCCGAGTTACTTCAAGTTTTTTTATTGGAATAGCTGGGCCTATTTCGCTTATAGTTAGCTGCGGCTCGACTGTTTTTTCAATGGTGGTCTCTTGCTTTAATAATTCTGTATCTCTAAAGATTAACGCAATACCACTTATCGCATAAACAGCCATGATACCTGCAAGGAAAAAGCCCAGATACCTGTGCAACTCGCGCATTTTTTGAGAAGTTTTTCTACCCATTGTAATTTATTATCTAGAATTATTATAAATAACAAATGTAAGGCACCCTATACGATTACAAAAGCGCTATCTTAAAAATAGCTCCTTTTTTTAAAACTCGTTATTTCAGCTTTAACAACACAACTTAATGTTGGACCAAATCCAAAGCGTGAACTCTACTAACAAAGACGAAGCACTCCAAATTAGAGGAGCTTTTAATGTAATTATGAGCTGTAATGTGAACTTTTTGAAGTATAGTATAAAGAATCGTAAGCCCATTTAATGATGTAAACTATATATTTACTTGAAGTATTTAAATAGTTGATTAATAGCATTGTAAATGATTTAAAAACTCACTATAGGCTTTGTCTATTATATGGTTTTATTGATATTCTAAAGGATAATTTGAATCAGTTTATCGTATGGAGCAACAAGAGGTGCCTGATACTATAAGACCTTCGGATTTAGTTAAGGAACTGGAGAGTAAATCAATTATTACGTCTGGCTTTGCGTGCTTTTTTCACGTTGTATTCCTGGATGCGTTTAGCTCTTGCAGCGAGTTGAATACTGTCATAATTTGCTGGAAGTTCTCTTTCATAAGATTTCCAATGCGCACGCGCAGCAAAATAATCAAACTCAATCGCAGGCTTTTGATCCTCCAATTTATCATCAGTAATGCTGTTCATAAGGATGTCTTCCACGTAAAAATCATCTACAACGGTTTCTGGTCGGTACTCTTCTTTTAGAGACATATCAAAAACACTTGCTGTTTTATCAAACCAAAATGCACTCCAACCGCTTCTTAAGCGCTTTAATAAATCATAAGCCGTATTTCCAGTCTGCCGGTGGATGAGTTTAATGAGTATTTGTCCTTCGGTTTTGGACAGTTTTTTAAGCTCTCCTTTGAATTCTCCCTCGATATAGTCCTCGACCATCTTAGAATATTTCTTTTTTTGGTTTTTGGTTTCTAAAGAGGCGAGTCGTTTATCGAGAACGGTTAAACGTTCTGCCGCTAGTTTTGCATAGGGCCATACTTTTTCCACCTTGCGTTTTAAGATTAAATAACGTATGCGCTCGTACCTACTGTCAAAATTTAAGTCTTGTATCAAAAGGACTTTATCCAATTCTATGGCACTTAATGAGTCGCCATCCACGTAGAAATATTGTTCTACTGCCTTTGCTATCGAGTCTTTTGAAACGGGTTTGGGTGTTGGTATTACTTGTGCTTTCGCGAAAGCGAGACCGCCACAAGCCACTAGTAAAAAAATTAAATTATTTATCATAAACAAGTATGCTCTAAAAGTGTTCCAAAAATAAGAAACCCAATAGAATACAAGCGTTTTTGCGACCATATTATTATCTTCACGCTCTAAAATTTATCACATGGCTGAAAAAAGCATTTTAAATAAAAAATCACTCGACTTTCTAGAAAAATACCTCAATACCGCCTCTCCTACTGGTTATGAATGGAACGGTCAAAAGGTATGGATGGACTACCTAAAACCTTATGTAGATAGCTTTATAACAGATAATTACGGTACCGCTGTAGGCGTTATCAATCCAGATGCAAAGTTTAAAGTCGTTATAGAAGGGCATGCAGATGAGATCTCGTGGTATGTGAATTACATTACGGACGATGGCCTTATTTATGTCGTGCGCAATGGTGGCTCTGACCATCAAATCGCTCCTTCTAAAAAAGTAAACATTCATACCAAGAAAGGAATCGTGACAGGAGTATTCGGCTGGCCAGCGATTCACACTAGAAATAAGTCCAAAGAAGAAGCTCCTAAACCAGACAATATTTTTATAGACTGCGGTTGTGAGACTAAAGACGAAGTACTGGCACTTGGAGTAGATGTAGGATGTGTGATTACCTATCCAGATGAGTTTTTTGTATTGAACAAAAACAAATTTGTATGTCGCGCACTGGACAACCGCATGGGCGGATTCATGATTGCTGAAGTAGCGCGTTTATTGAAAGAAAATAAGCGAGAATTGGATTTTGGACTGTATATAACTAATTCTGTTCAAGAAGAAATAGGATTGCGCGGAGCAGAAATGATCACGCATACCATAAAACCTAATGTAGCGATCATTACAGACGTGACCCACGACACGACAACTCCTATGATCGAAAAGAAATCTAATGGAGACGCAGCCATAGGAAAAGGTCCTGTCCTCGCCTATGCACCAGCGATTCAAAACAACCTGCGCAACCTGATCATGGATGCCGCAGATGAGAAAAAGATTCCTTATCAAAAAAGAGCTACTTCTCGTTCTACAGGAACAGATACAGATGCTTTTGCTTATTCTAATGGTGGCGTACCAAGTGCGTTGATATCACTTCCATTACGTTATATGCACACTACTGTAGAAATGGTTCACAGAGATGATGTAGAAAATGTGATCAAAATGATTTATGAATCTTTATTGAAGATTGAGAATAATCACGATTTTAATTATTTTTCTAATAAGAATGAAGGCTTGTTTTAAATGATCCTCTTTTTCCAAAGGGCAGCATTTATTCTGCCCTTAGGAAATGCTTTTGTTACAATTAAACAATCCCTTATTTGCTTTGTGAATGGGGATTTTTTTTTTGCAATGTTATTAAATTTGACATCATTAAAGATAAAGAAGAACCAGTTCTTTATTTTTACCAGTATAAAATTTAATTGCCATTAAATGAAATTAAAAACCTTATTCTCTTGTCTTTTTCTATGTGGTGTGATGTTGTCCTGTTCTACAAAAAGAAAAAAAGACACCTCAGCGCTTACGCAGAAGAATCAAAATGTCTTTAACTTTAAACCTTTGTTTCCATTAATAGCTGGTTGCGAAGGTGCTCAAAGTTCCTCTTGTCTTGAAAACGCAATTAGTTACATCATTATTGATGAAAGTATTAAAAGAAAAATGGTATTTGTCAACGACACCGTGAATGTAGGGATCAGCTTTAAAGCTAATGGAAAGTTAGATTTAATAACTAATACAACTAACAACAGTCTATTAAAGAAACTAATTGTTGATATTTTGCCCTCTATAGATTTATTAGCTCCAGCTTATTCAGAGAGAGAAAAAAGGTATGTTAGCCACACCAACTTATGGTTTATTATCATTAAAAATAATGAACACGTAAATCCATCCAATTATTAACAACATGAAAAAATTAATCCTTAGTTTCTTATTATTAGCTACTTATCAAGTCACATTTGCTCAGAACATTTACAAAGTAAAATTGAACGAATGTAACACTCAACAGTTCGGCTTAGAAAGCAGAGAAACCACTGCAAAAATTAAGGATAAAGATGTCCTTGAATTATTGATTAAGAGCATGAAAGAGGATGCCTTTAACAAAATTAGAGGGGTGTTAAAACTTCAAGTTATAGTTTATAAGGACGGTACCAGCTGCCTGTTAAGCTTTGAGAACGAGACTAATCTGAGCTCTGAAGAATTGAACATTATAAATATCAAGTATGCGATTGATAGTCAATTAAAATGGACTATTGGAGATGAAGCCGTAGCGGCATTAATGGAAATTGATTTTAAAAAACGAAAAACAGTTATTAATAGGTTCGGAATACACGGTGATCTTGGTTGGCATCAATTAAAAAATTAAAATATCAATTAATACTGAATAAATGTCATACTTAAGTACTAAAGCTTTTGGAATGCTTCTCGATCGCTTTATTGAAATATCAAGCATACGGGTAATGTGCGGCAGCCTTTTAATTTTATTTTCTGGGATTACCTTTTGGATTTTTGAAAACGTGCTTTATATCAATACTTTATTAATTCTCGGTATCTTAATAGGTGTGGCCTTAATTATCTGGAAAGTCTTAGACCACCTTAAACGAAAAAACGAATTATAAGATCTTATTGATTGGGTTTTGATAGGTACGCAACAGATACTGAACAAATTTGAATGGAGCTTTTCTTCGTAGTTGAATTCATATAAATCCAACAAGACAGTTCTTTTCTAAGCTACTCATGACTTTATTTTCCAAAGGGCAGCATTTATTTTGCCCTTAGGAAATGCTTTTGTTACAATTAAACAATCCCTTATTTGCTTTGTGAATGGGGATTTTTTTCTAATCCTATGTCAAATCGTAAACCCAATCCTGATCCCGCCCCACTTTGCAGTTTCTCCAGTATCAAATTCTTTTGAAATGATGGAACGCGTGTATTCCAAATACAAGGTTTTCGTTTTTAAAACGATACCATAATTGAACTGTGTGTTGAGTCGTTCTAGATTTCTAGAATCTACAGTGTAAGGGCTGCTCCTATGGAACAATCCTCCTTGGAGTGTGGCATCGTAGCCTATGACGTTTAGTATAGGTTGGACATACGCATAGAGTTGAAACCCGTTTCTTTTCTCCGCAGAAGAAAATGGCGAATTTATAATTCCAATCATAGAATTGAATCCCATAGAGGCGTTGGTAAAAAGCGTTCCTATTTTTGTGTTTGCTTGGGCTTGAATAGAGAATAGGTCTTTGTATTGAAGCAATTGTTTTTCGTAACCTACTTCGTAATTCATAACCAAGTCATTCTTGATTTGATTTCCCCAACCTCTAGGAGTTTTATTTCCAGTAGCCTCATGTATTCCAATTTGCATCTCGCCACCATAAGCTGCTGGGCCTATGATTCCTAAATTGAAAGAAGAAGTAAACCGGCTTTTGTTGATGCTGTCTGTAGCGATTACAAAGCTTTTTAAAAAAATAGCCGCTGCAAAAGGCCTGTCTCCTACTTGAATCTCGGGTAAATCATAGCGACCTGGCGTGAAGCCTATGTGTTCTATGGCTAATCCATAACGAGTCTCCACTTCTTTTGGCTTTAAGAAAAGATAGTTGGCAGGATTGTTTTTAAAAAATGGAGTTGCCAATTCAAAACTATAACCTTGCGTATAATTCTTATCTGACGCAGCAAAATAATCGTTATCGTAATGAAATCTAAAGTAGTTGGTGTTTTTGATATCGCGTATGGAAGATAGGTTATCAATTTTCTGAGCGATGGCTATCGCTGGAAGTAGTAAAACGAGTAAAGTAAAAATGCTAGTATTTCTCATACTGTATAAACGAGAAATCGGCAGCCGCAGTTTTATTTATAAGTTCCTAAAGAATTGAATGAATACTCGTGTTTAGAAAAACTTAGATTACCTATGGAGTTTAAAAAACTATCTCTGCATGGAATGGTAAATAAATGGCTGAAATATCTTTAAAAAAATATTTAATGTATTCATAGTGAGTATTTTAAACCTAAAGGTCATTTGTCTTTTAAAAACTGTAATTACGCTTGCACCCATAGTTTGATAATAGTAATGTAAGATGGCAACAAATAACACTATCATACAATGAAGATATTATACTATAAAAAAGTTACAAGTACTTTACCTTTACCACTCGATTCTACCCTATGTCTATCAACCACCGCATCCTTTTTGAAGACAACCACCTTATTGCTATCAACAAGCAGTCTGGAGATCTCGTGCAAGGAGATAAAACTGGAGATGAAATTCTCCCTGATGTGATCAAAGAGTATATCTCAAAGAAGTACGATAAACCTGGTGCTGTCTATTTAGGCGTGGTTCATAGATTAGACCGCCCTACAAGCGGTGTTGTGATATTTGCACGTACTTCAAAAGCATTGCCTAGAATGAACAAACTTTTTGCTACTCATGAAACTGACAAAACCTATTGGGCAATTGTAGAAGGAATTGTACCTAAGAAAAAAGACCGTTTGGAACATTATCTGGTCCGCAATCCGAAGCAAAATAAAAGTTACGCACATGATCATGAGGTGCCCAACTCTAAAAAAGCAGCACTCTCCTATACTGTGATTAAAGAACTGGATCGTTATACGCTTTTAGAAATAAAACTGGAAACAGGAAGACATCATCAAATCAGATCACAGCTGAGTAAAATAGGTTGTGTGATCAAAGGAGATTTAAAATACGGCGCCAAACGCAGTAATAAAGACGGCAGTATTCATCTTCACGCGAGAACATTAGAATTTGTGCATCCTGTAAAAAAGCAGCAGGTTAAGATTATCGCTCCTGTGAATGTTAAGGATGCGTTGTGGAAGGCAGCTGCCGAGTTGTAAATAGTTCTGAGAATAGGACTTGAAAAGGAGAATTAACCAACTCCTCTTCAACCACTACTAATTAGTAGCAAGCTAGCAAATCTGTCGTTTGCATTGCTCTCGAAAAAAAGCTCATCGACTGCAAGTAATAGTTAATGGGACCAAAAGTAGCCACTGGAGGGGCGAAAGTAGCGGTGGCAAATTTTAGCCGGATAGATTTTGAGGTCTTAGAATAGGATCACATACTTTGTATTTATCTTCAAATCATATATCAACGTAATCAATCACAATTTCTTACCAACTTTACAAACACCTTCACATAACTTGGTGTTCTTTGGTGTAAATTGGTTTTTAATTTGAAAATCAATCGATGACATCGTTAAAAATAGCTCTAGACTGGACGCCAAATGCAAATCACATTGGGTTTTTTATAGCTCAAGAATTGGGGTACTACGCAAATGAAGACTTATTGGTAGAAATTATAGATCCTTCACAAGATAATTACGAGCTCACCCCTGCAAAGAAAGTGGAACTAGGCCAAGTAGATATGGCTTTGTGTCCGCTGGAGAGTGTGATGAGTTATCAAACAAAATCAAATGCTTTTGATCTAATTGCAATTGCAGCCCTATTTCAAGAAGATCTTAGTGCAATAGCTTGTAAATCTGGTACAGGGATTAGGTCTCCTAAAGATTTAGATCATACCACTTATGCTTCTTATAAGGCCCGCTACGAAGATGCTATAGTGAAACAAATGATCAAAAATGATGGTGGAAAAGGAATGATAGAATGCGTTTACCCAGATAAATTAGGTATTTGGGAAACCATAGAAAAGGATCAAGTTCAAGCCACTTGGATCTTTACCAATTGGGAAGGTGTTCAGGCAGCACAACAGAATACCGAGTTGGTATTGTTCCAATTAAAGGACTACGGTATTCCTTACTCATATTCTCCTGTGATCAGTTGCTCTGAACATACCATTTCCACAAAAGAAGTCGCATTAAGATCATTTTTAAAAGCCACTAAAAAGGGTTTTTTCTACGCGCAAGAATATCCTGAGAAGGCTGCAGAATTCTTAAAGGCTCTAGTTCCAGAAAAAGATAAGAACATGGATCTACAGAAATCTATAATAATGACTTGTGCTGTTTTAGGAGATCACGAGCATTGGGGCCAAATGAATTCTGATGGAATCCATAAATTCTTGACCTGGCTTCAAGACCAAAAGTTAGAGAACCATCACTTAAAAGCGAATTCCCTTTTTACTAATACCTTATTATCATGATGAATGTAGAACAGCTCCATAAAGCCCAACAAGATTTTTTTAAGACGCGTAAGACACAAGATCTAAAATACCGTGTTGAAAGCCTTCAAAGGCTCAAAAAAGTGATAGAAAGTCGGGAACAACAAGTTTACAAAGCACTCGCAGATGATCTCGGTAAGAGCGAATTTGAAGCCTTTCTTACGGAGTATAATGTGATTATAGATGAGCTTAAAAAATACATTTACAGAACAAGTAAATGGTCTCAACCTAAAAGAGTTAGGGCTTCTGTACTCAACTTTCCCTCTAAGGCAAGAAGATACCCAGAGCCCTATGGAAATACCTTGATTATATCGCCCTGGAACTATCCTTTTCAACTTGCTTTAGCTCCATTAATAGGTGCTGTAGCCGCAGGAAATACAGTAGTTTTAAAACCTAGCGAATTCTCCAATGCGACGAGTAAATTGTTACAGGAAATCATAGAAGAAGCATTTGACGAGGCACATGTTTCTGTCGCTTTAGGAGATTCAAAAGTTGCACAAGAGCTCACTACCCTGCCTTGGAATTATATCTTTTTTACTGGGAGTCCAGCAGTAGGTAAATTAATTTATCAAGCAGCAGCAAAACATCTTACACCAGTGACATTAGAATTAGGTGGTAAAAATCCATGTGTGGTCCATGAAAGTGCAAATATCAGGGTAACGGCAAAACGTATCGTTTGGTCTAAGTTTCTCAATGCAGGTCAGACCTGTATCGCACCAGATTACTTACTGGTACACAAAAGCATTAAAGATCAACTGGTTACTGAAATTAAAAAACAAATTCACGTATTCTTCGGTACCAACGTAAAAGAATCGGCAGATTTCCCTAGAATTATTAGAGAGAATCATTTTGACGAACTTATTGGTATGTTGGAAGGAGAAATTCTAATCGAAGGTGGCGACCACGATAGAGATGCACTGTATATAGCTCCTACCCTTGTTGATGAACCATCTAGAGATACTAAAATAATGGGGAATGAGATTTTTGGCCCTCTACTACCCGTGATCACCTATTCCACAAAAGAAGATTTGGAACAATGGATCGATAGTTTTGAAAAACCTTTGGGCGCTTACTGCTTTACTGGCGATTCTAAATTTGAAATGTGGTTCATCAAGCGATTTGCTTTTGGCGGTGGTGTTATTAACGATAGCATTGTTCAGTTTCTAAATGATAGGCTTCCCTTTGGTGGTGTCGGCAACAGCGGCATCGGCTCTTATCACGGTAAGAAAACTTTTGAAGTGTTTTCTCATTACAAAAGCGTGGTACATAGAGGTACTTGGATTGATTTACCAGTTAAATACGCACCCTATACTCATAAGTTGAGTAGGGTTAAAAAGTTGATGAGTTGGCTGTAATTCCATAATCAGTATTCTCGAATTGATACTAAATGATCAAAAAATTATTTGTGGCAGGCTTTCGCGAAAGCGAGACAAATAAAATACTCTAAAATAGAAATCACAATATCAAATAATCTAAACCTAACACTATTGGTCAAGAAGAAATAAAACATTCAACAACAAGGCGCTGTAGGCCTTTTAAAACATAAAGCGCAGTAAAAGCTGCTGATTAATCAATTTTATTGATTAAATTTAACCTAATATAAAACATGGATTTGAATTATACTCTAATTACATCGCAGCAATTACTGCAATACAGCCTGCAAAGCACCTTAACAATTGTTATTGTTTCTGGGCTTTTTGTGTTGGGATGGATGCTATTTTTAAAAAATCAGAAAGCAAACTCTGACTCCACTAAAAATTCTATTTCTATAAAAATAGATCACAACGGTAAATATAAATATGATGTAGTGCCCAATTCAGGCAATAGTAATTTGAAGTTTTGGATACGCATTCTCATTGCTATTATCGCTTTAGCCTTTCTTTGGATTCCTATCAAATCATTTTTTAATCCGCAATATTAATATGGCACAATTGATTAAAATATACGAAGATAATCCTAACCAAAAGGACTTAAAACGTATGGCAGATGCTATGCGAGACGGTGCTTTAGTTATTTATCCCACTGATACCGTCTATGGTTTAGGTTGTGATATTACCAATAAAACGGCACTAGAAAAGATAGCCCGAATCAAAGGAGTCAAACTAGAAAAGGCCAACTTTTCTTTTATCTGTGAAGACTTGAGTAATCTAAGCGATTACGCCAGTCAAATTGATTCTCATACTTTTAAAATTCTCAAACGTAATCTACCAGGTCCTTATACCTTTATTTTACCAGGGAATAATAATTTACCTTCTGTATTTAAGAAAAAGAAAACAGTAGGAATACGTGTGCCAGATAATAAGATCGCTACAGAGTTGGTACGATTATTAGGAAATCCAATTATCTCTACTTCTATTAAAGATGATGATGAAGTTATAGAATACACCACAGATCCAAGTCTTATTGCCGAAAAATGGGACAAACTAGTGGATTATGTGATCGACGGCGGTTTCGGTGGTAACATAGGTTCAACAGTTATTGACCTTACAGGTGATGAGCCTGTTCTTTTGCGTGAAGGAAAGGGATCTATAGAATTATAAGTAGTGCTTTCCAGATTTTATAGAACTGAATTTTATCTGAGCTTACTGATTATAGCTATTAGTATGGCTATGTAAATCAACTTAGCATAGCAGACTCGTCTATGGATATTAATATTCATGACACCTATTATGTTTTCGGTTTAATAGATTTGCTCTCTATTGTTTTATGGACAGGGCTCTTATTGGGTTCTTTTTTAGCAGGTTTAAGCAATAAGAAGTTCTCTTCCTTTACCAAGCTTTACATGATTACCTTTATTATATTTCTAATATTGATGTTTTCATTTATACGTAATTACTTTTTTTATCTCCCTATGTAAACCTTACTTAAAAGGTATTATACCAATAGTGATCAACTTGAATCTTATGTAAATATTATTCTGTTTTTATTGCCCATTATAATAGTTATGTTGCTGATTATTGGTATTTGAAACCTTATGAGTCTAAGAAAAATTAACAAGGTATAGTTGTCTTTTAATGGCAAATTTAAATTTGATAAAGCTTTCCTTTTTCACATTTACTTATTAGAATACCATTTATTTTGTTTTAAATTGTAACTAATAAAAAATAAAAAATGCCAAATTTAATAAAGACTACAGCTCAAAAAGATAACAATGTAAGCATCTACTATGAAGATCATGGAAGCGGTCAACCGATCGTTTTAGTTCATGGATGGCCATTAAGTAGTGCCATGTGGGAATACCAAGTTCCTGTTTTAGTAGAAGCTGGTTATCGTGTGATTATTTATGATCGTCGCGGTTTTGGTCGTTCTTCTAGGCCTTATTTTGGTTATGATTATAAATCCATGACAGAAGATTTACATGATTTGATTGAAAAATTAGATTTAAAAGATATTGTTTTGGTTGGGTTTTCCATGGGCGGTGGTGAGTTAGGACAGTATGCAGAAACATATGGAACCAGTAGAATTAGCAAGCTTATTTTTATCAGTTCTGTAGCTCCTTATCTATTAAAAACAGATGACAATCCCGATGGAGCTCCTGACGAAGTCTTTAAAGGAATGGAAGAAAATGTGAAAAATGACCGTGCTGGTTTTTTAAAAGCTTTTGGTGAAAGCTTTGTCAATTATAAAGATTATAAAGACCGTATTTCTCAAGGACAATTAGATTACAACTTTCAAATCGCAATAGATGCTAGTCCTAAAGGAACTTTGGATTGTATCAATTCCTTCGGTAGAACAGATTTACGTAAGGAATTAAAGGCTATCCAAGTCCCCACTCTATTCATTCACGGAGATGCCGATAACATTGTTCCTTCAGCACCTAGTTCTCAACAAGGACATCAATTAGTAAAAGGTTCTAAGTTAGAAATTATTAAAGGTGGCCCTCATGGTTTATACCTCACTCACAAAGACGAACTCAATAGATTGCTCCTGAGCTTTATCAAATAGATTTTTAAAAATCCAATAGTTCATAACGCTCTAGAGATTGTTCTAGAGCGTTTATTTTTTGTTCTATTTTATTGAAAAATCGCGCTCTTTCTTTAGTGGAAGCCTTACTCAACGAAGTAGATTGTTTGAGTTGGTGTTTGAAGTACCCTTGAATGCGACCCAACATATTACTAGCGGTAAATTTGATATACCCCAGCATGGTCATGGTCACAAAACCGGCTGCTGGTTGACCGTGCTTATAAGTTATAGAATTATTAGTCATGATCAATAACTCGTGGTAATGTATATCATACCTATCACTGGCTAAATCTTTTTGTCTTTGCTTTACCAACTTCATAATGTCCTGACACAATATCTTAGCATCAGAAAGAGGTAACAATCCAGCAGTTAAAAAGTAATCCACTTGCTTAAGACTGCTGCTCACCGTAGTATCATTCCATATTTCACAAACTTCAAATCGACTTATCAATTTGTTGATTTCTTTCATATATGTCTTGAGCTCTAAGCTTAAATGAAAGTTTTCATAGCGAGTTTCGGTAAAGTTAGGATCCATTAATTGCAGCCATACATACATCTTGAACCTGGACAACTCACTAGCATCAAAATGGTGATAGACAGGAATATCCTTAGCGCTGTATTCAAAACGAACCCCATCTTTACCCAATTGAGACAAGTTTTGGATCGTTTCGGCAAGGTAAATTTCCATACTTTTTATGGAATTCACATGAGGAGTTGCTTCTCCTAAGGCACTTAATTTTAAATCTTCGACTAAAATATTATCTAATGAAAACTGTCCTTTTTGCGCTAATTGCATGGCTTCCTCTATAGACAGCTTTGCTTTGCCTTGAATACGCCTATAAGCAGCGTCATAACTTATTTCTAGCACGTCGGCTACTTGTTGTATAAAAGATGATGATTCTGTTAGGCTTTCGCGAAAGCGGGTAATAACAAGCTCTTGTTTATTCATTTTGCATTTTTCACAAAAATAAAAATACAACATTAGGAGTTAACGCAAATGATCTTCGAAATAACGCGATAGATTTGAGCATTCCAAATAAAGGAACTTATGCATATTCCAAAAGCATTGATATTATTTAGACTGCTCTTAGCTCCGATCATTTTAACACTAGCCTATTTTGTCGATGATGCTTCTAAAATAACTGTAATAATTCTCATGTATTTGGGACTGGTTTCTAAAATTCTCGGTGGTATAGTCGCTCACAAACAAGGAATTCCTAGTGCTCAACTAAGAAGAATGGACCGTCTGAGCTATATGGTATTTTGGCTTTCTATAGGTTTTACTGCCTGGATATTATACCCACAACTTATCGCCAATAATAGCGTTTCTATTTATATCATTTTGGAGATAGAAATCACCTGTTATATCATCATTAAGGTGAAATTTAAAAAGGAGACTTACACACATGCCTTTCTTTCTAAATTATAGGGCGTAAGGCCATTGATTGCTTTCACCTCTTTAATAGGCTTTAATCACGATGGGATACCTTTTGTAACTGCACTAGTCGTGGGATTAATTTTTCCTATAAGCCGAATTTTAATAAGGCTTATTTTACCAGAATAGGCACACGACATACCAGATGCTTATTTGATTAGAAAAGGAATAGATTTTAAAAAGAATGACTTACTCAACGGTTAAAAAAAATGTTATGAGAAACTTAGTACAACAATATTATGTGATTATGGAAGAAAAAGTAAGCACCACCACTTTTACAAAATTGTGGATGGCTTTAAAGCATAACCTAGGTGCTAGCTATCTCGACGTGCAGTTAGAACGTTTGTGTAAAAATAAAAGAAAACAATTGCTTTCTTTAATCCCCCATCATAATACCAAAGGGAAGCCTTCTATTTTAAGTATTCAACTGACCAATGCAAAAATAGGAGAACTACGCGATGTGCTTACAAAATCTGGGTTGAAGCTATTGAAACTGGTGCGTATTCCGATTAATATGAAAGAGCAAGAGCTGGTAATTCCACCAAATATCATGCGCGATTTATTTTAATTGTCGCTTTGCAACTGTTCCATTAATTGGTAAAACTCCTCTTTAAATTTCTCATATTTCTGTCCAGTGGCGCGTCCATTGTAACCGGTATGTATACGTCTTACTTTTCCAAATCTATCTATGTAAATACTGGTAGGATAAGATAGTATGTGATCTAGCATAGGTAGTTTTTCGTTAGCGGTTTTCTTATCTGTAAAGCCGTATTGCGCTAAAAGTATAGGATAGGTAACATTTTCAGCTGCAATCAAACGATCAATAGAATTAAATGCTTCTTTTTCAGAACCTCATATTCAAAAGCGAGTCCTATAAATTTAACATCAGGTTGTCGAGAGTTGATGTATTCTTGATAGAATCGTGTTTCTTCGAGACAGTTAGGACACCAACTTCCTAAAAGCTGGACAATAACTACCTGATCTTTAAATTCTGGATCATTCAAGCTGACTATATTGCCATTAGTATCTTTAAAACTAAAGTCAATAGAATCAGAGCCTTCTTTTAAAAAAGTCAATTCTTTTGCATCTGGTAAGTTGTATTCATTATTTAGAACAGCTGTAAAAGGTTCCCAACAGTGATTACCACTATAAAAGACTCCCTCCAAAACACTGTCTTTTACCACCGCTTCAAATAGGAATACATGCGCCCCATCAAATGTGGATAATTTTAAAGTATGATTTATAATGGAACCTTCTAAAAACCTATAATCTCCAGTTGTTGTTTCATATGTTCCCGTTACTTCGTTTCCCTTTTGATTAAATACACCTTTTGCCATGTATCGATCTAGTTTACTATCTGGACTAAAAACAGTTTGATAGTTTCCAGACATATCGGTTGCGATACCTTTATTATTTGTTTCATCAAAACGATATTCTTTTCCCGCATTTAATTGAAATGGTACTATTCAATCCAGACTAGGTTTTATATCGACGCCTGTAATTAAACTATAAGACTCAAACTTACCTTTAAAATAACCTTCAAAAACTGGCGGTTTTATAAAAATAGAATCTCCTTCAATGGCTACTTCGGTAACTAAGATTTCTTCGTTAGCATTTTTTATAGTAATGGTTTGATCTTCATTTACTGTGATTTTTACAGGTAGTTGGTTATTGTCTCCTAAATCAAAAACAAGTCTCCAGTTACTGGGCTTTAACGAGTACTGTTCTGCTGCTTTTTGACAGGAGGTGATGAGTAGGATAAAGGAAAGTAATAGCAGCTTTTTCATAATATGAGTGTATCATTTAATTACCAGGTAAGTATTACGTAAGATTTAATTAATATTTATTTAGGATTTGAGTAGGAATTTAGGAACTTTGCTGAATGGATCACCGCCACTTCTTAATCTATAAACCTTATAAAATGCTCAGTCAGTTTATGACGAACGACAGGCATCAAAAAAACAAGAACTTTCTAGGCGATCTTTATGATTTCCCAACAGAAAGTATGGCGGTAGGAAGACTGGATGAAACCAGTGAAGGCTTATTAATGATTACAACAGACGGCCAACTCAGCAACATTATTAATAAAAGAGGGAAAGTAGAAAAGGAATATTATGCTCAAGTAGACGGCACGATAACTCCCGAAGCTGTTGAAAAAATGATTACGGGTATGGAGATCAGTATCAACGGCAGTAACTACTTAACTAAAGAGTGTCAAGCTCGTATTTTAGATCACCAACCCTTTTTACCAAAAACACGTCAACGGGTCAGAGATGACCGACATGGTCCAACAAGCTGGGTGTCTGTAACTTTAAAAGAAGGTAAATTTAGGCAAGTACGTAAAATGTGTGCTGCGGTAGGCTTTCCTGTATTGCGATTAGCCCGTGTGCGTATAGGAGATTTTACAATAGACGATTTAAAAGGTGAAAAAGTTGTGGAAATTACGGAACTCATAACCACGGAATAAATGTGCTCTTTATGGGAATACCAACTATTGATGTTAGCTTGCTTTAACTAGCAGCAGAAGAAGTAAAACAGCTATTCAGTTGTATTTTTCCTAAAGGTAGAATTACTCATTCTTTAGAATGATCAAGGTTGCTTTTACTCCGGCAGCCAGATTCCATATGTTTTGTTGGATGACTTTCCCTTTGGAATCCATTACCTTGAACTCGGCTGTATTGGGACCTGAAGTACCTTGATTTAATGCTTCTATTTCTAATTTATTAAAACCGTCTTTAAGTGGTATGCTTACCCCTTGATAGACATTTCTTAGATAAATCTTATCCACTAGTATTTTATCATCTTGCCAGATACGAACCATATCTCCATCTTCAAATTGATGATCTCTACAAATAAGGCGTAATATTTTCTCGCCAGTTCTGATCTCTCCTAAGAAAGTATCACTTTTAAATCCCGCACCAACTGGAGCATCTCTTTTAAATTTTTGTTTTTCGTATTTAATTCCTGGATCCACCAAATCCGTTTCTATACGCATTTTGATTTCGTTGTTGTCTTTAGGTCTGGTATAGGTTTTTGTCTCCTTCTTTTCTGGAAATAACATCGATCCACCCGAAGTAGTTTGAGGTACCGGTTCTATAGTACGTGGAGTCGTTTTAGGGATTTCCTGAGCAACAGAAATACCTAAAGAAAAAATAAAAATGAATGCGACAATATTTTTCATAATTGAAAGATATCAAATTCCTTGCCCAATCTGTATTCTAAAAAGTTATTTTAGGTTAAAAGAACTGTAATAAATAGGTCGCTTGAATCAATTTTAACTTTCAAAGACATTGATATAGAATGATTTCCGTACCAGCTAGCAGTTCATTTAAAATAGAAATAATAAAAACCTGTCTAATTCTATAAAAGCAAGATGTTCTTTAATACCTCACTTTTTATAGTGGTTGCGCTTTCTTGGTTGCCAAAAGGCATGACGCGGAAGCATCACCTAGATCAGAATCAATACTAGAATCGCTTTTGCTCCGCTACTCAATGTCAAGGGATTAAAAATTGAAATACTAAATCATTAAAGTTAATTCAACCGCTCGATCTTAGCTCCTATCGCTCTTAACCTAGTATCTATATTTTGGTAGCCTCGGTCAATTTGCTCAATATTGTGGATCGTACTCGTGCCTTTTGCACTTAATGCTGCTATAAGTAACGAGATACCTGCTCTAATATCTGGACTAGTCATAGTCGTAGACTTTAACTGAGATTGAAAATCATGACCAATAACAGTAGCTCTATGTGGATCACAAAGAATGATTTTTGCCCCCATATCAATCAATTTATCTACGAAGAACAAACGGCTTTCAAACATCTTCTGGTGTATGAGCACACTACCTCTAGCCTGTGTAGCCACCACCAAAACAATACTCAGTAAATCTGGAGTAAAACCTGGCCAAGGTGCATCAGAAATGGTCAAAATAGAACCGTCGATGTAATTCTGGATTTCGTACCCATCTTTATGAGCAGGAATGTAAATATCATCTCCTTTGCGCTCTACGGTAATTCCTAATTTTTTAAAGGTATTAGGAATATTTCCCAGCTCGTCATAAGCTACATTTTTAATAGTCACTTCAGATTTAGTCATCGCAGCAAGACCTATCCAGCTTCCTATCTCAATCATATCTGGAAGTACGCGATGTGTCGTGCCTCCTAATTTTTCTACACCTTCAATGATCAACATGTTAGATCCTATACCAGATATGTTGGCACCCATACGCACGAGCATTTTGCAGAGTTGCTGTAGGTAAGGTTCACAAGCGGCGTTATAGATCGTTGTTTGTCCTTTGGCAAGGACAGCGGCCATAACGATGTTTGCTGTTCCTGTTACCGAAGCCTCATCCAGTAACATGTAGGCTCCGTGAAGCTCATCTGCCTCTACTCCATAGAAATACTCTTCTTTATTGTATCTGAATTTTGCTCCTAATTTGATAAAACCTTCAAAGTGGGTATCTAATCTGCGACGGCCTATTTTATCACCGCCTGGGCGTGGAATATAACCTTTTCCAAAACGTGCTAATAACGGCCCCACTAACATGATAGAACCTCTCAGACCGCGCCCTTGAGTTTTATATTCTTCCGACTGTAACCAGTCCAGATTGATATTATCTGCCTGGAAAGTGTACGATTCTGGACCGTTTTTAGTCACTTTCACACCTAAGTTGTTCAACAAAGCGATGAGTTTATTCACATCGATTATGTCTGGAACGTTATTAATTTCTACCGGCTGGTCCGTTAATAAAACTGCACAAAGTATTTGAAGTACTTCGTTTTTAGCTCCTTGCGGATGTATATCTCCTTTTAATTGATGACCGCCTTCTATTATAAATGTTCCCATGAATGTCTTTGATTGTAATTTTTAAAAATAAAGAACTTGAAGAAGTTGTTAAAGCGTTCTTAAGTTTAGTATTCACAAGTAATGAACAAGATGAAGTATTAAGTACTGGAACCAAGCATTAAGATTTTTAATAATTACAAAAGCTTATGGAGCTAAAAACTAATGGTTACTTTTAGTACTACAATCACTGCCAACACTCATCTCAAAATTCCCTTGCGGGAAGGATTTTCCAAATTCAGATTTTATTGAGAAATATCCCCTTTAAGTTGGGTAAAGTGTTTCGGCTGTACTTATTCTCAGAAACCTTTCCCCGTACAGAAGCTATCGAGACTAAAGGTTTAGGTTGATAACCCACCCATTCCAGCATTTTATTCAATAAAATAATTTAGTATCACCTTATACCAATAGGCAATCGGTAATTTAGAATTTAATACTGCTCCTCGTCATTAGGAAAGTCCTCTGCTTTTACATCTTTCACATAATTTGCTACTGCGTTACCCATATCTTCATAAAGGTTTAAATAACGACGTAAAAAACGAGGATTAAATTCATGCGTCATACCAAACATGTCGTGAGAGACTAAAACCTGTCCATCTACTCCAGCGCCCGCTCCTATTCCTATTACTGGAATGGTAAGCTGGTCTGCTACTTGTTTTGCAAGTGCTGCCGGCACTTTTTCTAATACCAAAGCAAAACAACCCATACGTTCCATAGCAAGGGCATCTTCAATAAGTTTATCGGCTTCCTCCTTTTCTTTTGCTCGTACCGTGTACGTTCCAAATTTATAAATAGACTGTGGCGTGAGTCCTAAGTGACCCATTACTGGAATACCTGCATGAAGAATACGTTTGATAGATTCTTTAACTTCGCTTCCACCTTCTAATTTCACACTGTGACCGCCACTTTCTTTCATGATGCGTATGGCACTGCGCAACGCCTCTTTGGGATCACTCTGATAACTACCGAAAGGTAAATCAACTACTACTAGAGCACGCTCTGTACCTCTTACCACACTGCTCGCATGATAAATCATTTGGTCCAGCGTAATAGGTAAAGTTGTTTCATGTCCTGCCATTACATTACTGGCACTATCACCTACAAGAATCACATCTATACCAGCGCTATCAATGATTTTTGCCATAGTATAATCATAAGCGGTTAACATCGATATTTTCTCGTTATTCCCCTTCATCTCCGTTAGTGATTTTACGGTGACTCTTTTATATTGCTTCTTTGCAGTTGACATAATACTTGTTTTAAGTGTAGCAAAAGTACTACTATTACAGCGCAATTAAACTGAAACAACAGGAGACTTCTAATCCCTATTATTTGCGTTCTCGCTTTCGCGAAAGCAAACTCTCAACAAACTCTACCACAAGATTCTACCACTGTAACCATTGAAAAGCCTACTGCTATAGATGCCGTAAAACCTTTTTAAGCATTTTTAGGCACAAGACTCCACTGCATTAAAAAAATCCAGACGTATGAATATACCGCTGACAACTATATCTATAACTAGAGAAGACCACAAATTAAGCACGACTGAAGCATCACAGCTTCTTATAAAAATCGTTAGTATTCCAGACAGTATCCCTTTTGAAGAACGACTTATCAAATTAGTTTTGTCGGAGATACACAAATAGCGACCGTAACAACCACCTATGAATTTTATTACAATAACTTCTTAGCGCATTTGGAAACCAATAGGTTTACACTTTTCTTTATCGATGTTAAATGGATCATCGCAGGATTAGCAGACACCCGTATATACCGGTAGCATCACTGGTCTCGAGTAGCTATATGAGTTATTGCCACAAGTACTTTTTTAAGACACTTGCTATTGACTACCTTGAAACAGCTCGTGGTAGGCCACTTTTACAAACATAAAAAGTCCCATTTCATAAGTTATGAAATGGGACTTTTTTTAAAATCTATTGAAATCGGAGTCTTTTACTGATTCCCTAGTATGATAGGTAAACCACCGTTTTCACCGCCACCTATAACAATAACTTTAGAATTAGGCGATTGAGACAGTTGTAAGGTAGCTTCAATTCCTTTTTCCTTTAAAATTTTATCAGTTAAAGATGCGCTTAGAATTTTGTTAGCTACTGCTTTTCCTTCGGCATCGATTCTTTGTCTTTCAGCTTCTTTAGATGCTTTGGTAAGACGAAATTCATATTCTAAAGATTCTTGTTCCTGACGTAATTTACGCTCGATAGCCTCTTTAATTTTAACCGGTAAGGTTACATCTTCTACCAATACTTTATTCACTTGAATATATTGGGAGGACAATTCTTTTTGGACTTCTTCAAGAATTTCATTTTGAATAACATCTCTTTTACTAGAGTACAGTTGCTCTGGAGTATAACGTCCTACCACACTTCTAGCGGCAGCACTAATGGCTGGAGCAAGAATCGCAGACTCGTAATTACGTCCTTTTTCTTGATGTAAGTAAGGTAATTTGTTGTATTGTGGTTGGTACCATACCGTACCATCTACAGTAACTTCTAGACCGTTAACAGAAAGCACTCTCATTTTATCACTTACTGAAAGCTGTCTTACAGGATAAATGATCATGTCATTCCACGGCGCAATAATGTGAAATCCTTCACCATAAGTGTTTTCTCTATCCACACCATTGTCAAGAGTTTTAAATAAAACACCTGCCTGCCCAGACTCAATAATGACTGAACTTTTGATAATAATAATTGCTAGTATCACTAAACCTACTAAGGTTAATACTGCCGCTTTGGGTAATTTTTGCATAATCTTCTTTTTTAAACTAATCCGTTATATTTTCTTAAAAACCATTCTAAACCTAACAATAAAAGGATCATTACCAATACCACTTTCCAGTCTATTAGACTATTTTGCTTTATGGTTGCTCTTTCTACTGTTTGTAATAATGGGTCACTATTTAATCGAGTCATCAACTGATCCACCTGTCCTTGATAAAAAACATTTGACGATCCCACCAACTTTTTCATACCAACATCACTGGCATTTACCTGTTGCTTTTCAATATCGTAATCTAAAATACTAAAAGATCCAGAACGAGATAATTGATCATTCTCTATTTGAACTGTAAAGGTATAATCCCCATGATTCAAACCACTTAAATCTACGGTATAAGTATTACCACTCAACACAAAAGGTCTGGTGACTATTTCTTCAGTATCCTTATTTCTTAAATTCATATTTAAGATACCATTATCTTCAAACTCATAATTCTTATCGAGGTATTGAGCATTAATAACAACGGCTTTATTCTGATAATAAAAAGACTCATAAAGTACTTCTAATCTATTTCTCTTTTTACTATTTGCAAGATACTGAACTTGACTACTTACTAGGTCATCAAAATTTTTAAAGTCCTTATTATTAAGAAAACTTTGGCCTCTCCACCTCCATAAACCACTCGCTAAGGTTACCGCATGTTTAGAATCGTTGTTTTCATAGGTAAACCATATAGGTTGTGTAGTCGCAATACTTCCTATTTGCTTATAAAAAAGAACATCTACATTGGTATTAAATATCATATCACCAAAAGGTACCTTAACTGGCGGATAATCTTCAAAATTGAGTTTCTCTAAATTGAAAGTGGCATAGGAGTCATTGAGAATAGGCTGCGCCTCATCGTATTCATTACTTGCCTCTATTTGAAATACAGGGTTATTGGCATTCATGTAATTCAAATCAGGATCAACTCCTGTGATGATCCAAGTGTTTTTATTCCATTGGTCTTTTTGGGTATACGCTTTGGCAAAAGCCGAACTCACCCCATACATCACTACCAAATTGTACTCATTGAAATCGTAAGAATCAGAGGTGTTTTTGATGGTTACCTTACGTTGTTGATTGGATTCTATCGCTTTCTTTAGCACTCCTATATCTGGATGCAATTGATCGCTTAAAAGAAGCACACTAGTTTGTTGATCAATTACTTCTACTGCAAAACTTCGGTAATTATTTTTTGTGTTCTTCTCCTTAGATAGGGTTTGTATGGTCGCGAGCATTGATTGTGTTCCCACAGAAGTGCTCGTTAAATTAAAACTCGCAATAGCAGCTCTTTTTTTTGCATCAAACGAAAATGATTCCTTGTGCAATGTTTTGGTTCCTTGAGTTACTGTAAAGCTTAGAATCACCTCTTCAGTACCTTGATATGCTACAAATACCTCTACTGGAAACTCATTGTTAAGGTAGGAATACCTATTCACGTTAATAGTAGTGATCTGTACATCTGAATAGGAAGTCGTATCACCATAAATAACTGGATACAAACTGGTTTTATCATCCAGTAGAGCATACGCATAGCTGTTTCCACTAGTCTGGTTACCGTCTGTAAGAATGACGACAGCTTTATTTCTATTCTTAAAAAGCTCTTGAGGTTGCTCAATCGCTTTGCCTATGTCGGTATCTGATTGATTAAAACCTAAAGAATCTAAAGGTTGAATAACGTCAGAAAACTGGAAGCTTTGAATCTCAAATTTTGAATTTAGTTCCTCATTTTCTTGTAATAATTCCAAATCCTTTTGAACAGTACTCGCCGCCCCTAAATAGTCCATAGATTTAGAATCATCTACCATAATTACCAATTGAGGCAAGAGCGATTCATAAGTTTTAGAGTCAAATCTAGGGGCAATGAATAACAATAAAATAAAAAAAACCGTGAGAAAGCGCAATAACGCAAACCAAGGTTTTCTTTTGGTATTTTTAGAAGTACCTATATAACCGTATTGAAAAAGAGCAATTAACGCAGCTACTACTGCAGCAATAATCATCCAGAATACGGTCATGAAATTATTTTTTTAGGTTAACATCCCGCCATCTACGTGTAGTGTCTGTCCGGTAATGTAAGTAGAAAGATCACTAGCAAGGAATACACAGGCGTTTGCAACATCTTCTGGAGTACCACCACGTTTCAATGGGATTGCATTTCTCCAGCTCTGCACTGTTTCTTCATTAAGAGCATCTGTCATTTCTGTTTCTATAAAACCAGGAGCAATAGAATTACAACGTATGTTACGCGATCCTAATTCCAAAGCAACTGATTTGCTAAAACCTATAATCCCTGCTTTACTAGCCGCATAATTGGTCTGTCCAGCATTTCCTTTCACGCCTACAATACTGCTCATATTAATAATACTACCGTGACGTTGCTTTAACATGGTGCGTTGTACTGCTTTGGTCATGTTAAAAACAGACTTTAAGTTGACTTGAATTACTGTATCAAAATCAACCTCGCTCATTCTCATCAAGAGATTGTCTTTAGTGATACCTGCATTATTTATCAATACATCAATACTGTCAAAATCTTTTGTAACAACATCAATAAGTTCTTGTGACTCCGTAAAGTCGGCTGCGTTACTTTTATATGCTTTTGCTTTAACTCCTAAAGCGGTAAGTTCCTTCTCTAACTCTAGCGCTGGGCCTTCAGAACTTGCATAAGTGAAAGCGATGTTTGCTCCGTGTTTTGCAAACACTTCAGCAATACCTTTACCTATGCCACGACTGGCACCAGTAATGATTACATTTTTACCTTGTAATAATTTCATAAGAGGTTGGTTATATATAAAAGCCAGAATGGGTATCAAATCAATGTTACGTATTCTGGCTTTGTGTAATTTATCCTAAAACTTCGGCAACTTTCTTACCTATTTCGGCTGGAGAATCCACCACGTGAATTCCACATTCTTTCATGATTGCTTTTTTAGCTTGAGCAGTATCTTCAGACCCGCCTACGATTGCACCAGCGTGCCCCATAGTACGACCTGCAGGAGCAGTTTCACCAGCGATAAAGCCTATAACAGGTTTTTTGTTACCAGTTGCTTTGATCCAATGTGCTGCGTCAGCTTCTAACTGTCCACCTATTTCACCTATCATAACGATAGCTTCAGTTTCTGGATCATTCATAAAAAGTTCAACAGCTTCTTTAGTAGTTGTTCCTATAATTGGATCACCACCTATTCCTATTGCTGTAGAAATACCATAACCCTGTTTAACAACTTGGTCTGACGCCTCATAAGTAAGCGTTCCTGATTTGGAAACAATACCTATTTTTCCTTTTTTAAATACAAAACCTGGCATAATACCTACTTTTGCTTCTCCTGGAGTAATCACCCCTGGGCAGTTAGGACCTACTAAGCGACAGTCCATATCTTTTATATAGTCTGCAACTTTAACCATATCTGCTACTGGAATACCTTCTGTAATGGTAATGATTACTTTGATACCTGCATCTGCGGCTTCTTTAATAGCATCTGCAGCAAAAGCTGGGGGTACAAAAATGATGGATACATCGGCTCCTGCTTTTTCTACTGCTTCTTGAACAGTATTAAAAACTGGTTTACCTAAATGTTCTTGACCACCTTTTCCTGGGGTAACACCACCTACTACGTTAGTACCGTAATCTATCATTTGACCTGCGTGGAAGGTACCTTCACTACCGGTAAAACCTTGTACTATTATTTTAGAATCTTTGTTTACTAAAACGCTCATTGTTTATAATTTATATGGAGTATTCTTAATTTAATCTTGTGATGGGTGACTGGTCTGATGCACCTCTATTATTTTATCGTCTTCTAATTTAAAGATAGAAATAAAATATCCTACAGGAATCTCTTCTCTTGGATTTTCATTTGTTCTTACATAAACGGTAAATCTCGCTGCTACTTCTTTTTTATCACTGATCATATGTGTTACCTCAGACCTCATACTTTCATAGGAAGTTGCTGTAGACTGACAAAGTCTGTAATAATCATCGTAATTGAATTCTCTGTAACCAGAGCTTGCATGCCAGTGCATTTTAAGATCTTTATGTATGTAATGATCAAACTCTTCTACGTTAACAAACACGTCAGAATCTAAAAATTTTTGCACTATTTTCTTTGCTGCTGCAGCCATTTATAAAAACTTTTAATTGAGTGCTAAACTAGGTAAGAATGAAATGTTAACCTAGAATAAAATTCTATCTTTTCATTAAAATATTAACTATTGCTTATTCATTTTTTTAAGAAGTTCTAAGGCTTCCGGAATTTGTTTTATAGCTGCTATTTCCTTGTATTTACTTCTAAAATCATCTGCAGGAATACCAAAATAATTTTTATTCCCTTCCAGTGATTTACTTACTCCAGACTTTGCAGAAATAACTGCCTTCTTCCCTATTGTTACACCGCTCGTGATTCCTACTTGTCCCCAAATGGTTACTTCGTCTTCTATAACTACACAGCCTGCAATCCCTGTCTGACTGGCAATAAGAACGTGTTTACCTAAAACGGTATCATGCCCTATTTGTACTTGGTTATCAAGTTTACTGCCATAGCCTATTGTAGTATCTCCTGTAACACCACGGTCAATAGTGGTATTTGCGCCTAGTTCTACATGATCCTCAATGACTACACGACCATTACTTAATAATTTATCATAGCCATCTGGACGACGTTTGTAATAAAAAGCATCACCCCCTAAAACCGCCCCGGCATTAATAATCACGTGATTACCAATAACAGATCGATCACCTATACTCACATTTGCATGTATAATGGTGTGATCTCCTATTTCTACATCCCTACCTATTGTGGCGCTGGGATGAATGTGGGAGTGTTCTCCTATACTTTTGGGAAGTTGCGCTTTCGCGAAAGCGAAAAAAGGAACAAAATACTGCGTAAGCTTATTAAAATCTCTAAAAGGGTCGTCTGAAATAAGTAATGCCTTGCCATTTGGACAGTCGACTTGTTTATTGATTAACACAATGCTAGCAGCACTTTGCAATGCTTTATCATAGTATTTAGGGTGATCCACAAAAACAATATCGCCTGGGGTCACCACATGAATTTCATTCATTCCCAAAACAGGAAAGGATGCGTCACCCACATAATCACAATTGATAATTGCGGCTATTTCAGCAAGTTGATATGTTTTAGGAAATCTCACTTATTGCTTCATTCTCTCGTGATAGTTCCCCTTTTCAGTATCAATTCTAATGATATCACCTTCATTGATAAATAAAGGAACATTGACTTCAGCACCTGTTTCTACCGTAGCTGGCTTAGATGCATTTGTTGCTGTATTTCCTTTAAGACCTGGTTCAGTGGCGGTTACCTTAAGAATCACGTATTGTGGCATATCTACAGACAATGGAGAATCATCTTCTGTATTGATTTGAATTTTCACTACTTCCCCTTCTTTTAATAATCCAGGCGCATCCAAAGAATTTTCTTGCAGTATAATTTGCTCATAAGTCTCTGTATTCATGAAGTGATATCCCTCACCATCTTTATATAAAAATTGAAAAGAATGTGTTTCTACACGTATTTCTTCAATTTTATGTCCAGCAGAAAATGTATTATCAATCACTTTTCCTGAAGTTACAGATTTTAATTTAGTTCTTACAAATGCAGGACCTTTACCAGGTTTTACATGAAGAAATTCAATAATTTTAAAAATATCGTGATTGTAATGAATACACAATCCTTTTCTAATGTCGCTTGTACTTGCCATATCTTATTGTTTACTAACGTATCCTCTCATGATACCTCGCTTTGTGTTTTTAATAAATTCTAATATTTCATCGCGCTCTGGTGTCGCAATCATTTCTGCCTCTATGATTTCTACACCTTGAGAAACATTGTAATTTTTTTGATAAAGAATGCGATAGATGTCTTGAATTTCTCGGATTTTTTCCAAGTCAAATCCTCTTCTACGCAAGCCTACAGAATTAATACCTACATAGCTTAAGGGCTCACGACCCGCTTTAACAAACGGAGGAACATCCTTACGAACTAAAGATCCACCGGTTACAAATGCATGGCTTCCTATCTGACAAAACTGTTGTACAGCGGCCATACCTGCTAGTACTACATAATCTCCTACTGTAATATGACCTGCAAGAGTACTATTATTAGAAAAAATACAATTATCTCCAACAATACAATCGTGTGCAATGTGGCAATAAGCCATGATCCAACAGTTTTTACCTATCACGGTTTTCATTCGGTCTGAAGTACCCCGATTAATGGTCACACATTCTCTAATAGTGGTATTATCCCCTATTATAGTTAGGGTATCTTCGTCTTCAAACTTTTTATCTTGAGGAATGGCACTTATTACTGCACCAGGGAAAATACTTACATTTTTACCTATACGTGCACCTTCCATGATGGTCACGTTAGATCCTATCCAAGTTCCTTCCTCGATAACCACATCGTTATGAATGGTTGTAAAAGGTTCTATAACTACGTTTTTGGCAATTTTTGCTCCTGGATGTACGTATGCTAGTGGTTGATTCATTATTTTACTTTTGAAATTTGTGCCATCAACTCAGCTTCGGCACAAAGGATGCCATTTGCGTAAGCGTAAGCTTGCATGTGACAAATCCCTCTTCTTATAGGAGAAATTAAATCACATTTAAATATAAGGGTATCACCTGGGGATACTTTTCTTTTAAACTTTACATTATCCATTTTCATAAAGAAAGTCAAATAATTCTCTGGATCTGGAACGGTACTCAAAACTAAGATACCACCAGTTTGTGCCATGGCTTCTACGATAAGTACTCCTGGCATTACCGGCTGCCCAGGAAAATGACCTAGGAAGAAGGGCTCATTCATTGTTACATTCTTCAAACCAATTACATGACTATCAGAAAGTTCAAATATCTTATCTATCAATAAAAAGGGGGGCCTGTGCGGCAATACCTCCATAATTTGCATTACATCCATAAGTGGTTCCTTACGAATATCTACCTGAGGTACATTATCTTTAATATCCTTCTTAATAATTTTTGACATTTTTTTCGCAAATTGAGTGTTGACAAAATGTCCCGGCTTAGTGGCAATTACTTTACCTCTAATTTTATAGCCTATTAAGGCGAGATCACCAATGACATCTAACAGCTTGTGGCGTGCAGCTTCATTAGGGTGATGAAGTTCTAGATTATCTAAAATTCCATTAGGTCTAATGGTAATATTATCTTTTTTGAATGCTTTTTTAAGGCTTTCTGTTGTTTTCTCTGACAGTTCTTTGTCGACATAAACAATGGCGTTATTAAGATCACCACCTTTTATCAATCCATGTTCTAAAAGCATTTCAATTTCATGAAGAAAACTAAATGTTCTAGCACTAGAAATCTCTTCTTTAAAGTCGCTTACTTTATGAAGTGTCGCGTTTTGAGTTCCTAAAACTTTAGTTCCAAAATCAACCATTGCCGTGATTTGATAGGAGTCAGCAGGCATTAAGATAATCTCGCTACCTGTTTCTTCATCCTTGTAGGAAATATTTTCTTGAACCACATATTCTTCTCTAAACTGCTCTTGTTCTACCCTACCTGCTTTTTCTAAGGCCTCAACAAAGAATTTTGAAGAACCATCCATGATTGGTGGCTCACTACTATCTATTTCTATCAAACAGTTGTCTATTTCTAAACCTACTAAAGCTGCGAGTACATGCTCACAAGTATTGATTTGCACGCCCCTTTTATCTAGAGTAGTACCTCTTTTAGTATCTGTAACATAATTAGCAGATGCTTCAATTACCGGACTACCTTCTAAATCGACTCTTTGAAAAGCATAACCATGATTTTCTGGGGCCGGTTTAAAAACTAAAGTTACTTCTTTACCAGTATGCAAACCAACACCCGACAAGGTTACTTCATCTTTTATGGTCGTTTGCTTAAATTCTGTTACCGTCATTTATGCTTATTTTTTTTCAAGATTTGAAATTCTCGATTCTATTTTTCTTAAATTCTTAAATAACACGTAGCTTCTATTCCAGTCTGAATAATCAAAAGCTGGAGAGCCTTGAACCGTTGTTCCTTCTTTTAATTTTCTGCCAACACCGCTTTGTGCTTGTATGTTGACATTATCTTCAATGACTATATGACCTGCGATACCTACTTGTCCACCGATCTTACAATTCTTTCCTATTCTACTTGATCCTGCAATTCCAGTTTGAGCTGCGATTACTGTATTTGATCCTATTTCAACATTATGGGCAACTTGAATCTGATTATCTAATTTGACCCCAGATCTAATGATCGTACTCCCCAAGGTGGCCTTATCTATAGTAGTTAGTGATCCTATCTCTACATTATCTTCGATAATTACATTACCCGTTTGAGGTATTTTTGTGTAAGTGCCATCTTTGTTAGGCGCAAATCCAAAACCATCTGAACCTATTACGCTACCAGAATTAATAACTACCTGATTCCCTATTATGGTATCAGATTTAATCTGTACTGCCGAATGTAAAATACAATTATCTCCTATAGTCACATTATCTCCAATGTTGACATTGGAAAAAATCTTTACATTGTTGCCTATTTTTACGTTTTCACCTATATAACTAAAAGCAGCTACATATAGATGGTCTCCATAAGATGCTGTCTCATGAATAAAGCTGGGTTGTTCAATACCTTGTTTGTTCATTTTAGCCAATTGATAAAACTCTAATAGTTTTGTAAAAGCGAGGTAAGCATCTTCCACTCGAATCAAAGAACAAGTTACAGGTTGCTCCACTATAAACTCGTTGTTTACAATTACAGCACTAGCTTGAGTTTTGTAAATATAAGGTGTATACTTGGTATTAGAAAGGAAGCTCAAGCTACCAGACGTACCATCTTCTATTTTTGACAATTGACTTACTTCAACGCTTGAGTCTCCTTCAATAGTTCCTTCTAGAATTTCGGCAATTTGTTTGATGGTAAATTTCATTGTAGCAAAAGTACTAATTTATATCAATCTTGCAGCTTAGGATAACAACAGTAATATTTTCTCACTTCTTTGAGCAATGCTTTAAAACTATCTTCTTTTCCAGCCTTGATGAGCTCTATTAATTTTCCTTTTTTATCCAATATTTTTATAGGTTGTGCTTTCGCGTAAGCGACGTTAACAACAAAACCAGAAAACACAAAATAAGAAGCTTCATGCTCTGTCAGCTCATAAGTTTGCATTAATTTATAAAGATGTTTTTGCACCTTTTTAGGAGCAACTTGTTTGTTAGTGAATTTAATTTTAAGCAACTGTCGATTTAAAATCATGGTACACAACTCGCTAAGAACAAAGTCCTTATGGTCTTTCCCCAACTTTAAGGTAGTAATAATATCTGAATCGTCTAATGATGCAAATTTTTCAAGATCATTAGTGTTAGTATTAAAATCCGGGTTTGAATTATTAATGAAGTATTCTAAATTCTTAGGCAGTTCTACCTTTATTCCTTTATCAATCAGTTCTTTAATACGTTGAATTACAGACTGTAATAAATGCTCTGCTCCTATTCCAGTTTTATGTAAGTAAACTTGCCAATACATCAACCTGCGTCCTGAAAGGAAATTCTCTACACTGTATAGACCTTTTTCTTCAACCACTAACTGATCATCTACAACATTAAGCATAGTGATCAAACGCTGACTGTTAATATTACCTTCAGCCACTCCTGTGTAAAAGCTATCTCTTTTCAAATAATCCAATCGGTCCATATCCAGTTGACTAGATATGAGCTCTAGCATAAATGGGCGGTGGTATTCTCCCTTAAATATCTGAATAGCAAGTGTTAAACTACCGTTAAATTCGGTATTTAAATGATTCATAAAATGACATGATAATTGCTCATGTGTCACCTTATTAATAATTTGATATTCTAATGTATGAGAGAAAGGGCCATGTCCAATGTCATGTAATAAGATCGCTTTATACAACGCGTCTTCTTCCTTATCTGATATCTCAACCGACTTAGATCGAAGTACTTGCACCGATTTTTGCATTAGATGCAAGCAACCTAATGCATGATGGAACCTCGTGTGGTGTGCACCTGGATATACCAGGTAGCTCAAACCCATTTGGGTAATTCTACGCAAGCGCTGAAAATAAGGATGCTCAACGATTTTAAAGATCTCTTCAGAAGGAATCGAAATAAAACCGTAGATGGGATCGTTTAATATTTTAAGTTTGTTCTGTTGTTTCAAGGGAACAGCTATTTAAACACAAATATACTGATATGGCAGAGATCAAAATACTATGGGTAGATGATGAAGTGGATTTATTAAAGCCTCACATTATTTTTCTTGAGAATAAAGGCTATTCCATAGACACGCGAATTAGTGGTTCAGAAGCATTAGAGGCTATTGAAGAAACAAGATATGACCTTATTTTTCTAGACGAAAATATGCCTGGATTGACAGGTCTAGAAACTTTACATGAAATCAAGGAAAAACAAGCACAGCTTCCTGTTATCATGATTACTAAAAGTGAGGAAGAGTATATAATGGAAGAAGCTATAGGATCTAAGATTGCAGATTACTTGATAAAACCTGTAAATCCTCATCAAATTCTTCTTGCTGTAAAGAAAAACTTAGACCACTCTAGGTTAGTCAATGAAAAAACTACTAGCGATTACCAGCGGGAATTCCGCAAAATTGCGATGGAAATGTCCATGATCAATAGTTATGAAGAATGGGTACAACTTTATCAAAAATTAATTTACTGGGAAATTGAATTAGAGGATGTTGACGATTCGGGAATGTTTGAAATCTTAACTGCTCAAAAAAACGAAGCAAATCAACAATTCTGTAAGTTTATAGAAAAAAATTATCCCGACTGGTTTGATGGCCATGAAAGTAATCCTACCTTAAGTCATGATCTTTTCAGGAAGCGTGTTGCGCCGCTCCTAAAAAAGAAGGAACCAGTTTTATTTATAGTCGTAGATAATTTGCGTTATGATCAATTCAAAGTTTTTGAGAACTTGATCAATAATCATTACAAAAAAATTAAGGAGGAAACCTATTGCTCCATACTGCCTACCGCTACACAGTACGCTAGAAATGCTATATTTTCTGGGTTGATGCCAGAAGATATGAAAAAGCGTCATCCAGACTTATGGCTCGATGATACAGAGGAAGGTGGAAAAAACATGCATGAAAATGCCTTTTTAACCGCTCAATTAAAAAGACTTGGGCTTAATATTAATCACCAATATCACAAAATCACTAATGAAAATAACGGCCGTAAACTCGCTGATAACTTTAAATCTCAAAAAGACAACGACCTTACTGTAGTTGTTTACAATTTTGTAGATATGCTCTCCCATTCTAAAACTGAAATGGAAGTCATTAAAGAGCTGGCAAGCACCGATAAAAGTTATAGGTCATTAACTTTAAGTTGGTTTAAGAATTCTCCATTATTAGATATTATACAACGCGGACAAGAATTGGGATTCAAATTGGTTTTAACCACTGATCATGGAACCATTAATGTCACTACTCCAAGTAAGGTAATAGGTGATAAAAACACCAGTTTAAATTTAAGGTATAAAACAGGCCGCAGCTTATCCTATGAAGATAAAGATGTTCTAGCGGCGACAGATCCTAGTACGATCAAGCTACCTAAAATAAACATGAGCAGTAGTTTTATTTTTGCAAAAGGAGATTTGTTTTTTGCTTATCCAAATAACTACAATCATTATGTAAGTTATTTTAGAAACACCTATCAACATGGGGGTGTTTCCCTAGAAGAAATGTTGATCCCATTTGCCATCTTTGAACCTAGATAATGGAAATCACCTATACCCTTAACGAAATTGACATGGTAGCAAAAAAGCTGCTAGAAAACTTAGAATCTAAGGTAATCTTGTTCCAGGCACCTATGGGTGCAGGAAAAACTACATTAATAAAATCCATGTGCAGGCAATTAGGGGTAGAAGACTATGTGAATTCTCCAACATTTAGTCTTGTTAACGAGTATAAAGGTGATTCTACCGATGTTATACATTTCGACCTTTATAGATTAGAAACAAATGATCAATTATTTGACATTGGCTTTGATTATTATCTAGAAAAAGACGCACTTTGTCTAATCGAGTGGCCGGAGCTGTCAATTTCTTTTCTATCTGATTATCAATATATAAAAATAAAAATACTAGGCTCAGAGACTAGAAATTTGATTTTAGAAAAATTGATTGAATAAGTTATTATTTATCTTTAGTTAATTATCAATTGATTTTATATTTTTTACGTCTGATTTACAAGTTATTTAACGAATAATTTTTCATAATTGTTGTTTATACCGATGAGGCATTTAGATTCGTCTTGTTAATAATTTAAACCTTTCGTTATGAACAACAAGCCTCTTAAAGCACTAGCTCTTTTAGCCATTTTTAGCGTATCTATCGCAGGAGCAGCAATTCAGTTTCAACCAAAGGAAACTAAAACAACTAAAATTGACAAGCTATTACTTGCTAAGTTTAAGCCACCTGTAACTGGTTGAACGTTAAGTTGGTTAAGATAATAAAAATCATCTCTCATTAACTCTTTTAAATAACATTTTATGAACAACAAGTCACTTAAAGCACTAGCCCTTTTAGCCATATTCAGCGTTTCTATCGCAGGAGCAGTAGTTCAGTTTCAACCACAAGAAACTAAAGAAACGAAGACAACCAAAATCGAAAAGCTATTACTTGCTAAGTTCAAGCCACCGGTAACTGGATAAAATATTATGGATACCGATTATCAAAAAAACTCCCTACACACTACCTCTTTTAAAACACCTATTATGAAAAACAAGTCACTTAAAGCATTAGCCCTTTTAGCCATATTCAGCGTTTCTATCGCAGGAGCAGCAGTTCAGTTTCAACCACAAGAAACTAAAGAAACGAAGACAACCAAAATCGAAAAGCTATTACTTGCTAAGTTCAAGCCACCGGTAACTGGATAAAATATTATGGATACCGATTATCAAAAAAACTCCCTACACACTACCTCTTTTAAAACACCTATTATGAAAAACAAGTCACTTAAAGCACTAGCCCTTTTAGCCATATTCAGCGTTTCTATCGCAGGAGCAGCAGTTCAGTTTCAACCACAAGAAACTAAAGAAACGAAGACAACCAAAATCGAAAAGCTATTACTTGCTAAGTTCAAGCCACCAGTAACTGGATAAAATATTATGGATACCGATTATCAAAAAAACTCCCTACACACTACCTCTTTTAAAACACCTATTATGAAAAACAAGTCACTTAAAGCACTAGCCCTTTTAGCCATATTCAGCGTTTCTATCGCAGGAGCAGCAGTTCAGTTTCAACCACAAGAAACTAAGGAAACGAAGACAACCAAAATCGAAAAGCTATTACTTGCTAAGTTCAAGCCACCGGTAACTGGATAAAATATTATGGATACCGATTATCAAAAAAACTCCCTACACACTACCTCTTTTAAAACACCTATTATGAAAAACAAGTCACTTAAAGCACTAGCCCTTTTAGCCATATTTAGCGTTTCTATCGCAGGAGCAGCAGTTCAGTTTCAACCACAAGAAACTAAAGAAACGAAGACAACCAAAATCGAAAAGCTATTACTTGCTAAGTTCAAGCCACCGGTAACTGGATAAAATATTATGGATACCGATTATCAAAAAAACTCCCTACACACTACCTCTTTTAAAACACCTATTATGAAAAATAAGTCACTTAAAGCACTAGCCCTTTTAGCCATATTTAGCGTTTCTATCGCAGGAGCAGCTGTTCAGTTTCAACCACAAGAAACTAAAGAAACGAAGACAACCAAAATCGAAAAGCTATTACTTGCTAAGTTCAAGCCACCGATAACTGGATAAAATATTATGGATACCGATTATCAAAAAAACACCCTACACACTACCTCTTTTAAAACACCTATTATGAAAAACAAGTCACTTAAAGCACTAGCCCTTTTAGCCATATTCAGCGTTTCTATCGCAGGAGCAGCAGTTCAGTTTCAACCACAAGAAACTAAAGAAACGAAGACAACCAAAATCGAAAAGCTATTACTTGCTAAGTTCAAGCCACCGGTAACTGGATAAAATATTATGGATACCGATTATCAAAAAAACTCCCTACACACTACCTCTTTTAAAACACCTATTATGAAAAACAAGTCACTTAAAGCACTAGCCCTTTTAGCCATATTTAGCGTTTCTATCGCAGGAGCAGCAGTTCAGTTTCAACCACAAGAAACTAAAGAAACGAAGACAACCAAAATCGAAAAGCTATTACTTGCTAAGTTCAAGCCACCGGTAACTGGATAAAATATTATGGATACCGATTATCAAAAAAACACCCTACACACTACCTCTTTTAAAACACCTATTATGAAAAACAAGTCACTTAAAGCATTGGCCCTTTTAGCCATATTCAGCGTTTCTATCGCAGGAGCAGCAGTTCAGTTTCAACCACAAGAAACTAAGGAAACGAAGACAACCAAAATCGAAAAGCTATTACTTGCTAAGTTCAAGCCACCGGTAACTGGATAAAATATTATGGATACCGATTATCAAAAAAACACCCTACACACTACCTCTTTTAAAACACCTATTATGAAAAACAAGTCACTTAAAGCACTAGCCCTTTTAGCCATATTCAGCGTTTCTATCGCAGGAGCAGCAGTTCAGTTTCAACCACAAGAAACTAAAGAAACGAAGACAACCAAAATCGAAAAGCTATTACTTGCTAAGTTCAAGCCACCGGTAACTGGATAATATCATTTTAAAAACACCTTACTCGACAACTTGTTTAAATGTTTTGTTATGAACAGTAAGTCTCTTAGAGCCTTATCTCTTTTAGGCATATTAAGTGTATCCATCGCTGGAACTGCCGTTCAATTCTAACCACAAAAAACTAAAGAAACCAAAACAACTAAAATCGAGAAAAAATTACTCGCTAAATTCAAGCCGCCGGTAACTGTATAAGATTTAATTTGATTTTATATAAAAAGCTCACTACATTTACTTTCAGCGAGTTTTTTAATTTTAAATTTATATGGCCACCAGAAATAAGTCAAGTAAGGGCAAACATGCTATTGCCATAGGTAGTGCTATTGCGGTTATCATGGCTATTCTTCCTTACGCATTTTATTATTATGAAGCATTGCCTGACTGGTTATGGGAGACCTCTATGTTTAAGAGATTGTCTTTGTCATTTGCCGATAATCGTTTAATGGCTTCATGGATTTTAGTACAAAAAATTGTTCCTCTGATTTTATTGCTAATTTGGTTTTTTACTTGTAAACATTGGTGGTACCATACCATAATTATCCCTATTAGTTTATACGCATTTCAGTTGTATAATCTTTTTGATTTTTCTACTTCTTACATTGATTCTGGTGAATTGTATTTCATTGTACCCGTTGTCATTATATCCTTATCTCTTTCCTATCTCGCTAGAATCAAAATTTTTGATAAAATTCATGGTATTGACATCAGTGAGATTGAAGATGGAATAAAAAAACCTAGTGATCGTTGGTTCAAATAATTGATTCCCGATATATTATTAATAAATATTATAGCTGAATGTCCTCCTACTCTACTCCTTTTACCAAAGACCAGTTAATCCCGCAAGAGGAACGTCTTGAAATTACAAGAACCAAGAAGGAGTTGTTTATCGGTATTCCCAAGGAAACTCAACATCAAGAAAAACGTATTTGTTTAACTCCAGATGCTGTTGCTGCGGTATGTGCTCATGGCCATCGTATTTTAATAGAAAAAGGAGCTGGGCTAGCAAGCAATTTTACCGATCAAGATTATAACAATGCCGGTGCAGAATTAACTACCGATACTGCAAAAGTATTCTCGTGTCCCACCATTCTTAAAGTGGCACCCCCATCATTAGAAGAAATTAAGATGATTAAACAACAATCGGTTTTAATATCTGCCTTACAATTAAAAACTAGAGATCAAAATTATTTCAATAAACTAGCCGAAAAGAAAATTACTGCTCTAGCTTATGAATTCATTACAGATGACGAAGGAAGATTTACTGCTGTTAATGCATTAAGTGAAATTTCTGGTGTAGCCTCTGTTCTAATTGCGGCCGAACTATTATCTAGTGGCGAAAACAGAACCGGACATCTATTCGGTAACATAACTGGAGTACCACCAGTAGACGTTGTTATTTTAGGTGCTGGTGTCGTGGGAGAATTTGCGGCTAGAACAGCTTTAGGCCTTGGTGCTAGTGTTAAAATTTTTGATAATTCTATTTCAAAATTGCGCAACGTACAAAATAATGTAAGTCAGCAATTGTTTACTTCCACTATACAGCCTAAATACCTGTCTAAGGCTCTCAGGCGATGTGATGTAGTAATAGGAGCGCTAACAGGCGAAAACAGAACGCCTGTAGTAGTCTCTCAAACTATGGTAGAGAACATGAAAAAAGGTTCTGTAATTATAGATGTCAGTATAGACATGGGGGGCTGTTTTGAAACTAGTGAAATAACTAGTCACGACCAACCTACTTATACCAAATTGGGTATTACTCATTATTGCGTACCGAATATTCCCGCTCGGTATTCAAAAACTGCTAGTGTCGCTTTAAGCAATATTTTTACTCCTTACATATTAAATATAGCAAATGACGGTGGTATTGAGCATGCCATACGCATGGACAAGGGTTTAAAGTGTGGTATTTACCTTTATCATGGTATTGTTACTAATAAATCAGTAGGGGAATGGTATAATTTACCTTACAGCGACGTAAATTTGCTCATCTTTTAAAAAAGTATGAAGTTTATAAAGCGTTTAGGTTTTTATGGTGGAGGCTTTGCCATAGGTATTGTTTTTCTCGTATTTTTTCTCACCGGAAAGAGAACACAGTGTACCTGGTTGCCAGAAGATCGTGTTATTAGCGATATTGGTAGAAAAAATTATGTGCGATTTTCTCCTGAAGTGCGCACTATGCTTCAACAAAGCAAAATCGACACCCTAGACATTCAACTCATCCTTAAATACGGCAAAGTTGATTTTTCAAAATCTAATACAGATACTATTCCTTGTAACTTTTACCACATCTCTGGAAGAAAAGAACTGGCTAATACCAGTTTATGGGTAAGAAATTGTGATCGTTTTACTAGAGTAGAAAAAGTATTAAGCCAGTAACTATTAGATTCCTCTTCTTTCCATCTCTTGATTGATAAGAGTAAGTTCCCTTCCTGTTTGCCCCGCTACCGATGTGTTTTCTTGTGCTCTTCTTATGAGATAAGGCATCACATATTCAATAGGACCAAATGGCACTATCTTAAAGGTATTGTGCCCCAAGGCAGCAAGGTTAAAAGTAAGGTTATCACTCATTCCATAGAGTTGTCCAAACCATACGTCATTCGTATTAGGCTCTATTTCCTTGTCTGCTAAAACTCGCATAGCATCTAGGGTACTTTCTTCATTATGGGTTCCTATACAAAGTTTTATCGTATCTAATCTTTCTAGAATGTAATGCATAACGTTATTATACATTTCATCTGTAGCAGCTTTATCGACACAAATAGGGCTTGCATAGTTATAACTCTTGGCACGTTCCCGTTCCTTTTCCATATAGGCTCCTCTAACAATTTTTGCTCCAACTATATAGTCATTTGCTTTTGCGTCTTCATAGAGCTCCATAACGTAATCCAGTCTGTCATGGCGATAGCATTGTACGGTATTGTATATATATGCTTTCCCGTGATTGTATTTTTGCATCATTTCCCGTATAAGATCATCAGCAGCGTCCTGCATCCAAGTTTCTTCACCATCAAAAAGTAAAGAGATATTGTTATCCACGGCTGTTTTACAAAGTAGATCTACTCTATTGTAAATACGTTCCCACTCCAGTTCTTCTGGAACAGTTAGTGTTTTTTTTTCAGTAATTTTTTGCCAAATATAAAATCGACCTATACCAGTGGGCTTGACCACTTCAAATGGCAACGCATTATTTTCACTAGCCATATGAATCAGTGTCAACTTCTTCCCTACTACTGCATCAAAGTCGGCCTCGTTTTCTTTTCCTTCCACAGAATAATCCAGAATAGAACTCACTCCTTTTTCATACATTTTTTCCACCAGTGGCATACATTCCTCATCGGTTGTACCGCCACAAAACTGTTGAAAGACCGTATCCTCTATGATTCCTTTTACAGGTAAATGCCATTTTAAAGCAAACATAGTAACTTTAGAGCCTAAATTGACAAGCCATGGCATTGACATAGAACTAAATATAAAATGTGCCTTCTTCAGTTCCTTATCAGATCTTAAAGAAAAAGCATTTGCGGTATTGTTAAAAGGATTCTTATTCATGGTACAAATATAATTTCGAAATTGGTTTTATTTAATCATATAGACGCTACTTTTGGTAAATCATAACATATATTCCAGGTGTATGATGTTCTCGCTTTCGCGAAAGCGTACTTATCATCAAACCTATAACCTTATTTTTTAATGAAGTCCATTTTAAACTCCAATTACAGCATACATTTTCAAGAAGATACGTATCTGAATCTCAATAAATATATAGCTTCTAAAAAACCAAGCTGTATTTTTATACTTGTAGACGAAAATACCATGGAACATTGTTATCCCATTCTTATGCCGCATATAGAAACAGAAGCTCGTATTGAAATCATCGAAGTAGAGCCTGGAGAAGAACACAAAAATATAGAAACATGCAGTGGCGTGTGGAGTGCGATGATTGAATTAGGCTGCGATCGCAATAGTCTAATGATTAATCTTGGCGGTGGCGTTATTACAGATTTAGGCGGTTTTATCGCTTCTACCATTAAAAGAGGCATCTCTTTCGTTCATGTTCCAACTACGGTTTTAGGTATGGTAGATGCCGCTATAGGTGGTAAAAATGGTGTTGATATAGGACATCTAAAAAATCAAATAGGTGTTATTGTCCCACCAGAAATGACCTTGATAGACACCTCCTACTTATTATCTCTAGAAAAGAGACAATTGCTCAATGGTTCTATAGAAATGTTTAAACATGGTCTTATTGCAGATCGAGCGTACTGGAATGCTATGATTCAAATAGGTGATGACTATTATTCTGAAACCTTTAAAAGTCTTATCTATCAAAGCGCCGTGATTAAAAATAAAGTAGTCAACAGTGATCCTTTTGAAAAAGGTCCTCGTAAATCGTTGAATTACGGCCATACGATAGGTCATGCTATAGAGTCATTTTGTTTATCTAATGAGCATCAGGAGTCATTATTGCATGGAGAGGCCATTGCTGCAGGTCTGTATTTAGAATCTTATTTAAGTCATGTACATACGGGACTGAATAAAAAAGATTTTGATGAAATAGCGTCTTGGTACCAGCAAATAGGATTGAAATTAACTTTTACATCATCTGAAATTGAACAAATGCTGGAATTGATGATGCACGATAAAAAGAACGTGAACGGTGAGATCAGATTTGTTTTATTGGAATCTATAGGCTCTTTTGTTACAGATCAAACAGTACCTGTTGAAGAGGTCATCAAAAGCTTTTCTTTACTTTAAAATTTAAATAACTTCAGAATATTGTTTTGTGGGTTGTCAGAAATAATATATTTTCGGTAATCCCAAACGGTCATGATATGAGAAATGTTATTGTTGATTACAAAAAGCTTACGCCAGAAGTATTGGCCATGCTAGTAGAAAAATATCCTGATGGATATGGTGATGATGATGTGATTACTTTTAAAAATCATAAATATGAAACTATAGAAGCGGTAGAAGTCATTACAGAGGACACGAAGTACCTTGTAAAGATTTCTAAGCGTCTTTCTATGCAGATGGAATCTTTTGATGAAGAGGATTATTCTGAAAAAGAAATGGGCGATCCAGAAGCACTACCAGAAATTACCGTGGATGATTTAAAGAAGGCTGAAGAAGAAGATTAAACCATACCTGTTTTTGTTTGTGCACAGACGTTGTATTAGTTAAAACATAATAAAATGACTAGAGTACACAACAATCAAAAACCAATTAAAGAACATCAATGTCAAGGTGGCTAAAGTCATCATTCCTCCTGCATTTTTTTTCGCAACTTTATTTCATTTAAGTGATATCAATTTTTAATTAGAACATTTTAAGATGATGGGCTTTTTAAAAATGATGTTATTCGTAATTTTACTTACCGCTATCCTAAATATCTATAGGTTAAAAAAGCTTTAAAAAATAGAAAACACGACTACAGGCTGGCATAAAACAAGAGCAGCTTTTTATTTAAGAGTATACATAAATGGAAAAAAAATCCCATTAAAGCAAAAGCCTTAATGGGATTTTTAATTCTATATTTTATTTGATTTTACTTATTTAAAACCGCTTGTACTTTATCAGCTGCTTCTTGGAATTCAACAGCACTTTGAACATCTAGTCCAGAGTTATCAATGAGTTCTTTGGCAATTTCTGCATTCGTACCCTGAAGTCTCACAATAATTGGTACGTTAATAGCATCACCCATATTTTTATAAGCATCTACTATTCCTTGTGCTACACGGTCACATCTTACGATACCACCAAATATGTTGACAAGAATAGCTTCTACTTTATCATCCTTTAAGATAATACGGAACGCTTCTTCCACACGTTTAGCGTCTGCAGTACCACCTACATCTAAGAAGTTTGCAGGTTCTCCACCGGCTTGTTTGATCAGGTCCATAGTTGCCATAGCAAGTCCGGCACCATTTACCATACAACCTACATTACCGTCTAGATCCACATAGTTCAATCCTACGGCTCTTGCTTCTACTTCTGTTGGGTTTTCTTCTCTAACATCTCTTAACGCCTCAAGATCTTTGTGACGGAATAATGCATTCTCATCAAGAGTGATCTTACAATCTACTGCAATAATGGTGTTATTAGAAGCTTTAAGGACTGGATTGATTTCAAATAAAGCAGAGTCAGACCCTACATAAGCGTTGTATAGACAGTCGACAAACTTTGTCATCTCTTTAAAAGCTTTGCCGCTTAATCCTAAATTGAAAGCGATACGTCTCGCTTGAAAAGCTTGAAGACCGTGCGCTGGATGTATAGTTTCTGTAAAAATCAAGTGAGGTGTTTCTTCAGCCACAGTCTCGATATCCATCCCACCTTCTGTAGAATACATAATCATATTTTTTCCTTGTGCGCGATCTAGTAGTACAGACATATAGAATTCTTCTATTTCTGCCTCTCCTGGCTCGTATACATCTTCTGCAACAAGAACTTGGTGTACTCTCTTACCTTCAGCACTCGTCTGAGGAGTAACAAGATCCATTCCTATAATCTGCCCAGAAATTTCTTTTACTTGATCAAGGTTTTTTGCAAGTTTAACACCACCACCTTTACCACGACCACCAGCGTGAACCTGTGCTTTGATGACATGCCATCCAGTTCCAGTTTCCTCGGTAATCGCTTTTGCAGCGGCTACGGCTTCTTCTGAAGTTGTTGCAACTTTACCCCTTTGTATGGTAACACCATAGCTGGCGAGTATTTCTTTACCTTGATATTCGTGAAGATTCATAATTGTTCTTTAAGATTCAATTTAAGTACAGCAAAAGTAAGAAAGTGAACTTTGAATTTGAAATTATTCTATCTAAAAGAATGCTTATTTTATACACATGATATGCAGCTCCTCTAGACTTTAAACTTACTGTTAAATTTTATGATATTATTCACGTTTAATTCTGCTACTCTATTACTTTTGTAGGCTTAACTTTAACCATGAATAATCAAGATTTATTAAACATAGCCCGTGAACACGGTAGTCCGGTCTATGTCTATGATGCAGAGGTCATTGTAGCGCAGTATGAACGTTTAGTTTCCGCTTTCGCGAAAGCGAAAAACTTAAGAATTCACTACGCAGTTAAAGCACTTTCGAACATCTCAATTTTGAAACTTTTTAAACAGTTAGGCGCTGGGCTCGATACCGTGAGTCTACAAGAGGTTGAATTAGGTCTTGCTGCTGGCGTTGATCCTAAGAAAATAATCTTTACTCCTAATGGTGTTTCCCTAGAAGAAATAGAGAAAGTTGCCACAAAAGGGGTGCAAATCAATATAGACAACCTTTCCATTTTAGAGCAATTCGGTTCTAAACATCCTAATACGCCTGTATGTATAAGAATCAATCCTCATGTGATGGCTGGTGGAAATGCAAATATTTCTGTAGGACATATCGATAGTAAATTTGGAATCTCTATACATCAAATACCTCATATCTTGCGTATTGTGGAGAATACAGGAATGATGGTTAATGGTGTTCATATGCATACTGGTAGTGACATTTTAGACATAGGTGTATTTCTTTATGCAACAGAGATTCTTTTTGAAACGGCAGCCAAATTTAAAGATCTGGAGTTTATTGACTTCGGTAGTGGTTTTAAAGTCCCTTATAAAGAAGGAGACGTTTCTACCGATATTGAAGACCTAGCAGATCAATTATGTGTGCGTTTCCATCAATTTTGCGAGGATTATGGTCGTGAAATTACTATGGCATTTGAGCCAGGAAAGTTTTTAGTAAGTGAAGCTGGGAAGTTTCTAGCCGAAGTAAACGTGGTCAAACAAACCACTTCTACGGTTTTTGCGGGAATTGACTCTGGGTTTAATCATTTGATAAGACCTATGTTATACGGTTCTTATCATGGTATCAAAAACATTTCAAATCCAGAAGGACGCAATCGCTTTTATAGTGTAGTAGGATATATATGTGAAACCGACACCTTTGCAAGCAACCGCCAGATTGCTGAAATTACAGAAGGAGATATTCTTTCTTTCTCAAATGCTGGAGCCTATTGTTTTTCTATGGCAAGCAATTATAATTCTCGATACCGACCTGCCGAAGTTCTTTGGTACAACGGTACATCCCACTTGATACGTGAACGAGAAACTATGAAAGATATATTAAAGGGACAGTGTGAGATTCAACTGGAAGAATTGATACCTGTATAGTTGATTTCCTACTTTTATACAAAAGCCCATCTTATGATTGGGCTTTTTTTTGTGTTTCACTTCTTGCCTTGTGGCCGTTTTTGTTTTAAAAGCAATTTTCAAGTAGAACCGGTAAAGTAATTCCCTTTTTCATAACACGAAAGATGGTATCTAACTGTAAGTTTTTTTTAATCTAAAGATGATTTTATAATCCTAGAGGCTTATAAAATAAAGAAACTATTTAACCTTTTGAAAGTAATTTAAGGTTGCTCCAATCAGGTAAATAATTTAAATTTGGCGTTTAAAAATACAACTTTATATAATTCCAAAACTTTAATGGAATGCAGTACTTAAACAGGAAAGAAGTTACAAATTTGCAAGTTGTTGTAGGATTTATTCAAACATATTCACCGATAATAAAGATAACCCATGGCGTCAGGATTTTTTGCTTTACTAGATGATATAGCGGTACTCATGGATGACATGGCTGCAATGAGTAAGGTTGCAACAAAAAAAACAGCAGGCATTTTAGGTGATGATCTTGCCGTAAATGCCGAAAAAGCTTCTGGTTTTGTTTCTTCTAGAGAAATACCTATTTTGTGGGCTATTACTAAAGGCTCTTTTTTAAATAAGCTCATCATTTTGCCTATTGCTTTTCTATTAAGTGCGTTTTTACCTTGGGCAATAACAATTATTTTGCTTTTAGGAGCTATTTATCTGGCATTTGAAGGTGCTGAAAAGATTTATGAGTGGTTGTTTCCACACGATAAGCCAAAAATAGAAATTAAAAGTCCCAAATTATCAGAGGCCGAAATTCTAGCCTCAGAAAAAGATAAGATTAAATCGGCTATTGTGACCGACTTTATTTTATCTGTAGAAATTGTAATCATTGCATTGGGGTCTGTTTTGGAAGAAATTCTACTTATGCAAATTTTAGTGGTGTCCATAGTCGCAATTATTGCCACTATAGGAGTTTACGGAATTGTAGCCCTAATTGTTAGAATTGATGATTTAGGATGGAGATTAGTTAAATGGAGTGATAAAAAGAAGAGTATATCAAAAACGATAGGTACCATATTAGTCCAGGCGTTACCTTGGATAATTAAGAGTTTATCTGTAATAGGAACTGTCGCACTTTTATTAGTTGCTGGTGGAATCTTTATGCACAACCTACATTTTATAGAGGAGCTTCTATCGTCACTTCCTTCTCTTGTAGGTGAGTTGATCACTGGTCTGATCGTAGGAGCCATTTCCTTGGCTTTGTTTAAACTATTTAAATACCTGTTTTTTAATAAAAAGCAATAGCTAAATAGGCGTCCAAAAACTACAGCTTGCCTTGGTCAGATTTTTTAACCATTTCCATACAATGCATTCTTGAATAAACTTTAAAATTTAAAAAGTAACAGAGCCGACTGGTTAGAATTTATGCTAACTATAGGATCTTCTATTTGATATTTCAATTGGAGATAAGCAATACGTACTTTAAAGCTTTTGCTATAGGAACTTGTAAAGATGGAAAAACGAAATATAAGATAAATAAACAGCCTGTTTACTAGTGGAAACAGGCTGTTGTAATTATTATAAGTGAATCACTTTTTACTTGATGATCACTTTTCTAGTTTGAATACCGTAATTAGTGTTCATTTTTATAATGTAGTTACCGCTTGCTATGGAAGAGGTATCTATTCTAATGATTCCGTTCTGGTCGGCTACATCCCAAACTTTTAACTGTTGTCCTAACATATTGATGATCGTTAGCTCTTCGATTTCTATTTCTACAGATCTCTTGATATGTAACTCTTCTGCATCATTAGGTGTAAACACAATAATGTCGGTAGCGCTTATTTCTAAACTATCATTACTTAAAGTAGATGGATCTGAAAAGGTAATAGAGAAACGATCTTCATAAGTTCCTGCAACCAGTTGTGGGCTGGTATAAATAGCATTCATAATATTGACATAGGTGTTTAATAAAGCGTCTTTGACATATATTTCTTGTGTAGGAGCCACATTGCGTAGATCGTCTATCTTGATGCTGAACCTGCTGTTGTTATTTACTTTTATAAATAAAGGCAGCTCTGTAGTAGCATCCATAGCAGGAACTCCTTGTATTTGAAGTTTCTCATTAGGCAGCGACCAAGCCATGTCATCCATTTGCTCTTCCTGCATTCTTCCGTCATAAGCTCTATCAAATCCCGATGTTGTGTTGCCATCTATAGTCACCAACAACTGTCTGTGAATTAAGTTGGAAGAATCAAATCCCAACCTGATTTTAGAACGTGGGTCATTGACTGTATTGATATCTCCAATACTTGAAATAGGATTGCTTCCTGGAGCAGATACAAATAAACTTTGTCCATCTGACTCTTTTCTAAACTGACGCTGATCGTTTCTAAATCTAATGCTACCGCCATCATTGATTCCGGTGACAAAGAAACCTTGACCTACTGGGATAAATTGTTCTGGTCGCTTTGTTGCTATTCCTCCTTGATTGATATCTGGATTTGAAGTCCCTATGGTAGCACTACCTACTCCGCCAGAGTAGTTATAACTAGCATAACCACCTTGATAGTCTCTTAATATATGTGTGTTTCCTCCCCAGTGTTCCCAAAAATAAACAGTTCCATCTGTATCTGGGTTATCTGAGATAAACTCATGAGCATCTAAGGCACTTGGATAAGGGTTTCCTACCAAGTAGTCATTCCCGTTGTCGATATTTAGATCAATAGCTCCATTATTAGGCTTTCCTACAAAGATATAATTCTGTGTTGCTCCTGATGCTCCTGTTCCTTTCATTGTCCAGGCTTCTCCAGCAAATTGGTTGCTAGTAGGTCCTGCGTATTCCCAATTGGCATACGTATTGCTAGTAAGATTTCCATATTTCCATAACCATCTTCCTGAAATAGTTGCAGGTGTGCTAACTGTTCCTGGAGCACCATCTCTTACTGACGTTGGAGTAAATAGTATGTCTCTTGGAGTGGTTACTAAAGTTCCATCTTTAAGAACTCCCGATATGGTGTATCCATTGTTATTGGTCCCGTTAGTAATCCTACTTACTGGTGAACTCCAGTAGTTGTAATCGTATTGACTAGAAGTTCCTTGTTGATCGATTTCAATCTTTCCTGTTATAGAAGAGATCAAATCGCTATCTGTAGATTGTACCAATTGAGATTCTCCTTGAAGATCTATGGTACCGTCTAATTTTAAGTTATGTGTTATCCTAAGGCCATGATCGCTTTCCATATAAAGATTTCCTAATGGCCCTACTTCCAGTCCTAATAGCGTGTAATCTTTATTATTTGCTGTAATATTTTCATTTACAACTGCAATGTTCCAGTCTATTGATACAGTAGTTCCATTAATGACTCTTGTAGCACCTGGGATAAACATAGCGTTACCGTTACTCCAGCTGCTAACGCTATTCCAGTTTCCATCAGATGTAGACACATAAGGAAGTGGCGCAGTTTGCTCATTGATACTAAAACTATCTGGCTGGATCAAACTACCTCTATGACCGTTTCCTGAAGCATCGTTAAGGTGCGTTCCTATATAGGTATTCATATTGAAATAGGCCTCGAGATCATTATTCCAATTCAATCCAGAAATATCATTTCTACTAACTGTTTCTGGGATAATGGATCCTTTTATACCAGTTCCATCGATCTCAATTTCTTGATTCATCATAAAACGGATCTGATCCTGACTAAGAGCTCTGGAAAAAATCCTGATCTCATCCAAGTTTCCTGAAAAGTTATCGATGATGTTATATTTATCAACATATCGAGAAGCAATACAAAACTTAGCATCATTAGGAACCGTATTGGCAATATTCTGAGTAATATCTTCAATTCCATCTATATAAAGCACTGCTGTACTACCGCTATAGGTAAAAGTCACATACCTCCATACATTATTGCTTAGAGCGGTATTACTAACTATAGTAGAAGTCCCGTTATGGGTCATTGCCACGCGATTGCTATCTGTTATATAGAAATGATACCCATCATTACCTGCTGCTCTTTTAGAAACAATAGTTTTATCAGTGTTACTTGAATTGGAACCATTGGTTTTTACCCAAGCAGATATCGAATAATCACCACTAAACTCTACTTCGTCGTCCATAGCTACATAATCGTTGGTACCATCAAATAGGATATCCTTAGAGGCAATAACTTCATGAGCAACTCCAAATTTAACATAACGTGTCCCATCAAAATCATAGAAAACTTCTTGATTAGAACCTACGGTTCTCAAGAATTTTGTTTCAATACCCGTTGTAAAATTTTCATCATCGGAGACTATCATGACATAAGCATCGTTTCCAACTAGTGGTGGCAGTGATGTAAGTCCAATAGTTGATACAGAAATCTTAACTTCTGGAATATCATTGGCATTTTGGGAAATCTCTTTAAACTTCCAAGTTCGCTCTGTCACCTCTGTAAAGGTCGTTACCAGACTTGGGCCTAAGGTTACTTCTAAAGGGTCAGGAAGTGCTGTTAAAGTTGATCGTGTACTTCCCCACATTAAAAAGTCACCACTAGATTCAAAAGTACTAGGATTAGCACTATTAGTGGCATAAATATCTCCTAAACCAATGGTGATAAAAGTGAACGGATCCACACTTTTTGCTTGTTTCTGATTCAATAAAGAACAGTCATCGTAGCCTATTCCTGCCACATTATAGGTGTAACCAGTATCCGTTGAGGCGTTCCACAATGGATTTCCATTAGAGTCAAAATAAGCACCTGGGACATGTGGTAAACTGATCGCAGGAACTGGGAAAAGACCAAGAGTTATGCCAAATTTTACCGCTAGATAAGATTCTAAACGCTGGCGGTCCACATCAGGTTTACGCTCTGAAAAAGACATGATCTCCAAGATATCTCCTGTAAAACTAGGACCGAAAAACTCCGATCTACCCAACCAGTATCTAGAGTTTAAAATATCTTTAAACGTGGCAGCATTTTCTTCTCTCATCAACGCTGGATCAAGAGTTAAACCTAAATCTACCCCATCAAGATATAAATCCATACCATCTCCAGCTGCATTCAAACGCGCATTAAAAATTACTGGACGATCATAAACTAAATTTGGATGTACAATCGCCCTACCATAAGAAGTTTGAGCTCCTTGATTATAAGCAGCAATGTCTGGATAAGAACCATATCTCGCTGAAGTATCATTTATAGAAATACCTGTTACATCTTGACTTCCTGCGTTCGTAACATAGTCATCTCCTAGAAAAATATCTTCTGTAGGACGCGCTGCGCTAATGGTAGCAGTAGGATTTATAACGATAAATATATCCCTATTGTAAAAACCAGATTTACCAAACATTTGCTTGGTTCCATCAAAAGAAACTACTGGATTATAATTGACGTTATTAGTTGAGTTATCGTAATAGATAGGTCTTTCTGTACCAGAAGCAGTAGCACTGGTCCATTCAGCACTAATATTAGATGCTGGATTTAAGGAAGAAATATTGGTCCATTGACTCACTGGATCGCCATCGCTTAATCCGGCTAATGTTCTAGCATTCAACCACAATTCTAAATTCTGGCCAATTCCTAATCCACAATCGGAATAATTTTTGACTTGTTGAGTATATCCAGCAATTCTTACATTATCAAAAGCTACACCTACATCTCTGTTAGAACCGTCACTTCCAAAATTAACTCTAAATTGCACGCTGTTTTGGTTATCAAATGCTTGTGGTGGTAAATCCATGGAAGCATTGAACCAACCTCCTGAATTATCACTCCATGCTCCCTGCATAACTGAAACCCCTCCTGTAGTACTTGAATTATACCAGTTCGTAGCTTCATCATTTATTTTTCCCAACGTATACCAGTTGGTACCATCATTAGTAAACTCTATGTTCATTCCATCATAATTAGACTCCGTATAATGACTAATATCTAAAGACAATGTCATTTTATCATAACCAGACAAATTAATGGCTAGAGATGTTGCTGAAACATCGGTATCATTTTGATATCTACCTCCCTGATTACCGGAGTATTGATAACTTCCTCCATTACCTGGATGATCTCCAGATGTTCCTCTTAAAAATGAAAGTCCTCCATTATTTTGATAAGTCCAAGCATTAACTCCTGTACTATTTTCAAAGTCAGCATTATAAATAGTGACTTGTCCAAAAAGGAATGAAGAGAAAAATAAAGTGAAAACATAGAGGATTGTTTTCTGGTTCAAGTGTAAAAATGTAATCATTTCTCGAGTTTAGAATGAGAAACGCAATATTATAGCTTGAAAAAATAAAATCCAAAATTTGTACAATGCATAGCATAATAGTATTATGCATGCATAACATAAACTGCTATAATTCAATAGCTAACATTAGTTAATAATATATTAAATCACTAAAAAGGAATGTATTTCAACGAAATTGAGTGAAAAAGCCTGCATAACTCGTCGATTAACGATTGAAAATACACCCATATATATTAACTATGGTTTAAAAACAATTAACAAATGTCAATCTTTATGAACTGAAAAGAGATTATCGATGAACTACACCAGTAGTATTACTTATTTAATTCATCTTAATTTGAGATAATACAACAGCCTGTTTACTAGAGGAAACAGACTGTTGTAATTATAATAAGTGAATCACTTTTTACTTGATGATCACTTTTCTAGTTTGAATACCGTAATTAGTGTTCATTTTTATAATGTAGTTACCGCTTGCTATGGAAGAGGTATCTATTCTAATGATTCCGTTCTGGTCGGCTACATCCCAAACTTTTAACTGTTGTCCTAACATATTGATGATCGTTAGCTCTTCGATTTCTATTTCTACAGATCTCTTGATATGTAACTCTTCTGCATCATTAGGTGTAAACACAATAATGTCGGTAGCGCTTATTTCTAAACTATCATTACTTAAAGTAGATGGATCTGAAAAGGTAATAGAGAAACGATCTTCATAAGTTCCTGCAACCAGTTGTGGGCTGGTATAAGTAGCATTCATAATATTGACATAGGTGTTTAATAAAGCGTCTTTGACATATATTTCTTGTGTAGGAGCCACATTGCGTAGAGCGTCTATCTTGATGCTGAACCTGCTGTTGTTATTTACTTTTATAAATAAAGGCAACTCTGTGGTAGCATCCATAGCAGGAACTCCTTGTATTTGAAGTTTCTCATTAGGCAGCGACCAAGCCATGTCATCCATTTGCTCTTCCTGCATTCTTCCGTCATAAGCTCTATCAAATCCCGATGTTGTGTTGCCATCTATAGTCACCAACAACTGTCTGTGAATTAAGTTGGAAGAATCAAATCCCAACCTGATTTTAGAACGTGGGTCATTGACTGTATTGATATCTCCAATACTTGAAATAGGATTGCTTCCTGGAGCAGATACAAATAAACTTTGTCCATCTGACTCTTTTCTAAACTGACGCTGATCGTTTCTAAATCTAATGCTACCGCCATCATTGATTCCGGTGACAAAGAAACCTTGACCTACTGGGATAAATTGTTCTGGTCGCTTTGTTGCTATTCCTCCTTGATTGATATCTGGATTTGAAGTCCCTATGGTAGCACTACTTACTCCGCCAGAGTAGTTATAACTAGCATAACCACCTTGATAGTCTCTTAATATATGTGTGTTTCCTCCCCAGTGTTCCCAAAAATAAACAGTTCCATCTGTATCTGGGTTATCTGAGATAAACTCATGAGCATCTAAGGCACTTGGATAAGGGTTTCCTACCAAGTAGTCATTCCCGTTGTCGATATTTAGATCAATAGCTCCATTATTAGGCTTTCCTACAAAGATATAATTCTGTGTTGCTCCTGATGCTCCTGTTCCTTTCATTGTCCAGGCTTCTCCAGCAAATTGGTTGCTAGTAGGTCCTGCGTATTCCCAATTGGCATACGTATTGCTAGTAAGATTTCCATATTTCCATAACCATCTTCCTGAAATAGTTGCAGGTGTGCTAACTGTTCCTGGAGCACCATCTCTTACTGAAGTTGGAGTAAATAGTATGTCTCTTGGAGTGGTTACTAAAGTTCCATCTTTAAGAACTCCCGATATGGTGTATCCATTGTTATTGGTCCCGTTAGTAATCCTACTTACTGGTGAACTCCAGTAGTTGTAATCGTATTGACTAGAAGTTCCTTGTTGATCGATTTCAATCTTTCCTGTTATAGAAGAGATCAAATCGCTATCTGTAGATTGTACCAATTGAGATTCTCCTTGAAGATCTATGGTACCGTCTAATTTTAAGTTATGTGTTATCCTAAGGCCATGATCGCTTTCCATATAAAGATTTCCTAATGGCCCTACTTCCAGTCCTAATAGCGTGTAATCTTTATTATTTGCTGTAATATTTTCATTTACAACTGCAATGTTCCAGTCTATTGATACAGTAGTTCCATTAATGACTCTTGTAGCACCTGGGATAAACATAGCGTTACCGTTACTCCAGCTGCTAACGCTATTCCAGTTTCCATCAGATGTAGACACATAAGGAAGTGGCGCAGTTTGCTCATTGATACTAAAACTATCTGGCTGGATCAAACTACCTCTATGACCGTTTCCTGAAGCATCGTTAAGGTGCGTTCCTATATAGGTATTCATATTGAAATAGGCCTCGAGATCATTATTCCAATTCAATCCAGAAATATCATTTCTACTAACTGTTTCTGGGATAATGGATCCTTTTATACCAGTTCCATCGATCTCAATTTCTTGATTCATCATAAAACGGATCTGATCCTGACTAAGAGCTCTGGAAAAAATCCTGATCTCATCCAAGTTTCCTGAAAAGTTATCGATGATGTTATATTTATCAACATATCGAGAAGCAATACAAAACTTAGCATCATTAGGAACCGTATTGGCAATATTCTGAGTAATATCTTCAATTCCATCTATATAAAGCACTGCTGTACTACCGCTATAGGTAAAAGTCACATACCTCCATACATTATTGCTTAAAGCGGTATTACTAACTATAGTAGAAGTCCCGTTATGGGTCATTGCCACGCGATTGCTATCTGTTATATAGAAATGATACCCATCATTACCTGCTGCTCTTTTAGAAACAATAGTTTTATCAGTGTTACTTGAATTGGAGCCATTGGTTTTTACCCAAGCAGAGATGGAGTAATCTCCGCCTAACCCCACTTCGTCATCCATAGCTACATAATCGTTGGTACCATCAAATAGGATATCCTTAGAGGCAATAACTTCATGAGCAACTCCAAATTTAACATAACGTGTCCCATCAAAATCATAGAAAGCTTCTTGATTGGCACCTACAGTTTCCAGAAATATAGTTTCCACTGCTGTGGTAAAATTATCATCATCGGCTAGTATCATCACATAAGCGTCATTCCCTGTTAATGGCGGTAATGAGATTAACCCCGCTGTTAATACTGATATTTTCACTTCTGGAATATCATTGGCATTTTGGGAAATCTCTTTAAACTTCCAAGTTCGCTCTGTCACCTCTGTAAAGGTCGTTACCAGACTTGGGCCTAAGGTTACTTCGAGAGGAGCTGAAAGTGCTGAAAGTGACGCACGAGTACTCCCCCACATTAAAAAATCACCGCTATCTTCAAAAACACCTGGATTAGCACTGTTAGTAGCATAAATATCTCCTAAACCTACTGTCATAAAAGTAAACGGATCCACACTTTTTGCTTGTTTCTGATTCAATAAAGAACAGTCATCACGACCTATACCTGTTACATTATACGTGTAGCCAGGATCTAATGTTGTGTTCCATAAAGCAAATCCATTAGAATCAAAATACTCACCAGGCACATGCGGCAGTCCTATTGCTGTGACCTCAAAAAGACCTAGGGTTATGCCAAATTTTACCGCTAAATAAGATTCTAAACGTTTGCGATCTGCATCACTTTTGCGCTGTGAAAAGGACATCACCTCCAAAAAATCACCGGTAAAACTAGGTCCAAAAAACTCGGATCTTCCCAACCAATACTTGGAGTTTAAAATATCTTTAAATGTGGAAAGGTTGGCTTCTTCAGTCAAAGACGGATCCAGTGTAACCCCTAAATCTATACCATCTAAATATAAATCCATACCATTACCAGCATCATTGAGTCGTGCATTAAAAATTACTGGACGATCATACACCAACGTAGGGTGAACAATGGCTTTACCATAATCACTTTGAGCTCCTTGATTATAAGCCACAATGTCTGGAGAAGAACCATATCTGGCAGAAGTGTTATTGATAGAAATACCTGTTACATCTTGATTTCTTCCATCGGTTACATAATCATCTCCTAAAAATACATCCTCTGTAGGACGAGAAGCAGATATAGTCAGTGTAGGGTTAATCACGATATATAAATCTTCACTGTAAAAGCCCGACCTACCAAACATAGCATTAGATCCGTCAAAAGAAACTACGGGATTAAAATTAACATTGTTTGTTGAGTTGTCATGATAAGTGGGTCTTTCTGAACCAGAAGACTTAGCATTAGTCCAATCTGGACTGATATTGGACCCGGGAAGTAATGCTGAAGTATTTTCCCACTCACTCACTCGATCTCCATTATTCCGTCCCGCAAGCGCTAGCGTTTCTGTATTCAACCAGAGTTCTAGACGGTCATAAATACCAGTACCACAAGTAATATAGTTTTTAACCTGCTGAGCAAATCCAACAATTCTGAAAGTATCAAATGCTACACCTACATCTCTGTTAGAACCATTACTTCCAAAATTAACTCTAAATTGCACGCTGTTTTGGTTATCAAATGCTTGTGGTGGTAAATCCATGGAAGCATTGAACCATCCATTGGAATCTCCACTCCATGCTCCCTGCATAACTGAAACCCCTCCTGTAGTACTTGAATTATACCAGTTCGTAGCTTCACCATTATATTTTCCTAGCAGGTGCCAGTTAGCTCCACCATCATTGGTAAATTCTATGTTCATTCCATCATAATTAGACTCCGTATAATGACTAATATCTAAAGACAATGTCATTTTATCATAACCAGACAAATCAATAACTGGTGAAGTTACAGATACGTTAGTATCGTCATCGTAACTATCACTTCCCGACATTCCCGAATATTGATAATTTCCTGTTCTACCAGGATGATTTCCTGTATTACCTCTTACAAAAGAGCGTCCACTACTATTTTGATTGGTCCAAGCATTAACCCCTGTTGAATTTCCAAAGTTGGCATTATAAATAGGTACCTGTCCAAGAAGGAATGAAGAGAAAAATAAGGTGAAAACATAGAGGATTGTTTTCTGGCTTAAGTGTGAAATTGTAACCATTTTTCTATATTGTATTGATTAACACAACGATAGAGATATAATTCAATCAATCCAAAAAAAAAATAAGACAAATCATCATAAATTTGGGCGAGCAAAACATAAATGTCTATAATTCAGCATTTAACCATTGTTAACTTTATTTTAAAGTACTGAAAAAGAATGCACTTAGTCGAAATTTAACCTAAAAACATTTGTGCTTTAGCGACTTTATACCCTAAATATTAAAATAGATGTTAACATTTGTTAATAATATTATGCACAAATGTCAATCTTTATGAACTGAAAAGAGATTATCGATGAACTACACCAGTAGTATTACTTATTTAATTCATCTTAATTTGAGATAATACAACAGCCTGTTTACTAGAGCAAACAGGTTGTTATAATTATTAGTGAATCCCTTTTTACTTAATGATTACTTTTCTAGTTTGAATACCGTAATTGGTATTCATTTTTATAATGTAGTTACCGCTTGCTATGGAAGAGGTATCTATTCTAATGATTCCGTTCTGGTCGGCTACATCCCAAACTTTTAACTGTTGTCCTAACATATTGATGATCGTTAGCTCTTCGATTTCTATTTCTACAGATCTCTTGATATGTAACTCTTCTGCATCATTAGGTGTAAACACAATAATGTCGGTAGCGCTTATTTCTAAACTATCATTACTTAAAGTAGATGGATCTGAAAAGGTAATAGAGAAACGATCTTCATAAGTTCCTGCAACCAGTTGTGGGCTGGTATAAGTAGCATTCATAATATTGACATAGATGTTTAATAAAGCGTCTTTGACATATATTTCTTGTGTAGGAGCCACATTGCGTAGAGCGTCTATCTTGATGCTGAACCTGCTGTTGTTATTTACTTTTATAAATAAAGGCAACTCTGTAGTAGCGTCCATAGCAGGTACTCCTTGAATGAGAAGTTTTTCATTAGGTAAGGACCATGCCATGTCATCCATTTGCTCTTCCTGCATTCTTCCATCATAAGCTCTATCAAATCCTAATGTTGTGTTGCTATCTATAGTTACCAACAACTGTCTGTGAATTAAGTTGGAAGAATCAAATCCCAACCTGATTTTAGAACGTGGGTCATTGACTGTATTGATATCTCCAATACTTGAAATAGGGTTGCTTCCTGGAGCAGATACAAATAAACTTTGTCCATCTGACTCTTTTCTAAACTGACGCTGATCGTTTCTAAATCTAATGCTACCGCCATCATTGATTCCGGTGACAAAGAAACCTTGACCTACTGGGATAAATTGTTCTGGTCGCTTTGTTGCTATTCCTCCTTGATTGATATCTGGATTTGAAGTCCCTATGGTAGCACTACCTACTCCGCCAGAGTAGTTATAACTAGCATAACCACCTTGATAGTCTCTTAATATATGTGTGTTTCCTCCCCAGTGTTCCCAAAAATAAACAGTTCCATCTGTATCTGGGTTATCTGAGATAAACTCATGAGCATCTAAGGCACTTGGATAAGGGTTTCCTACCAAGTAGTCATTCCCGTTGTCGATATTTAGATCAATAGCTCCATTATTAGGCTTTCCTACAAAGATATAATTCTGTGTTGCTCCTGATGCTCCTGTTCCTTTCATTGTCCAGGCTTCTCCAGCAAATTGGTTGCTAGTAGGTCCTGCGTATTCCCAATTGGCATACGTATTACTAGTAAGATTTCCATATTTCCATAACCATCTTCCTGAAATAGTTGCAGGTGTGCTAACTGTTCCTGGAGCACCATCTCTTACTGAAGTTGGAGTAAATAGTATGTCTCTTGGAGTGGTTACTAAAGTTCCATCTTTAAGAACTCCCGATATGGTGTATCCATTGTTATTGGTCCCGTTAGTAATCCTACTTACTGGTGAACTCCAGTAGTTGTAATCGTATTGACTAGAAGTTCCTTGTTGATCGATTTCAATCTTTCCTGTTATAGAAGAGATCAAATCGCTATCTGTAGATTGTACCAATTGAGATTCTCCTTGAAGATCTATGGTACCGTCTAATTTTAAGTTATGTGTTATCCTAAGGCCATGATCGCTTTCCATATAAAGATTTCCTAATGGCCCTACTTCCAGTCCTAATAGCGTGTAATCTTTATTATTTGCTGTAATATTTTCATTTACAACTGCAATGTTCCAGTCTATTGATACAGTAGTTCCATTAATGACTCTTGTAGCACCTGGGATAAACATAGCGTTACCGTTACTCCAGCTGCTAACGCTATTCCAGTTTCCATCAGATGTAGACACATAAGGAAGTGGCGCAGTTTGCTCATTGATACTAAAACTATCTGGCTGGATCAAACTACCTCTATGACCGTTTCCTGAAGCATCGTTAAGGTGCGTTCCTATATAGGTATTCATATTGAAATAGGCCTCGAGATCATTATTCCAATTCAATCCAGAAATATCATTTCTACTAACTGTTTCTGGGATAATGGATCCTTTTATACCAGTTCCATCGATCTCAATTTCTTGATTCATCATAAAACGGATCTGATCCTGACTAAGAGCTCTGGAAAAAATCCTGATCTCATCCAAGTTTCCTGAAAAGTTATCGATGATGTTATATTTATCAACATATCGAGAAGCAATACAAAACTTAGCATCATTAGGAACCGTATTGGCAATATTCTGAGTAATATCTTCAATTCCATCTATATAAAGCACTGCTGTACTACCGCTATAGGTAAAAGTCACATACCTCCATACATTATTGCTTAAAGCGGTATTACTAACTATAGTAGAAGTCCCGTTATGGGTCATTGCCACGCGATTGCTATCTGTTATATAGAAATGATACCCATCATTACCTGCTGCTCTTTTAGAAACAATAGTTTTATTGGTACTGCTTGAATTGGAACCATTGGTTTTTACCCAAGCAGAGATGGAGTAATCTCCGCCTAACCCCACTTCGTCATCCATAGCTACATAATCGTTGGTACCGTCAAATAGGATATCCTTAGAGGCAATAACTTCATGAGCAACTCCAAATTTAACATAACGTGTCCCATCAAAATCATAGAAAGCTTCTTGATTGGCACCTACAGTTTCCAGAAATATAGTTTCCACTGCTGTGGTAAAATTATCATCATCGGCTAGTATCATCACATAAGCGTCATTCCCTGTTAATGGCGGTAATGAGATTAACCCCGCTGTTAATACTGATATTTTCACTTCTGGAATATCATTGGCATTTTGGGAAATCTCTTTAAACTTCCAAGTTCGCTCTGTCACCTCTGTAAAGGTCGTTACCAGACTTGGGCCTAAGGTTACTTCGAGAGGAGCTGAAAGTGCTGAAAGTGACGCACGAGTACTCCCCCACATTAAAAAATCACCGCTATCTTCAAAAACACCTGGATTAGCACTGTTAGTAGCATAAATATCTCCTAAACCTACTGTCATAAAAGTAAACGGATCCACACTTTTTGCTTGTTTCTGATTCAATAAAGAACAGTCATCACGACCTATACCTGTTACATTATACGTGTAGCCAGGATCTAATGTTGTGTTCCATAAAGCAAATCCATTAGAATCAAAATACTCACCAGGCACATGCGGCAGTCCTATTGCTGTGACCTCAAAAAGACCTAGGGTTATGCCAAATTTTACCGCTAAATAAGATTCTAAACGTTTGCGATCTGCATCACTTTTGCGCTGTGAAAAGGACATCACCTCCAAAAAATCACCGGTAAAACTAGGTCCAAAAAACTCGGATCTTCCCAACCAATACTTGGAGTTTAAAATATCTTTAAATGTGGAAAGGTTGGCTTCTTCAGTCAAAGACGGATCCAGTGTAACCCCTAAATCTATACCATCTAAATATAAATCCATACCATTACCAGCATCATTGAGTCGTGCATTAAAAATTACTGGACGATCATACACCAACGTAGGGTGAACAATGGCTTTACCATAATCACTTTGAGCTCCTTGATTATAAGCCACAATGTCTGGAGAAGAACCATATCTGGCAGAAGTGTTATTGATAGAAATACCTGTTACATCTTGATTTCTTCCATCGGTTACATAATCATCTCCTAAAAATACATCCTCTGTAGGACGAGAAGCAGATATAGTCAGTGTAGGGTTAATCACGATATATAAATCTTCACTGTAAAAGCCCGACCTACCAAACATAGCATTAGATCCGTCAAAAGAAACTACGGGATTAAAATTAACATTGTTTGTTGAGTTGTCATGATAAGTGGGTCTTTCTGAACCAGAAGACTTAGCATTAGTCCAATCTGGACTGATATTGGACCCGGGAAGTAATGCTGAAGTATTTTCCCACTCACTCACTCGATCTCCATTATTCCATCCCGCAAGCGCTAGCGTTTCTGCATTCAACCAAAGCTCCAGATGGTCATAGATACCAGTACCACAAGTAATATAATTTTTAACCTGTTGAGTAAATCCGACAATTCTGAAATTATCAAATGCGCCACCACGGTCTCTTGTAGAACCATTACTTCCTAAATTAACTCTAAATTGCACGCTATTTTGGTTATCAAATGCTTGAGGTGGTAAATCAATGGAAGCATTGAACCATCCATTGAAATCTCCACTCCATGCGCCTACCATTACAGATATTCTTCCTGTAGCAGCTACGTCATAACTTCTATTATACCAGTTCGTAGCTTCACCATTATATTTTCCTAGCAGGTGCCAGTTAGCTCCACCGTCATTGGTAAATTCTATGTTCATACCATCATAACCCGTCTGAGTGTCAATACTAATATCTAAAGATAAAGTCATTTTATCATAACCGGACAAATTAATAACAGGAGAAGTTGCAGATATATCAGTATTATTTTGATAACGACCGCTTGATGTATTTGAGTATTGATATCTTCCAGAACTACCGGAATGGTAGGAATTAGTACCCCTACTAAAATCAATCCCACCGCTATTTTGATAGGACCACGAATTTACTCCAGCTCCATTCTCAAAATCAGCATTAAAAATAGTTACCTGTCCAAAAAGAAATGCTGAGAAAAATAAGGTAAAAACAGGCAGTAAAACCTTCAGTCTAAAAAAGTTAATTTTATTCATTATTCCAATGTTAAAAATGAGTAACACAAGAATAGAAGATGAAATAGGCAGAGACAAGCTAAGTGTTATGCGCTACATAAGGAAAAAATAATAAATATAAATTAAAATACTGTTTATCATCTATTTACAACTTTAAATATATAAAAAAAAGCTGTAATTAAATTTTCGTACGTCGATAAAATAATCAAATGTTTAATCTTTTCAACAGAAAAGGTTAAAATAAGGTTGTTAAAATAATTACCAATTGGTAACTAATAAACATTTGATAGCTAAATTTAAAGTGTCAATAATTTTTATCGACGAACTACATATTAACAATTTTACTGAGAAAAGTGTAAAAAAAAGTGTGTAAATTAACTTTTTATAACTGTGCTTTTACTCCTATCCATTTACTCAAATATTTATATGCTCTATCGGAGTGATAGTTCAGCATTTTGATAAAAAAATCATCCTTTGACTCGATGTACAGGTCGTTGTCTTTTATCGATACAACTCTATTTAAAAGCGCTTTCGCGAAAGTGTTATAATCATAATTGTCTTTTAATAATTCTTCATTAGTGTCACTGATATTATTCCATTCCGATTCAGATGTATACAACACCACACATTTATGTGCATAATCTAGGGGGTCATTTTCCTCAAAACCGTATAATTTTTCATCGTTAAACATGCCTTCTGAAGCAATAGCGGTCATTGCGACCGGTGTGCAGGACAGCATGGCATCAAATATTTTACCCTTTAAACCAGCACCAAACCTTAATGGTGCCATCAATACTCTATATTTTTTTAAGGTGTCCATAGCACTTGGAGCAAATCCTTTTATAATAAATCCTTGTTCCTTATTGTGAAGTTGGTTGATCTTCTCATTTTGGTAGGCTCCGTAAATATGAATCTCTACACCCGGCAATTGTTTTTTAATGCTAGGCCATATATCCATCTTCATATGTAAAACCGCATCATAATTAGGACGGTGTAGGGAATTGCCTATCATTATAAAATGTCTTCGCTCTTGAAAACTAGGAAGGCACTTATCTTTTTTTTGATATTCAGAAGTCTTGAATAAAAAAGGCACGTAAATCAACTTGGAATCTGGCACTTGAAATGTCTTCTTTAATAAGGCCATTTCTACTTTGGAAATAATAATACTCAAGTCACACCTATATATAGCTGCAATTTCTCTCATAGCAGTTTCATTAAATACATTTACCTGTTCCCTATTCTTAAACGCCTCTTCCCTAGCCTTTCGTAAAAAATGAAGATCTTCTGTATCCAATATATGAATAGCTTTGGGAACATGTTCTCTACAACGCCATCCATATTGCTCTTCGGTCATAAAACGATCGTACAATACTATATTTGGTTGCAATTCTTTGACGTAATCGTCAAAACTAGAATCGTTGAGGATAATAGACTTTTCGATTATATGCAAAGCATTCAAATCCTTAGAAAATTCAGATTTTGTTGCGGCACATGAAAAGTGAATTTGATATGCGTCTTCTTGAAAAACCCTGAGCAACTGTATCATCCTATACCCTGCAGCTGTTGTGTTAGGCTCTGGCCAGTTTTTTCCTATAACGAGTAATTTTTTCATAAAGCAAAGTTAGTTCTTAGATCTTACTAGATCGATAAATTGACCTGTTGCAATAAATCATTTATTAAAGTCTGAAGCTCCAAATCAATGAAATAAGTGCAAATACCTACTTGCTAACAAAATCTTGTCAACCTAATTATAGAATAGAGCCTAAAATCCGCCGTAAAATATTTACTTTAGCGTTTTAATTTATAAATCTTCCATGGGTAAAATAATTGCTATAGCAAATCAAAAAGGTGGTGTAGGAAAAACAACAACGGCAGTTAATCTTGCAGCCTGTTTAGGTGTTTTAGAAAAGAAAGTTTTACTCATTGATGCTGACCCTCAGGCAAATGCGACTTCGGGTCTAGGAATTGATGTAGATACCATAGAACAAGGGACCTACCAACTCATAGAAAACTCTGCAAAAGCTGAAGACTTAATTATCAAAACAGCATCTCCTAACGTTGATATTATTCCAGCGCATATTGATCTTGTTGCCATAGAAATAGAACTCGTAGATAAAGAAGACCGCGAGTACATGATGAAAAAAGCCTTACAGAGTATAAAAGATAGCTACGATTACATTATAATCGATTGTGCTCCATCTTTGGGTTTGCTCACATTAAATGCACTCACCGCGAGCAATTCGGTATTAATTCCTATTCAATGTGAATACTTTGCCTTAGAAGGATTAGGTAAATTACTGAACACGGTAAAGAGTGTACAGAAAATACATAACGCAAACCTGGATATAGAGGGTTTACTGCTTACGATGTACGATAGCAGGCTGCGACTTTCTAACCAAGTAGTAGAAGAAGTAAATCAACATTTTGAAGGCCTTACCTTTAAAACAATCATTCAACGTAATGTGCGTTTAAGTGAAGCACCATCTTATGGAGAAAGTATTATTAATTATGATGCATCTAGTAAAGGGTCAGAAAATTATTTGAGCCTTGCCAATGAACTCATACAGAAAAACGCCTAAGCAATATGGCCAAAGCAACTAAAAAACAAGCACTAGGAAGAGGTTTATCTGCTCTTTTAAAAGACCCTAGTAACGATATCAATTCTACCTCAGATAAAAATGCAGATCAGATAGTAGGTAATGTTATTGACCTTTCTCTAGAGGACATAGACATGAACCCTTTTCAACCTAGAACTAGTTTTAATGAGGAGCAGTTAAGAGAACTGGCTTCTTCCATCAGAGAACTAGGTGTTATACAACCTATAACCGTACGTAAAAAGGGGTTTGGTAAGTATGAACTCGTTTCTGGAGAACGCAGGTGTCGCGCTTCTAGGCTTCTAGGAATGAATACCATTCCTGCTTATGTGCGTATTGCAAATGACCAAGAATCTCTTGAAATGGCACTGGTGGAAAACATACAGCGTCAAGATCTTGACCCTATTGAAATTGCTCTTTCTTATCAAAGACTTATTGAAGAGATCGATCTTACTCAAGAACAAATGAGCGATCGAATTGGGAAATCTCGTAGCGCCATTGCCAATTACCTACGTCTGTTAAAATTAGATCCCATCATACAAACTGGTATGAGAGATGGATTTATTTCTATGGGACATGGTCGCGCCTTGATCACGGTAGAAAGTTTAGAACTACAGCTAGATATTTATCAAAAGATACTCAGCGATGGCCTTTCTGTGAGAGATACTGAGAAAATGGTAAAGGAATTAAAAACAGAACCGCTTTCGCGAAAGCCAACTAAAACCAATTCCTTACCAGAGCATATATCTAAGCAAACAAAGGAATTAAACGATTTACTAGATACTAAAGTAACCACTACCATGACAAATTCTGGCAAAGGTAAAATAACTATTTCTTACGCTTCCAAAGCTGATTTTGAACGTATCGTAAAGTTGATCAATGAGTAAAGGTTTTTTTTACATATTACTTTTTTTGGGAACATTAGGTTTTTCACAAAACACAACAGATCCTGGTCCTAATTTTGACAGCTTGCTCGTCGCACAAGACAGTGTTGCAACAGTTTATGATGCCAACAGACCTGCAAAAGCCGCTTTTTATAGCGCTGTCATACCTGGTCTAGGACAAGCTTACAATAAACAATACTGGAAAGTACCTCTAGCACTCGCTGCAGTAGGATTACCCATTTATGCTTACACTATTAACGATAAAGAATACAACAGACTCAGAGATGCCTTTAGAATAAGACTTGCTGGTGGAACAGACGATGAATTTTCAAATGAAAACGGCACACCCATAATAAGCACAGAAGGGCTAGAAAGAGCACAACGTACCTCACAACGCAATAAAGAGTTAAGCATCTTAATAACTGCCGCTCTTTATGTCATACAAATAATAGAGGCTAATGTAGATGGGCATTTGAGCCAATTTAGCGTGGATCGCAATTTGAGCTTCTTACCTTATATGGATTATAATACTCTGGCCATTGGCAATACCTACGGCTTTAATTTAAGCTACACTTTTTAATATGAAAATAGCATTATTAGGATATGGTAAAATGGGCAAGGCTATTGAAAAAATAGCACTAGAACGCGGTCATAATGTGGTTACTAGAGTAGGTCGCAACGATTCCATGGAAGAAATTACAAAAGCCGATGTAATTATTGAATTTACAAGTCCCGAAAGTGTCATGGGAAATTTAAGATATTTGATTCCAACTCAAATACCAATAGTATGCGGTACCACTGGATGGAATAAGCATCTTCCTGATATTACAAAGCTGGTTTCTAAACATAAATCCAGTTTGGTATATGCTTCAAATTTTAGTCTAGGAGTGAATATATTCTTTGAGCTCAATAAGAAATTAGCTCAAATGATGAGTTCGTTTAAAGAATATGATGTAAAAATGAAGGAAATTCATCATACAGAAAAGAAAGATGCCCCTAGCGGCACTGCTATTACTTTATTTGATGGACTTTCAGAAAGCGCAGGGAAAGAAAATTGGCATTTGGGTCATACGTTAAAAAGCAACTCTGTACCTATTGAAGCCGTGAGAGAGAATGATGTAAAAGGAACACATAGTGTTACCTATCAAAATGAAATAGATCGCATAGAAATTATTCATACGGCACAAACTAGGGATGGGTTTGCACTAGGAAGTATCATTGCCGCAGAGTGGATTACTAATAAAAAAGGAATATACACGATGAAAGATGTATTAGGATTGTAACACAACCTAAACACTTTTATCACATTACAACATATCAATTATGAACTGGACAGAATGGTTAATCGTATTTTTAATAATCCAGCTGGTACATGGATTAGGAACTTGGAAAATGTACGTAGCTGCTGGTTACGAGGCATGGCAAGCATTTGTTCCTGTTATTAATGCGGTTATTTTGATGAAAATAATGAACAGACCTTGGTGGTGGACCATTTTATTGTTCCTACCGGTGGTAAATATCATGATGTTTATCGTCATCTGGGTAGATACACTGAGATCCTTCGGTTACAATAAAAGATTAGATACTATTTTAGGTGTTAGTAGCTTAGGTTTCTATAGCTATTACATCAATTATACGCAGGTATTAAATCACATAAAAAACAGAGAATTAAATCCTAGAACGGCTGCAGGAGAATGGACCAATTCTATTCTGTTTGCTGTTATAGCTGCTACCATTGTACATACTTATGTGATGCAACCTTTTATTATTCCTACTTCCTCGTTAGAAAAAACTTTGCTTACTGGAGATTTCCTTTTTGTCAGTAAGTTTCATTATGGTGCAAGATTACCTATGACACCTATCGCTGCTCCTATGGTTCATGATACCATTCCTATTTTGGGTGTAAAGAGCTATCTAGCCAGACCCCAACTGCCTTATGCGAGAATTCCTGGCTTTCAAAAAATAGAACGCAATGACATAGTCGTTTTTAACTATCCTACAGACACCATTAATTCGTACCCTAATGATGATGGTAAATTTCATTACAAGCCTATTGATAAAAAGTCCAACTATGTAAAGAGATGTGTAGCCATCGCTGGGGATACCATGTCTATGAGAGATGGAGATATCTTTATCAATGGAGAAAAATTAATACTTCCTGAACGTGCAAAGCCTCAGCATTCTTATGTCTTAGAAACCGATGCTGTATCTCAGACAGATCAAGAAATGATTTTCCCTGATGGGAGTAAATTGACAAGAGAAGAGTTTTTCTTTACCTATGACATTACCGATGGGTTTCAATTCGGTTCTCATTTAAAAACGGGTAGGCCAGCCTTTTTTGTGAAGGCTGCTACAGAAGAAGCTATAGAAAAAATAAAAGCTTCTGGACATGTTATCAATGTAGAACGGCAAAACAGAGACATAGGAAGGCCTATGAGTATGGCTTTAAGAGACCTAGAGGATGAAAATTCCTTATACATGAGACCTAATGTTTTTCCGTATGACGGGAGAACATCTAATAATGCAGATGATAGAGATCCTTTCTTAATTCCTGCCGAAGGAATGACCACAGACATAGATTATAAGAACATCCCTTATTTCGAAAGAATTATCGAAGTTTATGAAGGCAGTGAAATGGATACATTTAATGATGTTACATTAAAAGGAAATCAGGTTTTATTAAATGGCGCACCACTCACCTCTTACACCTTTAAGCAGGATTACTACTGGCTTATGGGGGATAATCGCGACAACAGTTTAGACAGCAGGTTTTGGGGTTATGTACCCTTTAATCACGTAGTTGGTAAACCTGTATTTGTATGGATGAGTTATGATACTAATAAATCATTTCCTAGTGGTTTTAGGTTCGAAAGAATGTTTACCACCGTAAACGGATCTGGACAACCTACTTCCTACTTAGTTTATTTTCTTGTTGTTGTGGCTGGATATTTTATAGTAAAAAGAATTTTAAAAGGAAGAAGTAAATAAATTATGAATGGAATCATTATTCATCCATCGTATTTTGTGGATGTGATAGCACTCGTTCATATCCATAAATCTTCTAGCCTTGTATTAGAAACCCAAGATAGTTATGTTAAACAGACCTATCGCAATAGAACTTACATCGCTGCAGCAAATGGTAAACTTGCGCTTAACATTCCTATCATACATCAAAAAAAAGGGGGGTCTGTACCCTATCATTCTATTGAAATAGATCATTCACAAAATTGGGCAACCACTCATTTAAAAAGTATTAAAAGTGCTTATTACAGTAGTCCTTACTTTGAATATTATCAAGATGACCTCGAGATGCTTTTTAAAGACATTCCAACTTCTTTAATGGAATGGAATATTAAAACACTTTATTTTTTGTTAGAACACTTGCAACTGCATAGAGAAATAAAGAGGACTCAACAATATCAAAACGATCCACTAGCAAAGCGATTAATTGATGCTAAAGACAAACCTGTGATGTGTTTAACCCAATATATACAAGTGTTTCAAGAAAAGCATGGTTTTACGCAACCTCTAAGTGGTCTCGATGTATTATTTAACTTAGGTCCGGCTGCTGGTGCTTTCCTAAAAAGCCAATCCCGTTAACTATAAATTCATGGAGAGTAACTTTGCACGTTTTAAAGCTTTTTATAAAACAGCAAGCTTGTGGTCTGGAAAGTTACTAGGATTAGAACAATTTGGATTATCAAATTTTAATTTTGATCATCTAGAGCATCAAGAATCATTAGACCTACCCATGATACCTCAAGGAACTTTATTGGGTAAAAGAGCCGAATACTTTTTCAAGTTTTGTGTAGAGCAATCCAATAACTATCAATTATTACTATCTAATATTCAAGTATTTAAAGGAAAAGTAACCATGGGTGAGTTGGACTATATCATCAAGGATCAACGTTCTAACTCCACTTTACATATAGAATTGGTTTATAAATTTTACATTTATAATCCTACAATCACAAGTACGGAGAAATCAACTGTCCTTCAAGAGCTCAACAAATATCAAGGTCCCAACGGCAGGGATCATCTGGTAAGGAAATTAGAGCATCTTAAAAACCATCAACTACCATTGCTCTACACTGCAGAAGCTGTGGAGCTATTAAAGAGTCATGATATTGCTGTAGAAAATATCAAACAACGCGTTTGTTTTTTGGCACATGTATTCATACCACATCAATTATGGGATCATAAATTTAAGTACATTCATAAATCGAGTATTGTCGGTTATTATTATAAGAGTTCCGCTTTCGCGAAAGCGGAAACTGAAAACACCTATTTCCTTCCAGAAAAATATGCGTGGAAAATGACACCACAGGAATTACCTGCATCCTATACCTTCCATCAAGTTCTATTACTTACTTGGGAAAGCTTAGACAGAGGCTTTGCACCGCTGCTCTGGATGCAACTAGAAGACAAGAGTTTTGAAAGCTTTTTTGTTGTTAAATAATTTCCTTTTAGCTGATAGATTCACACTATATCAGGATTTACCCTATTTATTTGTGATTTTATAAACATAGTTTAACTTCAATTTCTTAAAGTATGGAAGTATGTATTGTTACCTTTAAGCATGGAAAAGAAATTTGAAAGAAAGACGGATGATCAACCATTGACCAGTTTCGGTGATCGAAATGTGGAACACAGGGATCTTGATTTAGAAAAGACAACAATCAAAGACAAACAAAAAACATCAAAATAATGAATTACTTAAACTTCGATTTAGAAAAAGCAAAACACACCAGTAAGGAACTTAATATTCTATTAGCTGATTATCATTTATACTATCAAAAATTAAGAAATTACCATTGGAATATTGTAGGAAAATCATTCTTCGATTTACATATTAAATTTGAAGAAATGTATGACGATGCCATTATAAAAATTGATGAAATTGCAGAGCGTATTTTAACTTTAAGATACCAACCTACATCCAATTATAGTGATTATTTAAAACTTTCTAATATAAAGGAAACCAAGTCAGAATTATCTGATATAGAAATGGTGAATAATCTAATAGAAGATCATGGTAGTCTTCTTTCTCAAATGTCAAAAGTTGTAGCAACAGCTGGAGACTGTGATGATGAGGGTACGATTGATTTAATAGGTGCTTATATACGGGAATTAGAAACTACTTCATGGATGTTAGATGCTTGGAGAATGAACTCTGAAGATACTAGAAAATCTATTTAATCTAGCATACTTATTACAAAGTAAAAGTCCCATTTTATAACTAAAATGGGACTTTTTATGAAGTTTAAAAAAAAAGAAACTTAATTCCTTCTCCTTCTGTTGCTATTGCTATTGCTATTATTATTGCTATTACTACTACTTCTTGTGTTCTTTTTACCTTGCTGGCGCTTATTGTTATTGTTATTGGTATTAGAACGGCTCGTACTTGTATTGCGATAAATCAGCGCCTTAGACTCTAAAAGGTCTTCTTCTTTTGCAGCAAGGTTGATCTCCCCTTCGCTTAATTCAAAGAGGTGCTTAAAAATAACCGCATCATCTACAGAGTCTTTATTCCAATTTAGGAACGATTTCTTCATGTGGTTTGCGATAATATAAGCGAGAGCTTCTCTTTTCTCTCCCTTTTCCCATCCTAGAGCAACATTGATCATTCCCTGGATATTATTTCCATAAAATCGGTAACGAGGTCTTTTTTGAGGGTAAGACATTCTTGCTGGTCTGGCCGCAAGCTCTTCTCTATCAGGAATAGGATATGGGGAATCTACGTCTAAATCAAAATTTGCGATAACAAATAATTGATCCCATAGTTTGTGTTGAAAGTCGGCAACATCTCTTAAATGTGGATTTAAATTACCCATCACACCTATAATAGCGGTAGACATCTTATTGCGTTCTTCCTTAGTTTCTAAGGCTCTGCAATGTTCCACTAACTTTTGAATATGTCTTCCATATTCTGGTATAACAAGCTGGTTGCGCTCTGTATTGTATTCTAATGATGATATCAAATTGAAATGGTATTACTTAATGTGAAGTGTTGCAAAATACACAAAATAGAATAAATAATCTATTAAAGAGAGATAACTCCTTTAACTTTACTGACCTCTTTATATTTAGCGATCACTTTGTCAGGGTTTTTCATGTTTACTAGTATAGAAACACTGGTGTATTTTCCTTTACTGGATTCCTTTGTCGTTATTACCGCTCCTGTATTATCAAAAAGCGTTTCTATCTCTGAGATTTGTGTTCCTTGCGTTGGGACTATGAATTTATACAAATACTTAGAAGGCCATGAACTCGTGTCTGCCAGCTGAATCTTTAGTTTTGCGTAAAACTCTTCTGAATTTTTATTTTCCATACTGTAGATGCAAATATAATTCATCATAGCCTCGATTGCTATTGATAGATTTAGTTATTTTGTACTGTTATGAAAAAAATCAAAAGAATTTTAATCATCGGTGGTCCTGGATCGGGAAAAACTAGTGTTCTAAAGGCTATTGAAAAAAATGGCTTTAACGTACATCATGAAATCTCTAGGGAAGTAACTGCAAAAGCAAAACAGCAAGGCATAGCGCAACTTTTTCTAACCGACCCGTTTGCTTTTAGCAATGAATTGCTTGCTGGTCGTATTTTACAATTCAATAAAGCGACAGAAGGAATCCATTTTTATGACAGAGGTATTCCAGACATTCCTGCCTATCACGTGTTTACAGGGGATGATATTCCAGCAGAATTTATCAAGGCTAGTGAAGAACACCAGTACGATTTAGTCTTCTTTTTACCACCGTGGGAGGAAATATACGAGAGTGACAGTGAACGTTATGAGAGTTATGAGCAAGCAGTAGTTTTAGGAGATATTCTCCATAGCTTTTATAGCAAGTTAGGCTACACTCCTATTCCTATTCCTAAACTTGATGTAGAAAATCGTCTTACTTTTATTAACGATCATTTATAGTATTGATAAATAGATCCTTAAACATATTAAAAACCGTTTATGGTTTTGACCAATTCAGACCTTTACAACAGGAGATTATTTCCAGTGTATTAGAAGGTAGGGATACTCTTGCCTTATTACCTACTGGTGGAGGAAAATCTGTATGTTATCAAATTCCAGGTATACAACTTCCAGGTATCTGCATTGTCATATCTCCGCTGGTTGCTTTGATTAAAGATCAAGTCGACCAACTTAAAAAGCGAAATATCAAAGCGGTAGGAATCACTGGAGGTATTTCTTACCAAGAACTAGATGATGTACTGGATAATTGTATTTATGGAAATTATGATTTTCTGTATTTGAGTCCAGAGCGATTGCAACAAGCGTTAGTTAAGGAACGTATTCTTAAAATGAATGTCAATCTGATCGCTATTGATGAAGCACATTGCATCAGTGAATGGGGCCATGATTTTAGACCTGCCTACCGACAGATCATTACGTTAAAAGAGTTGCATCCTCGAGTTCCTATAATTGCGGTTACAGCGACAGCAACCCAAGCGGTACAAGAAGATATAGTCACCGTCTTGGAACTGGAAGATGCACAAGTATTCAAGTCTAGTTATGAGCGTTCCAACATTCATTACAAAATAGAAAACACTGGAGATAAACGACAAGCACTACGTCATTTTTACACGGTTTATCCCGGTAGCAGTATCACCTATGTAAGAAGTAGAAAGAATGCCGTAGAATTCACTTTACTCCTTCAGCAAGCTCAAATTACTTCAGGATTCTATCACGGTGGCCTTTCTAATAAAATACGAACCCGTACTGCGCAATCCTGGATGAATAATAAAATACAGGTGATGGTAGCTACAAATGCATTTGGTATGGGGATCGATAAGCCAGATGTGCGTAGCGTCGTTCACATGCAATTACCTGACAGCGTTGAGAGTTACTATCAAGAAACTGGAAGAGCCGGTAGGGATGGTGATGACAGTATTGCTTATTTTATTTACAATCGCAATGATATTGAACATGCGTACAATCAGTTTGTGAAATCACAACCTACGGCAGATTATCTCAAATTTATCTATCGCAAATTATCTAATTATTTGAGAATAGCCATAGGTGAAGGAGAAGAGCAAACTCATCCTCTTTCCTTTTCAAAATTTTGCGCCACCTATCAATTAAACGGTATGCAAGCATACAGCGCCCTTAACGCCTTAGACAGATTTAGTGTGATCAGTCTTGCACAAGGTTATCATAGACGTTGTAGTGTCAGCTTTCGCGAAAGCGGAACAAGAATCATTTCCTTTGCCCAAAATAGACCTGTTGTCAATGCAATTATACAGGCCATCTTGCGCACTTATGGAAGCAGTAAAAATCACGTGCTACAAATCAATACAGCTTTGATCGCTACACGAAGTAATACGAGTGAAGAAGAAGTAAATGAAGCACTGCAGTTGCTGCACGATCAAGAATTGATAGAAGCTACTATTACCAATACAGATTTACAAATCACCTATTTAGTTCCTAGAGATGATGATCGTACCATCAATAGATTCTCAAGAGAACTAGAACGACAGAATACGCTGAGGCTTAATAAACTAAAGTCATTAGTACAGCTGGTAACCAATACAACCACTTGTATCAATAGAATGATATTGGAATATTTTGACGAAAAAACTGACACCGATTGTGGCCATTGTAGCAACTGTTTGAGCGCAGTAGTTAGAACTACCTCAGGACAAATTATCACCCTATTACGCAAGCAGCCCTTTGATAGTCAAGAGATCTGTAAAAGAATAAATGAACATAAAGATGTGGTGGTCGCACATCTAAAAACATTATTAGAACAAAAGAAAGTTATTTTAACTAGCCATAATAAATATAAAATCAATGAATAAGTCCTTAAAGATAGTATTCTTCGGTACACCAGAATTTGCCACTGGCGTATTGGATACATTGCAAAAATCACATCATGAAATAGCGGCTGTGGTAACAGCTCCAGACAAACCTGCGGGAAGAGGAAGGAAAATTAATGAGAGTGATGTAAAAAAATATGCTGTAGCACATGATCTTCCCGTTTTGCAACCTAAAAACTTAAAAGCAGACGAATTCTTAAAGGAGCTAGCTTCATTTAAAGCAGATGTGCAGGTTATCGTAGCCTTTAGAATGCTACCAGAAGCCGTATGGAAGATGCCTCCTTTAGGTACATTTAATCTCCACGCAAGCCTATTGCCACAATACAGGGGGGCAGCCCCTATCAATTGGGCAATTATAAATCAAGAAAGAGCAACTGGTGTAACAACATTCTTTATAGATGATAAAATTGACACTGGCGCTATTATCTCCAACAAAGAGACTCCTATTGATCCATTAGAAGACGTAGGAACACTTTATACAAGACTAATGTCTATTGGAGCACAACTGAGTTTGGAAACCGTTAATAGTATCGCTGCGGGCACAGTTACTACCTCCCTACAAAAAGATAATACGGATCTAAAAGAAGCTCCCAAACTCAATAGTGAAAACACATTCATCGATTTTACAAAAAATGCGGTGACAGTTGACGCACTAATAAGAGGATTGTATCCTTATCCAGTAGCAAAAGCTTTTTTATATAATAAAGAGCAAATGGTTGTGAAAATTCACAAAAGTAAAGTCGTTGAAAAACATCACAAAATGAAACCCGGAAGTTTTGTTATAGAAAACGGGGAGATGATTGTTGCCTGTGGTAAAAACATGATACAAATCGAAGAACTCCAATTACCTAATAAAAAACGCATGAAAATAAAAGATCTATTGAATGGATATACGTTTGTTCCAGATGCTAGATTTGACGAGGCTTAAGGAGAAATCTCCTTGAAAGGCTTATAGTTATTAACAATTTATCGGTTTTATGAACAAATTGTTGAGATTTACACTGTAATCCTTGTGTGGTCGCATATTCCGTATAAATTTGTTCAACGTTTTAGTTTAACCAACATTAATTTAAATTCAATTATGAACAAAACAGATTTAATCGAAGGAATGGCAGAGCATGCTGGAATTTCAAAAGCAGCAGCTAAAAAAGCATTAGAATCTTTCTTAGGAAATGTAGAAGGTTCTCTTAAAAAAGGAGATAGAGTATCCTTAGTAGGATTCGGATCTTTCTCAGTTTCTAAAAGAGCTGCTCGTGAAGGTAGAAACCCACAAACTGGTAAGACTATCAAAATTGCTGCAAAAAAAGTTGTAAAATTCAAAGCAGGTAGCGATTTACAAAAAGCTGTAAACTAATTTAGATTAGTTTAAACCATTAGAAGTCCTAACTTAACTCGTTTAAGATTGGGACTTTTTTTATTGCTTTTATCTAAGTATTTTATCTGATCCTTTTGCTATTCTCTTAAAACTAGTGTGATATTCATTAATTTTTACTAAGTTTAAGGTGATAAGAACAGTTTATGAAAAATGTAGCGCCAGAAAAAGGAAGTCTTTTAGTTTCCGAACCTTCCATAATAGGAGACGATTCCTTCTCACGCTCTGTGGTTTTACTTACTGAATTTAATAAAGAAGGTGCTGTAGGTTTCATTCTCAACAAACCCCTAGACTGTACATTAGATCAATTGATACCTGAAATCACTTTACAATTAGAGGTGTACCAAGGCGGTCCAGTAGAAACAGATAACCTTTATTTTCTTCACAATATACCAGATCTTATTCCAGACTCCCACTTAATTGAAGATGGTATTTATTGGGGTGGAGACTTTCATGCAGTAAGTGATTTACTTCGTAAAGGAAAAATTACCGGAGAAGAAATCAAATTCTTTTTAGGGTACTCTGGATGGGAACGCCATCAACTAGAGAATGAGTTAGAATCTAATTCTTGGGTAGTCGTGGAAAACACGGATAGTAAAAACCTTCTATCAAATAATATGCATGATATTTGGAAAAAGAAAATGAAATATTTAGGTGGTGACTACGAGTTATGGTCTAATGCTCCAGAGAACCCTTCTTATAACTAATCAAAAAAGGTGTCATTAAGCAATTCTATCAACTCATTTGCAGTCTCATCAGAGTAACTCTTTTTACGGTATTTAGTAACACTTTGAACACCTCTTATCATATTAGTAACAAAGATTTCATCTGCTCTTTGCAATTCAAAAGGTGTGATGGTTTCCTCTACAAAATTATAGTTGAGCATCTTTTTAAATTGCTTGATAATATGAGTTCTCATAACACCATTCAAACAGCCGTCATCAATAGGTGGCGTTTTGATCTCATCGCCTTTACGTAAAAACACGTTTCCTGAAATAGCCTCGACAACCATCTTATCTTGATTGAGCAATAATAAATCATCATAATCATTTTCGCTAGCATAAATACCTGCAAGAATGTTTACCGCTTTATTAGTGGTCTTTAAAGTGCTTAATAAAGAAGCATAAACAAAATGATCTTTGAACAGATCAACTTCTTTCTTGGACACATTTTCAAAAGCACCCTCCAGACTAGAACAAGAAATCGAGTAGTTCACTGATAAATCATTTGGCGTATATAAACCTCCTGATTTTCTCCAAACACTAATCCTTATCCTGGCATGATTTTTATCTAAACCTTCCTTGTTAAGTAACTGATGAATGCTATCCTCAAGGAATTCTGGAGTGAAAAATTGAGGGATATCCATGCGTAATATACGCATACTTGACATCAACCTAAAATAATGTTCTTCAAAGAGTAATGCTTTACCTTTATAACACCTCAAAGTTTCAAAAACTCCATCACCATAAAAGGTTCCCCTGTTATCGTAAGGGATAACAGCATTCTGTTCTTCTAAAAATTCTCTATTAATTATCACCATAAAAAAAGCCCTGTAATTTCAGGGCTCAAAATTAAATATTAATTAGGGTTTTATCTAGAACCTAGGACTTTTTTTAGTGCTCCTATTTGGTTTTCCCAAAACATTTTTTGTTCTTCTACCTCATCTTCATCATCACCAAAATCTGAAATCATTAAAGAGACATCTTTAGTAATTTCATCTACCTGAATTCTAATTTCAAAATATTTTTTAGTGTCCTCATCATAATCCCATTGAAAACGGGCTCTTTCTCCAGAGACGCGTTTAAGGATTTTTGCTTTCTCTTCCTGTCCATCCCAAATAAATCGGAAATACTCGCCACGACTATTTACATTGTCAGCAAACCATTCTGACATTCCAGATGGCGTTGCAATATGTTGATATAACAAAGTCGGTGATGCTTGAATTGGAAATTCAAGGTCAAATTTGATTGGGTCTTGCATTTAATAAACTTTGACGGCAATATAAGGTTTAATTTCATTCCTGAAAAAAGAAAATTAATCAAAATTAATAATGAGTAAGGTTTGGAATAAAAAAATAAATAGATGTATATTTGCAGCCGCTAAACAACAAAGAATATTACCTAAATGGCGTGGTAGCTCAGTTGGTTAGAGCGCAGCACTCATAATGCTGAGGTCGGCGGATCGTGCCCGCCCCACGCTACAAAGCTCTTACTTTACAGTAAGAGCTTTTTTATTATCTAGTAGTTCCTCTTTTAATTAGTGACGATTTCAAGGTATGTACACGTGTTACCTTTATTTTATCTGTGTTATTAATGAGGTTCAACATCCTGATGAACGCCTTCTTCCCTATTTCTAGAGCCTGTTGATCAATAACAGACATTTTTGGAAAGGAATAATTAGATAAAAGTCCGTCAGAATAACATATAAGCTGTAATTCTTCAGGTATTTTGATATGCAATTCGTGTGCTTTATTTAATGCCAAGACTCCTGCTATTTGATCTAATGCTATAATAGACTGAATACCATCAAATTTTAAAGCCTTTTCTATTTTTCTAGAATATTCCTCTTCGTCAGATGCTGTAATAACTAGGAAGCTTACATCTTCATTCATTTCTACACTGGCTCTAATACCTTTTTCTCTTAATTTGCCGACACTTAATAAACTTATAGTACTGGCCATACAAATAGTTCTATCACCACTTTCTAATAAGAAATCAAAAGCTCTTTGACCAGATTGATAATCATCATTAACTATCTTATCACATTCCAATTCGTCTATGACACGATCAAACATGACTAAAGGAATACCCAAATCTATAAGTTCTTCAAAATGCTTATATTTTTCAACTTGTTGGGTTTCCCTTGCGGCAGCTATTATAAAACCATCAATAGATTCTTTATTTAAAGCAGATAAATAGGCAACTTCTTTATCATAGGATTCATTTGAAAAGCCCGTAATGATTTTAAAATTATTTTCTGTAGCTGCTACTTCCAAACCATTTAAAACCTGTGCAAAAAAGTCATTCCTAATGTCTGGAATTATCACAACTATAGTTTTATTTGTCTTTAAGGACGTTTGTGAAAACTTATAGCCTAACTCCCTTGCAGCCTCGATTATCTTAAGCTTTGTATCGCTGTTAATTTCTTCACTGTTATTTAAGGCTTTTGAAATAGTCGAAATCGAATAATTCAACAAATCTGCCAGTTGTTTTAGGGTTACTTTCTCTTTTTTCATGCTTCAATTGCTAGCATAGGAAATATAAGGGTATTCTTGAACACTGACAACTGATTTTATTAATTAACATATGTTAAAAATGATGCTAATACGTATAAAATAATCGTTTAAAAACATATATATATTTTTAAAATATTCTCCTAAAACGGTAAATATTCCATGAAATGCATAATAACAACGTTGTTCGGCGATTATATTGTTAAAATACCTTTTTTGACGATGAACGACCTTTATATTCGTGTACCTGAACAAATAATAAAAAGGCTCATGAAAAAAACTACTCTTTCCCACCATTGGAAAATGATAATGTTCACATTTGTTGCATTATATTCCTTTTCGAGCATCGCACAAACTAGTCAAGTTAATTTAGATATAAGTTGGCCGTCTTATTCTGGTGAAAACTATATTTTAATCTATAACCCCTCTGGAACTGAGATAGCTCGATATTGTAATCCTGCTCAGTGTTATACTGGATCTGCGGTTGCCTATTACGCTACTATTGATTTAGGTTGTTTACCAGACGGTAACAACTATAGAGCTAGATTATATGATAGCCCAAACGATGGCTGGGATAGCGGTGGTACCGCTACTATAACTTCAGGAGGAAACGTAGTCCTTAGTACTGGTTTAAACAGTGGTCAAAGTGGCGACTATTTTAACTTTAATGTATATGGCGGTGGCTGTGGTGCTGCTGCGCCAGAAGTGGCTGTTTTAGGAAATGGAGTTATTATTTCTGATAACGACACCACTCCTAGTAGTGCTGATGCTACTAATCTTGGTACAGCCGACGGAACTACAAGTATTGCAGTCACCTACACTATAGAGAATACGGGAACTGCAAATTTAGATCTTACAGGTACTCCTATTAATATAACTGGAACAAACGCTGGAGACTTTAGCATTACCGATCAACCTGCCGCAACTATTGCTCCTGGAAGTTCAGATACCTTTACCGTAGAATTTTCACGTGCTACTACTGGGACCAGTAATGCTGTGATTAGTTTTACTTCAAATGATGCAGATGAGACGAACTATAATTTTGATATTACGGCGGTTTCGGCTGGATCAATATCTACCTTATACTTTGAAAATTTTGATGGTGGCGCTTCTGGATGGAGTCCTTCCACAACAGGCGGTTTTCAATTTAGTTTGGGAACTGTAACTAACGAAAAAGGAGAAGGAGACTATTGGTATACTAATAACTGGAACAATTATCCAGCCAATGCATCTGCAACGGTGACCAGTCCTATCATTTCTACCTTAGGATATACCGACCTTAAGTTTTATATAGATTTTAGAACCAATACCAATGATAATAAAGATGGTATGAGAGTTCAATACAGTGATGACGGCGGTAGTACTTGGATCACCTTAGGTTCTGATACTTCTGGTGTAAATTGGTATAATTCTACAGACGTAGATGGATTTGCTAACAATGCCGATGCATGGACCGGAGACAACTCCAATTTAACTGCATCCCTAAGTAGGTTTGAAGAAGCTACACATGTCTTACCTAACTCTACTGAAAACAATGCCAACCTAAGATTGCGAATTGCTTTTGCCAGCAATGGGTCAACTCCTACAGATGATGGTGCTTTATTTGACAACATTATTATCACTGGTAGAAAAATAATCCCTGATAATGCTCCTGATGGACCAGCTGATGTAAATGATAATTTGACACTTTGGTTGAGATCTCAAGATATTCCATCCACTGATGGAACATTATTGCCATTGTGGGAAGATCAAGCACTAGATAACGATGCTTTTGAAATACCTGCAAATGCTCCTGTATATGCTAATAATACGACTAACAATATCAACTTTAACGCAACTGTTGCTTTTGATAGATCTCAACAACAACACTTAAGAGGTAAAGGAGGTTATAACTCTAACGATTACTGGATTGTTGTACGTAGTACGATAGATATGACGGGACAACTAGCAGGTGAAACCATGCTTCTAGCTGCAAAATGCGCTCCTGTCAACCCAGCAAAAGACCCTTCTGGATTAGGTTGGGGCCCCGTATCAGTAAGATTTGATGACGAAGTTATTTCGCATAGTGTTGGTACTGTTTCTGAAACAAACCCAGCAGATGGTAGTTATGGAAGATCATTCTCTAACGCTACTAGAACATTTGATGATGTACACATCCTCAATGTGAAAAATAACCCAGCAAACAATCAAACAGAAATCTATTTAAACGGACGTAAAATTGATAACCAAACGGGTATGACCCAAATCTCTAGAGAAACCTTAAACTTTTATGGCTTTACCAACAAACCTTTTTATATAGGTGCCGGACGTTACCAATTGAACGGGTTACCATTTGAAACTCACTTGAACGGAGAAATAACCGAAGTTTTTAGTTATAGAGATAGAAAATCTAATTTAGTACAACAAAGAATATATTCTTATCTGGCTATCAAAAACGGAGTGTCATTACACAATCCTACAAGTACTTTAGATGATCATAGGGCTGATTGGGATTACCTTGATTCTGACGACAATACAGTGTGGAACTATTCCGCTAACACAAACTTCAACTTTGACGTTGCAGCAATAGGACGTGATGATAAATCAGAATTAGTTCAAAAACAATCTAAAAGTGAAAACTCAACGAGTATAGTAGCTGTAGGTTTAGATCGCGTGGAAGACTTAGGAACGCAAAACGCGCAGAGCTTTGATAATGATAAAGACTTTTTATTCTGGGGTCATAATGGACAAGACCTCAATGCCAGCAGCACAATTATAAATCACGATGTTGGTATTTCAAATGCCGTATTGACAAACATCACAAGAATGAACCGTGTATGGAAGATGGAAGAGCAAACCCCTACTGACATAGCAACTACCGAGCTTAGAGTAGCTACCACTGATTTTGCTGGTCTACCAGCCTTAACAGTAAATAGAAAATATGTTCTTATGATAGCAGATGATGAGAACTTTACTACCGGACTGGAAACAAGATTCTTCGTTAACGATGGAATATATGAAAGAGCTTCTTACAACTTTGATGGAATTAAGTATTTCACTCTTGCTGTCTCTGATGTGATGTTTGATGATAGAAGTGTCGCTTTTGACGGTGTAGATGATCACATCATCGTAGATAATCCTCAAGGCTTGGGAAGTACTTTTTCTGCAAGTGCGTGGATTTTAAGTGAAGGTGCAAACAGTGCCAATACAGAAAGAACCATCGTTGCAAAAAGAGCAAATGGTAATGGATACCAGCTGTCTCTTAGAAATGACAATCGGATAACACTAAGATGGAATGGTAGCTCTTTAGAAGAAATGGTTTCTAATACAGCTTTAAGTGATGGCGTATGGAGACATATAGGTTTCTCTTATGACGGCAGTACTGCAAAAATCTATATTGATGGTGTTCTGGACATTGAAGCTACGCTCTCTGCTCCTCTTCCTGATGGAAACTTATTAGGAATAGGTGCTAGAATAGACGAAGATGAAATGGCTTACGACCTTTTCCATGGAGAAATTGATGAAATCAGAATGTGGGATATGGCTTTAACTGAAAATCAAATCAGATTCATCATGAACCAAGAGCTGATGGAAAACGCCAACCTTGTCTCTGGTAAAACCATTCCAAGTACGATTACTAAAAATGAACTAGCTGGATTGAACTGGACGACCTTATCTGCTTATTACAGTATGAACAGTTTTATTGGAACTTCTTTAAATGACGAATCTGTTAATGAAGGCTATGGTAGAATGGCAAATGAGAACTACTTTGAATTAAGAACTCAAACCGCTCCGTTACCATATAAATCCTTAGGTACCGGCGACTGGGAAAATTCTTCTAGTTGGGAAAATGGTTCTGTGCTATACACGCCAGGAAGTACTCGTGTCATTAATGGAGTTGTTGAAAATATAGACTGGAACATCGTAAAAACTAACAATGAAGTTACTATTGCAAATTCAGATATAACCTTACTAGGCTTATTTGTAGAAAGTAACGAAATGAATGTAGATAACGATCACGGACTTACCATTACTCATGTTCTGGATCTTCAAGGTTCCATTGATCTTAAGGGAGAATCTCAATTAATTCAAACTACAGACAGTGATTTGTTAAGTACCACAACTGGATTTATAGAAAGAGATCAACAAGGAACAGGTATCACATATGACTATAATTATTGGTCTTCTCCGGTAAGTATTACTAATAATAACAATGATAATAACGGTTTTTCCCTAGCTGACGCTCTCAAAGATGGAACTCTAGTAAATAATCCTAGAGATTTAAACTGGACGCCTACAAGTGTGAGAAATGGTACAGCAGGAGATGCTGCTACCGCGGCTACTATATCTGGAAGATGGTTGTACAAATATGGAAACTTAACTAGTGGCACATATGCTAACTGGCAGTATACAGGTCCCACAGGAGTTATGAATGCTGGTGAAGGATTTACAATGAAAGGAACTGGTGCAACTGGAGAACAAAACTATGTTTTTGTAGGGAAACCTAACAATGGAGCTATTGATCTCCCTATCAATGCAGGAAACGATTACTTAATTGGTAATCCATACCCAAGCGCTTTAGATGCTCATGAATTTATTACAGATAACCCTAACCTAGACGGTACCTTATATTTTTGGGAACATTGGGGTGGTAATACTCATATCCTTGCTAGCTATCAAGGTGGCTATGCGATGTACAACTTCTCTGGTGGTGTGGCTAATGCAACTTTAGGAACTTCTAGTCCAGACGTTAACCAAGGAGGAATTGCTACCAAACGTCCAGAACGTTTTGTGCCGGTTGCACAAGGATTCTTTGTTACTGGAATTACAAATGGTACGATCAGATTTAGAAACGATCAACGACAGTTTGTAACAGAATCTTCTGGAAACAGCCTTTTTGTGTCTGCTCCAGGAACTGATGCTGGAAGCAATGCGTATGCAGACTATAACAGCTTTAATGATCCAAGACCTAAAATCAGATTGGGATTTGATAGTCCTAGTACCATACACAGACAACTATTATTGACTATTGACCCCAATGCAAGTAGGAACTATGACCATGCTTTTGACGGTGTTCAAATCGACGAACAAATGGAAGATATGGCATTCATTTTAGGAAATAAAAATCTAACCATTCAAGGAATAGATGCTATGAACTCAAACATTGAATTGCCGTTAATGGTAAAATTACAAGCAGAAGGTAACATGACCATCAAATTAGATGAGATTAAAAATATAGAACCAACGCAGCAAATCTTCCTTAAAGATGCTGTCTTAGGAACTTATACAGATTTGATGAGTGGTCACTACACAAGCCCTAGATTAGTTGCTGGAACCAACTCAACACGTTATTCTATTGTGTTCAATGACCCTTCTACTTTGAGTAATGAAGATGTGACACTAGTAGAAAGCGATTTAGTGGTCTACACTCCTAACGGTATGCATACTTTAAACATAAAGAAAGGACAGAACATCACTATGGAATCCATCGGGCTTACTAACATGTTAGGACAGCAGGTTCAAACTTGGGATGTTAGAGATCAAGGCGGAATCATCTCGGTGAGTACTCAAAATATAGCCAGCGGTAACTACATTATGGTTATGGACACTAATTACGGTATGCAGTCCCGAAAAGTGATTATTAAGTAAAACACTCCAATCCCTAACTACAAAAGCCTTTGAATAATTTCAAAGGCTTTTGTTATTTATAGAGGTCTAATAAATTAGATTAACGAGCTTGCAGTTGTATACTAATTATACAAATGCTTAGGTTTGAAAGTGCCCATATCAAATTGATATGATTGTTGCTTCAACAGCATTAGCGTCCCGTAGGGTATTTATAAAAGGATACCTGATCGATACTCAGGAGCATCTAAGACAGTTTTGAAATAATCTCTTCGGGGGTCAGCAACGATTGCTCGCCACTGGCCATATTCTTTAGGTTCAGTTTTCCTGTCGTAATTTCATCTTCACCGGCAAGAATCACGTAAGGAATAGCATTGCGATCTGCATAACTCATTTGCTTCTTCATTTTTGCAGCATCGGGATAGAGTTCTGTTTTGATTCCGCTTTCGCGAAAGCGAGACAACCACAAAGAACAATACTGCGCTTCTTTCATCCCAAAATTAATAAACAATACCTCTACTCCTGCTCTTACCGAGTCTGGGAAAAGGTCTAATTGTTCCAAAACTAAGTAAATGCGGTCCAGTCCAAAACTGATTCCGACACCACTCACGTCTTTTAATCCAAAGATTCCAGTTAAATCATCATAACGGCCACCACCACCTACACTTCCCATAGCAACTCCTTCTGGAGCAGCGACCTCAAAAATACATCCTGTGTAATAATTCAAACCCCGAGCAAGCGTTATATCAAGATCCAGAACAGCGCTTTTTAAAGGCATTTGGGTAATGGAAGTATTGATAAATTCGAGCTCTTCAATTCCTTTTAATCCTATTTCAGAATTTTTGAGCAATTCTTTCATGCTCGCAATCTTTTCTGCATAAGATCCAGAAAGGGAGAAAACAGGATCCAGAATATCAATGGCTTGTTGATTGATTCCTTTGGATAGCATTTCTTCCTGTACCTTTTCCTTTCCGATTTTATCCAGCTTATCTAATGCAACCGTAAAATCTATAAGCTTATCCTCTGCTCCCATTACCTCAGCAATACCTGCAAGAACTTTACGGTTATTGATTTTTATAGTGCAAGCCTTCAGTTTTAAGTCTGTAAAAACAGTATCGTATAATTGTACGAGTTCTACTTCTTGAAAAAGCGAGTTGCTTCCTACTACGTCTGCATCACATTGGGTAAATTCTCTAAAACGTCCTTTCTGTGGGCGATCTGCTCGCCATACATTTTGCATTTGATACCTCTTAAAAGGAAAGGTAATATCGTTTTGATTTTGAACCACATAACGTGCAAAAGGTACGGTAAGATCGTAACGCAATGCCTTATCAGAAATCTGGGCGGTCAGTTGATTTTCTTTACCTGTTTCCAAAAGTTCTGGATCGGCCTTTTTAAGGTATTCCCCACTATTCAAAATTTTAAATATCAATCGGTCACCTTCTTCACCGTATTTACCCATCAATGTATCAGAATTCTCAAAACTAGGAGTTTCAATAGGCATAAAGCCGTACAGCTCAAAATGACGCTGGATCTTGTTCATGATATACTGCCTGCGCTGTACTTCTAGCGGACTAAAATCTCTGGTACCTTTAGGAATGGATGGTTTCTGTGCCATAATTTTTATTAAGGATGCAAATATAAACAGTTATGCGACGTCTGTTCCTAAAGTAATTTTAATAAAAAGATAATTTACCTGAAGAACTTGTAACTTTCTATCGATTTTCAAGTCTTACTTTCCATGATAGGATTACTACGCCAAAATATCAATATCGCACAACAAAGCATTAAAGGCCAATTGCTGCGTACCATACTGACCATTATTATCATTGCCATAGGAATCACCGCTCTTGTAGGGATTTTAAGTGCTGTAAATGCACTTTCTTCCACTTTAAATAATGGTTTCTCAGGAATAGGAACCAATACCTTTTATGTGCAGCAATACTCGCGTAGTTTTCAAAGTCGTGGTGGCAATAAAAGAACCAAGGTGAATCCTATTATCAATTACCGACAAGTAAGAGAATTTAAAGATAAATATAAGACCGCATTAACTCAAGTAGGCATTTCTTTTCAAGCCACTAGTAGTGCCGAAGTAAAAAGTGAAGACAGAAAGACCAAACCAGAAGTCATCGTTGCTGGTGTCAATGAATACTATGCAGAGAATGCTGGTATCAAACTCGGTGAAGGTCGTATGTTTTCCTCTTTAGATATTTCAAATAATTCTAAAGTCTGTGTGGTAGGAAGCGACATGCAAGAAGATCTATTCCAAGGCTTTAATCCATTAGGTAAAACCCTTAGTATACGAGGTAATAAATTTACAGTAATTGGTATTCTGGAAGAAAAGGGGTCTACCTTCGGTAATAACGTAGACTTAAGAATCCTTATTCCTATTGAAACAGCACGGGGTATTTATACAGCTCCTAATATCAATTATGATTTAAGCGTCAAGGTATTTGAGCAAAATTTTATAGAAAAGGCAAAAGACGATGCGATTATTTTAATGCGAAATATCCGAGGTCTCAACCCTATTGAAGAAGATAATTTTGGAATCGTACAAAGCGATCAGCTAATGGGGAATTTGAATGATATAACTTCTTCTTTAAATATTGCTGCTATTATCATAAGTCTGATCACCATTTTTGGCTCTTCTATAGCACTGATGAATATCATGTTGGTTTCTGTTACAGAGCGCACGCGTGAAATAGGTGTTAGAAAAGCTCTTGGTGCTAAACGCAGCACGATTTCATGGCAGTTTTTTATTGAGACCTTTTTAATCAGTCAGTACGGCAGCATAGTAGGTATTCTGTTAGGAATGCTTATAGGATATGCGGTTTCTGCTGGGTTTGAAATCCCATTTGAAATCCCGTGGAATGCGATTATTGCTGCAACTATTGTTTCTGTTTTAATAGCCTTTGCTTCTGGTGTTATTCCAGCGGTAAAAGCAGCAAAGCTCGACCCTATTGAAGCCTTGCGTTACGAGTAGTATCCAATTCATTACCGTAAAAGACAAGGATGACTATAGATTTTATGTTATACCGATAACAAGCAGCTAAAAAATGATTTGTGTCGCGTCCACCAAATTTTTATAAAAGAGGAGTGAAATTTACAAGAACCTGTGTCATGCGACTCTATTAAAACAATTGATTTGTCTAAAAATAATTGAAAAAAGGAAATAAATTAGCTCTAGGAATTTCATTAGGAGTGGTATTTGGATCGGCCATTGGTCTGGCCATCGGAAATTTAGCCTTAGGGACAGGTGTTGGAATTGCAATAGGAGCTGCCATAGGAAGTTATTTAAAGCAAAAGCAAAGCAACGAGAATGGCGGTAAGTCTTGAATTAATGGAAAGCGAGAGCAGCAAAATTAGATCCTATCGAGACATGGTGCTCTAAAGAGCGTCATCGGTGTTTCATTTCAATAAAAGCAGGTGCAGTTGCCTCAGGGGATTATAAATAAAACACACTTCTTAGCTCCATGATATAGAGTCATTCCATACATTTTATCGCATAACAAATAAACTTCGACAGTGTTTTTAAGGTAGAAAACAAAAAACTCCCCTCAGATCAAAGCTTGTATTAAATTCCTATTGATAAAACGTCTTCAAAGGTTTGTATTTAATAAAGCATAAGGACCTTGATCTTGCCATGATGTCCATAAAGAAATCAGTTCATAACTAAAGTATTGACGGCCGTTTAAAACCTAATGATACCTTACAGATTACTCTTCCTTAGAAGTTTTCTTTACAAACTCGGTCAATAAAACTACTTGAGTAGGTCCTACCCTACCTTCTATTTGATTTGCATTATCATGAACTAAAGAAATATTACGAACGGCTGTACCTCGTTTTGCAATAAGACTAGACCCTTTCACATCGAGATCCTTAATAATTACAATGCTATCACCTCTATGAAGAATGTTACCATTCACATCTTTATGAATGATTTTAGGACCGCGTTGGATTCCATCCTCAGCCCATTGTTTTGTATCTGCCTCCATATACATCATGTCGATAAGATCTACTGGCCAGCCTTCAGCTCGCAATTGATCGAGCATTCTGTATACCACCACTTGCACTGCTGGGACGGTACTCCACATAGAATCATTAAGCGCACGCCAGTGGTTAGGATCTACTTCTGTTTCTCCTTCCAATTGCATTCTACAGGTCTCACAAGCAAAAATAGTCGTGTCCTTGACGTTTTTAGGAGAGTCTGGAACTTCATATACATCTAAGCTGACCTTAATTTCTAAGGTATCTTTTGCAGCGCAAAGCTCACAAGTATCTGCTGATCGTTCTTCTAATTGTTTACGTAAGTCTGACATGGTCTGTTTTTAGGAATTGCAATAGTACATATTCTAGCAGCAGTTTACCTTAAGATATGGCTATTAATTGTTGTTGTTAAGCTTTCGCGAAAGCGGAACAACAGCCACTTCTTCTCTACTATTTCAAATGCCCTAAAATAAAATCAATAGTAGGATTAGTATTCAACTGTTCATCAAAACTTCTGGCTTTGTGTGCCGCTGGTAAGACTAAATTTAAGGACTTCATTTTTTCAATAATAGGATCGTATTCTAAAGAACATTTTCCTAAGAGCATGTTGTCAATACTAGCATTAGATTTATAGAGGTCGTATACCTTTTTAAGCCCAGAAAGGTACAACGCGTCTTTGGTAAAACCGCCGCCGCGATGTATGCGTAATGTGATGTTAAAAGCACGCTCCCGATCGAGTTTGTACTTACCGTGTATCAGGTCAAAGGTATCTGCAAAGGAATAACCTTTTATCAGGGAATCTGTTGCTATGACACGATAAGCCAGTTCTTTTAATCTTGTTAAAGTTAAATTACCACTCATATATTCAGACATCACAGCAAGCCCTTCTTGTGTTTCTACATTATTAGGAAATCCATTGCCGAAAACATATAACGGCTGCTCTATAGCGTTAAAAGTGGTCACCAAATGCACTCCTATTTCGTGATGTGCCAGCACGTTCAATTCATGTTGTGAATACTTGTGACCTTTCTTTAAAATAAGCATTCTATCCTTGTTAGAGACCATAGCTGAAGCACTCATCGCACTGCTTGTTTTGATTTTAAAATCAAAATCGTACAACTCTCGATATTTGATAAAAAAAGCTTCGGCTTCGGCAGTACTAAGTACAGCGTCGTATTTAGGCGCTATAAGTTTTTCTTCTTGAAAATGCAGAATGAATTTAGCATTTTCCACCATCTTCTCTGTAGGTGTTCCAAAAAAGCGCAAGCTGTTGTAATAAAACTTGCTGTTGGGTTCACTGATCGTTTCCATGCATTGTACAAGACCGCTATAGGTGTAAATAACATCTTTATACAAAGATCTGATATCCTCATCTTGTATGCGTTCCAGCCGCTGGCTATAAAACATACGGTGCAACTTATAGGGCTTGAACTTAAGCTTGCGGTATTTGAAATTGGGCTCGTAGGTAAATTTAGATTTAAAAAACTCTTTGCGCTCCTGAGCAATATTCAACGGATTGATATAGGCTAGAAGCTCTAAGTTTTTTACGATTCTATGAACATTTGCATCGATATCAAATACATCTTGATAGGTATTCAAATCTATGTTCTTATATTTTGGGAGTGTGGTATCTATCATAAAAACGGTGGGCATGTGCTTTAATATAATACTTAAGAAGGTCTTGAACAGTTGTTACTACTTCTGGAAAAATTCTTCCCGTAGTTTCATCTGCATATATCTTTGAAATTTCTGTAGCGAGAACAAGTGTGTTTAACGAGTTATTAGTTACATATTTTAAAAAGTAACCATTTCCTTTAAAAACATCATTGATGGTACAATGCACTTTTTGCTCTATAGGCAATTGAACATCGTCTAAGATATCTTGCCATTGCGTGATCTCAGCACGGTACTTCTCTTCATCTACATTAGTAGTTCCTATATTGAAAACGGGTACTTCTCGATCCCATCTTTTCCAATTATAAGAATGCATATCGTAAAAAACACTACTTCCGAAAAGCTCCTCTAATTTAACAATAAGGCTAAGGACTACTTTATAGAAATTATCGTGTTTTCTATGAGCTCTATCTTTTTTCTCTTGGCTTAAGGGTTTCTTCCAAAGTGTTTTTCCCCAGGCAGTGTCATAAATAGCCGTCTCCGGGGCTCTGTTTAAATCGTACTCAAACCTACTGTCATGTGCAATTAAGGTAATAGGCAAACCAGAAATCATCTGACCTGTACCCGGATCTTCTTCATACCAGCGATCGTACTCGGTATGCAAACAGTTGTCCCATAAATCTTTTGAAAAATGATGACCGTCATGAACCGCCGCACAAGCATAAGGCACATAATCTTCAATTTTTATAGAAAACGAATAATCTTCTGCAACTGCATGGAAGCTTTCTTGGTTTTCAATACGAGTTATGATCTCACGAATAGAAAGTTTAATCATCTAGTATGGTGCTTTTTAGCTTGTTCCGCCTTTCCAGTTGTTTGATGCGATCTTCTACTACTTCTTCAAAAAAGTCTATGACTTTTTCTTGTAACTTTACTTTAGATGCTTTGTTGATATAGGTAATGCCTCCTGGAGACATCACGTTTACTTCTACCAGCATTCCATTAATAACATCTATTCCTACAAAGTACAAACCATCTTTGACTAATTTAGGACCTATTTTTTTACAAAGGTTTTTCTCTGCTGCTGTAAGCGCATGCTTCTTAAAGGTGCCACCAGCGCTTATGTTAGAACGATGGTCTTCAGCACCAGGTACACGTTGTACCGCTCCTATGGGTTTTCCATTTAATAATAAAATACGCGCATCGCCTTTTTCTGCTCCTTCTATATAATCTTGAAGAATGACATAATTTGTGGTTCCGTCTTTATTATCTATATAAAAGTCCAATAGCGAGTTGACATTACCCATGGCTGTTTTTTCAATCATGATCACGCCACTACCTCCAAAACCGTTTAAGGGTTTCATGATCATTTTATCCTTAGGACTTTCCTTGATGACAGATTTCAAATATTCCTTATTCTTAGAGACATGAGTCGCTGGAATGATTTCGTTATTAGGATCATCAAAACAGGCGGTGTACAATTTATTATTAGCCTCGCGCAAGCCTTCAATATCATTGACAATAAATACATCATCTTTTACAGAGTCGAGAAAATTTAAAGCAATAGGGTCCAAAGGCGGATTTGCTCTCATCATGATCACGTCAAAACCTGCGAGCGGTAACATTTTTTCTTTAAGTATGGTGTTTTTATAAAAAGACTTTAGCTGTGCAGGCACTTTATCTGTTTTCTTGATCATCTTAGAGAACGCATAAGCAATGCTATTTCTAATAGTAAGATTTGATGGAGTAGCTATGGCGACACGATGTCCTCGTTTGACACATTCGTGAATAAGAGTTAAAGTAGAATCGCTTTCTGGGTTGATTTCTTCCCAAGGATACATGATAAAACAAACGTTCATGTTTTGGTTTTTTAAATTAGTTAATGTGGTAAATTAAGGAGAAAAAAGGATGTATTACGTTAATATTATGTAATATTATCAATGAAAGCAGTGATTTGTATTCGCTTTCGCGAAAGCGGAATGAAAAACAAACAATTCTCATTCCTCATGATACTTAATATGACAATAGGTTTCTATGGGAGCCATGCATCAAGCTGCTTCACTAGGAAGACACCTCATCGAGATGATCGTCCCAGTTCTCTACACGAGGCTTGCCAAATTTACCCAAACTCTTAGCTACCACAGAAGCAACAGTAGCATCTCCAGTTACGTTAACCGTGGTACGAAGCATGTCTAATGGTCTATCTACAGCAAAAATCAGTGCAAGAGCAAGAGGAAGTTGATCATCTGGGAAATTAACTGACTTTAATACGATCACTAACATAACCATACCAGCACCTGGAACTGCAGCAGATCCAATGGAAGCTACTAGAGCGGTAAGTATTATGGTTATTTGATTACTAAATTCTAAACCTTCAGGCCATAGTACTTGCATAATGAATACTGCTGCAACGGCTTGGTATAAACTGGTTCCATCCATATTAATGGTCGCTCCTACTGGAAGTACAAAACTAGAAACATCCTTCTCTACACCCATGTGTTCTTCCACTCGTTCCATAGTTACCGGCAAGGTAGCTGCGCTGGAACTTGTTGAAAATGCGAGTAATTGAGCAGGAGCAATTTGTTGCAAAAACCACAAAGGTGATTTTTTTACGTATACAGCAAAAATCAAACAGTAAAAACCTATCATTAAACCCAATCCTAAAACGACCACTCCAGCATATTTGAGCAATGCAAGTAGGATCTCAGGATCTTCGGCAGTTACAACAACTGTAGCAAGCAATGCAAAAACGGCAAATGGCGCGCTCAACATGATCAGATCGACCATTTTGAGTACCACATCATTCAGACTATCAAAAAAGTCTTTTAAAGGTTTGGCTCTCTTTTCTCCTACTAGTAACATAGATATCCCTAAAAACAAAGCAAAGAAAATAACTTGAAGCATCAAGGAATTATTACTCATAGCAGAAAGTGCATTATCAGGAACCATATCTACTAAAAACTGCAATGGACCTTGATCTTCTTGCATTGATGCTGTCTCTTGAGTTTTTGCGATTTTTTCATTGGTGCTATACGCTGCACTTATTCGTTCCTTGGTCTCTTCTGGTAATCCTACACCTGGCTTTATTAAATTGACCAGACCTAAGCCTATTACGATAGCCACGACCGTCGTACAAATATAAATAATGATGGTGCGCACACCCATTTTCTTAAACCTAGCTATGTCCTTTAGGTCAGAGATTCCCTTGATCAAGGATGCTAGAATTAAAGGGATGGCAATAAGTTTTAATAGGTTTACAAAGATGGTACCTACCGGCTCTACCCAATCTCCAACAAAATTTTTTCCCCAATCAAATTGCATCATTGCAAATCCAAAAAGGATTCCTGCAACCATTCCTATTAATATCTGCCAGTGTAGTGCTAATTTCTTCATGTAATCCTGTCTTCTTTTAATCTAATTTTCGTAATATAGGTAATCTTTTTGTGGTGTTTCTGCTTTCTATTTTCTAAAATAAAATAGAAATTTATGCGCAAGTTAATTCAAAAATCAAATCATAACGCCAACCATTATTGTAACAGCTTGACAATCTGTTTTCTAAGTAAAATCACTGATAAACCTACTCCAAAATATATAAGGTCATAGGTAAGGTCATAAGATGTCATTCCAGAGAAAATGTCTGTGCTTTGATGGGATACCTCTTTTTGAAATTTCTTAAAAAACCAATGTATAAAATCTGGTAGGACGTTGATTATATTTATCATTCCAAGAGTAAATAGAATCACTTCAAATACTTTTCCTGTATTTATCGTACCAAAGTTGACTTGCTGATTATCAAATCCTTTATCTAATTTTAATTGGGTAATGAGCTTGTCAACAAATATGAAAAACACCAAGTAAATTGCTATGATCACTAATAATACGGCTGCACCGAAAACGAAAAGACTACTAGCATCTCCGCTATCCATCAACGGACCTATCAACCCAAATAAACTAATGAATGAGTAAAACAAACATATAACCCCTATACTTTTAAAAACAAGCCTAAATAAATCTTTAACCGTCATAGGATAACTTTGAATTACGCGCTCTTAGAAAGTGGTCGGCTAGTACGAGTGCTGCCATCGCTTCTACGATCACCACTGCTCGAGGTACCACACAGGGGTCGTGCCTTCCTTTTCCTTGCATTTCTACGAGTTCGCCTTTAGAATTTATGGTTTCTTGAGATTGCATGATGGTCGCTACAGGTTTAAAGGCCACTCTAAAATAAACATCCATACCGTTAGAAATACCGCCTTGAATACCACCACTTAAATTCGTTTTGGTAGTTCCATCTGCATTGTATTGATCGTTATGCTCGCTTCCTTTGAGTTGGGTACCAGCAAAACCACTACCGTATTCAAAACCTTTTACCGCATTGATAGAAAGCATGGCTTTTCCAAGATCTGCATGCAGTTTATCAAATACAGGTTCTCCTAGACCAGCTGGTAGGCCTTGAATCACACAGGATATAGTTCCTCCTATGGTATCACCTTCTTTTCTGGTTTGAAGGATTTTTTCTTCCATCGCTTTCGCGAAAGCGATATCAGGACAGCGCACCGCATTGTTTTCAATCTCTGAGAAATCGAGTTCTTGGTAAGGTTTATCTATAAAAAGATCTCCTACACTACTGGTGTAAGCTGTTATTTTGATCTGAGAAAGCAATTGTTTTGCGATAGCTCCTGCCACTACCCTACTTACAGTTTCACGAGCACTGCTGCGCCCACCCCCGCGGTAATCCCGATGACCATATTTATCATCATACACCTTATCGGCATGACTAGGTCGGTAGGTTTCTTTTATATGAGAATAATCTTTAGATTTTTGATTCTCATTTACAATTTGAAACCCTAAAGGTGTTCCTGTAGTTTTTCCTTCAAAAATTCCAGAATAGATAGTGACGGTATCACTTTCCTTTCGCTGGGTAACAATCTTGCTTTGACCGGGTTTGCGTCGGTCTAAATCCAGTTGGATTGCCTCTAAGTCTATATCTATTCCTGCCGGACACCCGTCGATAACGCCACCTAGCGCGATTCCATGAGATTCTCCATATGTTGTAACGGTAAATTGCTTACCAAAGGTATTTCCTGCCATAAAGGCAAATATACTATATGAATAGCATTAGCTTTGTGTACATTATAAATTATCACCATAAAATCTTCTAGATGAAAAATCTATACTACCTCTTTATAATTACGGTGTTACTGGTGAGCAGTTGTCAACCTAAGTCGAATGTTGTAACAAAAACAAATGGTTCAGAAAGAACCACTTATGAAAAAGCTAAGCACTACCTATCTGAATCAGAGTACCATAAAGGCTTAGATGCGATCAACTTAGCGATTCAAGAAAAGGATCAAAAACATTTAGAAGAACTATATTATTTAAAAGGGTTTATACATCACGCTTACGGAGAAACTACAGATGCTAGAGCTGCTTATCAATACGTCATTGATCAAAATAAAGCCTATTCTTTATATAAAAACAAAGCCGAACAATTATTAGCTCTTAACCTCGCTGAAGAAGAGTTTCAGGAAGAAATACGATTAAAACAAGCTGAAATATTTAAAAACAAGGATAACAAACAACTGAATGACGATAGCTATTTAGTAGTTGAAAAACAGCCTAGATTTCCAAACTGCCCAGAGACGACACAAATAGAAATTCAAAAATGTAGCAGTCAAATGGTTCAAGAACATATCATAAGGACCTATGATGTAGGCCTGGGAAACACCTTTGGTGTTTATGAAAAAGTAAGCACTTATGTTTACTATACGATTGATACCGAAGGTAATGTGGCAAGTATAACGGCTAGAGGAATGAATACCTTCTTATCTCTAGAAGCAAAAAGAGTGATCTTTAGCCTCCCTCAAATGATACCAGGTGAATCGAGAGGTGAAAAGGTAACTGTTCCTTTCTCGGTTCCTGTGACCTATAATCCTATATAGTAAATGATGTAAATCAATCATTTACATTAATATAAAATGTACAATAGTCAACAGACTTCTATATAATTCTAATATATTTACTCATTAAGAAAATAATTATGTTCAAAAAAACAATACTTGCACTTTGTCTTATTTCATTAGTTTCTTGTGATCCTAATGATGATAATGGCGGTTCTAGTGGAACTAATACAGACTTTAGTTACTTTCCCCTTGCCGTCGCAAACAATTGGGATTATGATATAGTAACAGGAACAGATACTTCTTCAGAAAGCCTTAGCGTAGCTTCTGTAACTGGAAATGAGTATACGCTAACAGCAAACCCCACAACACCTGTTGGATTCATGACACGTATTTTAAGCGGCGGTGCATTGCAAGCAGTATCGGGAAAATTGATAGGGAATGGAACTATTGATTTTGGACTTCAAGGATTGAACAACTTTACTGTCACTATTACTAACGGTACTCTTTACGATCAAAATGCCAGTGCAGGTACAGAACTGTACAGCACTACTGGATCAACAGCACAAACCGTTCAGAATTTTGACTTAGATATTAATTATGAGGTCACCACAATACAACAAGCTGCTGTAGCCCAAATGACTGTAGAAGGAATGAGTTATACAGAGGTGATACACTCACAACTCATCATCAACGCTTCTATTACCACCGATTTAAGCATTGCTGGATTTACCCAGCAAGTACCCCTATTACAGTCACAAGATGTTGTCGTCATTGATAACTATTGGGCAAAAGATATAGGACTCATCAAGTCTGAAAATCAATTGGACTATATGTTGGAAGATTTTTCTTCTTTAGGAGTAGCGCTACCAGTGCCTCAGAGTGCACAAATTTTAACGGTGCAAAGTCTTACGGGTTATACGGTCAACTAGCATCAATCAAAGAAATCAACTGTAAAGTTTCATCATCGCTATGGAACTTTTTTGCGTTTGACACTTTTTTTAATGCCCTTAGTCATGTTGCCAAAGCACCACTATTAAACTCCCTCGGTCTCTAATACCCGATCCAAGAACTGTTGTAATTCTTTCATTTGATCTTCTCCCTTTTTCCTGCCCATCCTTCCAGAGATGTAAAGAACTACCCAAATAAGCAGCATTAAAATCATGAATATTAAAGGAAAGTTTATAGAATCTTTTAAGGTAAATCGGGTATACAACCAGATCGAGGAAGCGATGAAAAGTCCTGCAACAAGAAAATGCAAAAACATAAACATAGTCCATACAGTAGGTTTAGGACCATATAAACCTTTAAGCAGTAAGCGATCATCTGTTTCCTCCTGTACCTCTAGGTGTAATTCTGGAGACCAAAAATGAGATCTGTTTTTAGGAATACGTATAAAGACATGAGCATCTGCCTTACTTACCACATATTGCTTGTCGGAATGGAGCGCATCAAACAAACCCATAAACACTTCTCGTGTCATAGAAAGGCTTTTTTGAAACCTAGGCCTTAATACAATTTCTTGATCCATCTGCATCATGAGTATAAATGTAAAAAGTTTTGCGGAACTCTAGGTACAGAAGGTTTAAAAATACATTTTATAAAATATCAATAAGGTTTTAGACTGCAGTCACAAATCTCAAAACCACCTATATAAAAAGAAGGTAGATTGCAAATAAACAGCTATTAATAAGTTTATAAAGGGTTCCTTTAAAGCAGCATTTTGAAAATAGTATAAACAAAAAAACGCTCAAGAGAGCTTGGCGTTTTTCCTTATGATACTATTTATTCGTGACCTCGAGAGGACAGAGTTCAAACTTTTTGAAAGATGATATTAGCCTAATTATCTCAAAATCAATTGTTATTAAGAGGGTTCAATTCTAAATGATATTACTCTTTTTAAACTATTCAACCACTATTTTAAAAAACACATTTAAAGTCATTAGGATTGTTTGACCTTTTAAATAAAGTTTTATAGTTTGATTGATATGAAACGCAACTACAATCCACTAATCAGAATTTTACATACCGGACATCTAAATATCTATGAAACTATAATTGTAAATATGTAGATTCTCAAAAGCAGCAGTTGCAAATGACCCTTTTTATTATAGCCACTTTCTATATTTTCACTCCATGAATCACAATAGAAAATCCTACGACACAGCTATAAAACATATCACAAGAAACGGACTGTTAAATCATATATTATCCAATGAACAAATAGCAGCTATTCCATGTTTTAATATTTCTAGATGGAAACAAGAATCTAATGATAAATATCAATTCTGTGAAGTTAATAAAATCATTAAGGAAGAAATAGAATTGATCAAGCCGATCAACCAATCTTTTAAAATAAAAAAGATCAATGAATGCTATTTTAAACTAGCCGATACTTTTTATAAAGTGATTTCTCAAGTCAAAGGAATGAAGTCTATCATCAAAGAATAAAAAGAAATGGTTGTAAATACCATCGAGAAAGTTAGAGAACACATCCCTATCAATCAAGCATTAAAAGTATTCAACATTTCCAGAAGCACTTTTGAAAATTATAAATCTATTGTGATTCATAAGTGTGAACCTTCTTATTTTAATTGGTGTGTGCGTAGGTTTTCCCATCAACTTCTATCTACTGAGGTACGGACCATCAAAAAGTATAGGAGTGATGTCAATTATAAATTTTGGTCTAAGTCTTCTGTTTATCTAAAAGCAGTTCGAGATGGTGAGTTAACATGTGGTATGACCACTTTTTATAAATATTGTAGGTTACTTGGTTTTAAGAATCGTCCTAGAAAAAGAAAATCAGATGATTATCAGCCTTTAAAAACATCAACACCTAATGAAGTTTGGTGCGCTGATGTTACCATCTTTAAAACACCTGATAATAAGAAACATTACATTCATTTTCTTATGGATCACTACTCTAAAATGATACTCGGTTATAGAGTCGAGAATAACAGCTCTGCTATCGCAATAAAATCTATGATTCAAAATGCTACTGAAAAATACAAACCACAGCAATTACAATTTCTTACCGATGGTGGAATTGAAAATGTAAACAAAATAGTCGCTAGCTTTAAAGATAGGTACGAGCTTAATATGGACCATAATATCCCTCAAAAAGACGTAGTGTTTTCTAACTCTATGATTGAAGCAATGAACAAAACAATCAAACATGAATTTCTCTTTCATAAAGAAATAAATACTAGAGAACAACTTAATAGGTGTCTTGATCAAACTGTTATGACCTATAACACAATAAAACCTCAAATGAGTTTAGGCGGTAATACACCAATTGAAACATTTGAAAGGACCCCTATTTATTTACACCAATATACCAATTGACTTGAACAAAAAAAAGCAATTAGAATACAAGAAAATAGAAAAAATGCCTGTACACTATGTCATTAAATAAATAACTCCTTATAAACTACAAAAGGAAAGCCTATCTAGCTTTCCCTTTTGTAAATTCAAATACTATTTAAGTAATCATTTTTCTAACTATCTATAAATGAATTACGTCCCTTATAAGTGACGGTCTATTTTAAAAGAGCCTCGTTGGTAGCAGGGCAGTCATGTTGCCGTTAAGATCGCCATAAATGTATTTATCACTGGTGATGTGTTTGTCCTTAAAGCCACCGTAATATTCCCATTCAGACATGCCGCCACCGGTGATGTTTCTAGGAGAGGCGTCTGCCGTGTCGCGCACGTCTACCAGGCAATTGCTCTTAGCCGCATATTCATAATTTCGGCTCATCAACTTTTTTTAGTAAAAATAGATAAAAATCAGTTTACTTTTCTTTGAGGGCACGAGCAAGATGCTCGCGCTAGCCGTTCCGGCTAATTACGCTCGCACCAGCAGGGGGATTTTATCGCGTAAAAAAAGGAAAACCATTGCTAGCTTTCCTCTTTTATTATTTACTCTTCTTGTGTAGATCACGAGCGTGACGCTCGCGCCAGCTGGGGTTCCTTAAAAAGTGTCGTTTGCGAACATAACTTCTATTATGTAAAGATAGCTTGGGGCTTTTGAATGGTGTGAGCGCAATGGCAGCAGCTCTTTACTTTTTTATGGTTTCCTATTTTCTGATAGTTAGAGATTTCTATAAAAAAGTAATGTGCTGCGTGAGCGTTGGCAGCCAGCCAAAACATGTGCGGCTGGCGTGCGTTGGCTTTTTACTCGTTATCTGCTTTATAACCTATTTGTGTACGTGGAGCTTCTTCTCGTTTTACCAACTGTTTTATGAGATCAAAAACCTGTGAAATTTGCATATCGTGTTTACTGGTATTTCTTTCTAACTTTTCCATTCGTAATAATAAATCATTGCTGGTAAGTAACATTTCTTTTATTCTTGTATAAACTCTCATGATCTTGATGTTTACAGCAATGGCTCTTTCACTATTTAAAACGCTCGAAAGCATTAAAACTCCATGTTCAGTAAATACAAAAGGTTCGCTACGTCGTCCACCCCAACTTGAGGTCGCATTTTGCGACTTCAAGTCTGTCCATTCTTCTTTAGTAAGTTGAAACATAAAATCATCTGGAAAACGATCACTATTTCTTTTTACTTGCTCATTTAAACGTTTTGTTTCTACTTGATAAAGCTCCGCAAGACTGCTGTCCAACATCACTTTTTTATCTCTAACTAAAAATATTTTATTAGCGATTATTTCTTCTGGTATGGAGATTTCTTTTTCACTCATGCTGCAAAGATATTATTATTGTGATTATTTGATACTGACTTTTAGGATAATGGATGAAACTCGTTTACGGCATCTTGCGGACTTTCAAGATGGTTCTGTTTGTATTTTTATGTGGAACTGATAAACTTATGGCCCGCTAGATATTGGACTTTTCTGATGTTGTGCTGTTTTAACCAATTCACGATTACAGACGCTCGCAGATGATTCACGTTTCCTGCTTTGCTATTGATCTTTTTTAGTCTTTTATAATGCTCTTTCCGATCAGGTCATTAAAGTAGTTTTGTGGTATTAAAAGTTGTTCGTTTTGTAGGTTGTTATTCCTGGCTATTTCTAGTCTGATTCCTTTATTGTTATCCTGAGTCATGTTGCCGTTTGCATCAGCATAACTATAGTTAGTTTCTAAGTATATTTCTTTAAAACCTCCGTTTCTATTGGAGAACCCTTTATTTAAGGCACTTTTCCCAACCTTGGAACCCCAGCTGGTGCGAGCGTCTCGCTCGTACACACTACCTAATTTATATCAATTTCCAAAATGGTATGGTCATCATTACCATAATTTCTTGCACTGCTAAATTTCCAATCTATTGGGTTGGTCACAAAGCCTGATACAACAGGATTGTCGTGTATGTATTTTAGTTTCTGCTCATCAACTCTTTTTAGTAAAAATAGATAAAATCAGTTTACTTTTCTTTGAGGGCACGAGCAAGATGCTCGCGCTAGACGTTCCGGCTAATTACGCTCGCACCAGCAGGGGCCTCGTTGGTAGCAAGGCTGTGAGCCTATCACATAAAAAGGGGAAACTATTTCTAGACGTCCCTTTTTCCTATTATCATTCTTAACTCTTACCTGTAGATCACGAGCGTGACGCTCGCGCCAGCTGGGGTACGCATAAAAAAAGGAAAACCATTGATAGCTTTTCTTTTTTTATTCTTGAACTCTTGTTGTGTAGATCACGAGCGAGACGCTCGTGCCAGCAGGGTATTAACTTTTTAAATTATAGCAGGTAATTTCTAAAGTAGAAAAATCTTCAACTGTCGTAAAAACATTAAACTGATTTATCAAATATAGCTTTTCACTGTGTATAATATAAGGCTGCGGTATTCCTTGATCGATATAATATGATAATCCAGTTTTTTCATCAATTAATTTGACATAAGAAACCCAAGAGCCAACACTTGTTTTAACGACTTCTAATTTGTAATAACATTTTTGATCTAGACATGCTAAGTCAATATAACCACCTTTATCTTTTTCAAATTCTTGTGGACTCAAGAAAAATTCTTTTACTATTTGTGGCAACTTATCAAATTTGAGCTTTTGACTTTCTAAATCTGATATCTTATAATCGTAACCACTATTACAACTACAAAAAATCAAAGTGAGTAAGAGTAAAAATATTTTTTTCATTATTCGTCTGGTGTATTATTAGTCCAATCATCAACTCGATTGTGAGAGTTATGAAAGTCTCCTTCGATTGGCTTGTAAGGGATACCTCTCCACTTCTTCCAACCTACTATTAATGCTTGAGGATTACTTACTTTTATATTTACAGCATTTTTATATGTTCTAGCTGCTGTTCCAAATTCCCCAGCTGGCGCGAGCGTCTCGCTCGTAAACACTATCTAATTTATATCAATTTCCAAAATGGTATGGTCATCATTACCATAATTTCTTGCACTGCTAAATTTCCAATCTATTGGGTTGGTCACAAAGCCTGATACAACAGGATTGTTGTGTATGTATTTTAGTTTCTGCTCAAATACGTTTAATGACCAAATCTCTATTGGTTTATTATCCTGCTGCCAAAACTGTTTATTGGTAACATTGCTATTTTTTTTGCCAGCACGTTCAAACATCCAGAGCATCCATTCTTTTCGGCTTTCTTGTGGATTATCATCAATGATTTTAACTATTTTCTTTGAAGTAAACCCTTTAAAATCTCTTATTAATCCTGATGGATCGTTTAATGCTGACCGAAAAATTAAATGAACGTGGCTTGGCATGATACAATAACCATAAAGCTCCATGCCTTTATTTTTTCTGCAAAAATCTAACGATGCTATAATACACCAAAAGTAAGTGTCTCTAGTAAATACATCTATCCAGTTCACAGTAGCAAAGCTTATAAAGTACGCACCAGATTTATCTGCAAATTTATACTTTCGGCACATTAACTCTTTTTAATAAAAATAGATAAAAATCAGTTTACTTTTCTTTGAGGGCAAGAGCAAGATGCTCGCGCTAGACGTTCCGGCTAATTACGCTCGCACCAGCTGGGGCTTTGGTAGAGAGGTTACTAAGGTGGTTAAATCTGTTATTTGACCCTGAGATTATTGGATAGAAAAAGGAAAGCTATCTCTAACTCCCTTATTTAAATTGTTATTCTCGCCTCTTACCGTGTAGATCACGAGCGAGACGCTCGCACCAGCAGGGGAACTTTGCTATTATTACTTTATTTTTTTGCCCAAATGTATGTAGTGTTGCTTACCATTTCTATTTATTTTTTTATAGTAAGTTAATGGAATTGGTTTACTAATGTCAATCATATAGTCTTTGCATTTTTGTAAACTATATTCTTTGAACCATGCGCAAGAGTCAAGATGTTGATTCATCCTATCGACAAGACCATAGAAATCTTGTGGCTTTTTCTTTGTTCCCTTGTCCTGCCAATAATAGATCCTATCATTTTTTAAAATATAGTCAACATCATAAATAGAGTCAGGTACTACTACGACTGACTTTTTCCATTGATAAAATGTAAATAAAGTTCCATCATTTAAAATTTTATCATTGGAAAATATTTCTATTAATTTTAAAGTGTCATTTGGTGTTTTATTTAACACTCTTTCTTCGAAATCTTTAATTAAAGATTTATAGACATCTGGTTTACCGCTATTAAACTCAACTAGGTTCGTCTTGCACGATATTAAAAAACAGAAAAGTAGTAAGCAGTATATTATTTTAGAATTTTTCAATTTTTAGGTATTATTTCCCCAGCAGGTGCGAGCGTCTCGCTCGTACACACTATCTAATTTATATCAATTTCCAATCTATTGGGTTGGTCACAAAGCCTTATACAACAGGATTGTCGTGTATGTATTTTAGTTTCGGCTCATCAACTCTTTTCAGTAAAAATAGATAAAAATCAGTTTACTTTTCTTTGAGGGCACGAGCAAGATGCTCGCGCTAGCCGTGGAACGGTTTTTAGCTTGATTTTAGTGCATAAAAAAAGGAAAGTGGTTTTTGACTTTCCTTTTATTGATTACATCGTTTTTACTCATAACGGTACTCGTTAAAAACGAGCACTAGCGACTTTGTAGACCGGGACCAGCAGGGGCTTGTAGGTAGCAGAGTTCCGTTTGTACGAACATAACTTCTATTATGTAACATAGCTTGGGGTGGTTTTTATGGCAGATTTTTTGTTTTTGAGCGTTGGCGCAGCTCTTTACTTTTTTAAGATTACAACTTTCTTTAAACAACTAAATCTTTTTAAAAACGTAATGTGCTGTTTGTGCGTTGGCTACAAAAAATGTGACCCAAAAACCATAGAAGTGGTGGCGCGCGGAACAGGATAAAAGACAGAGGATTCTTGCCTTTTTTTGGCAATAATCTGGCCTTTATCTTGTGTGGGATTTATTTCCCGTAATGATAACGACAAGCTGCTATCAAGATTTCTTCTTTTTCGTATTTGTAAACCAATCGATGTTCTGATGTTATTCGTCTTGACAAATAACCCTGTAAATCGCCCTTTAAAGCTTCGGGTTTTCCTATGCCTTCAAAAGGTGTTCGCAAACAACTTTTAATAAGTTCATTAATTCGTTTTACGATTTTCTTATCGACTTTCTGCCAATACAAATAATCTTCCCAAGAAGAAGTAGACCAAGTTAATTTCATCTATTCTATTAAACCTTTTTGAACTCCTTTACCTGCTTCAAGTTCTTTGATAGAGTTTAATAAAATATCTCTATTTTTTCCTGTTAGCAAATAGGTCGTTTCCTTTAATGAGTTGTATTCGTCTAACGATATTAAAACAAGGTCTTTACCACTTTTACGCTTGATAATGATATCGCTTACATCATTGACTACTTTATCAAACCAATGCTTCAGATTGGAACGAAAGTCTGTATAATTTACTGTTTCCATAAAGCAAAGATAATAAAAAGTACCTAATCAAGTACTTTTATTCAGTATTTATCTCAATGGATGAAACTCATTTACGGCATCTTGCAGACTTTCAAGATGGTTCTGTTTGTATTTTTCTGTAGAACTGATAAACTTATGGCCCGCTAGATATTGGACTTTTCTGATGTTGTCCTGTTTCAACCAATTCACGATTACGGATGCTCGCAGATGATTCACGTTTCCTGCTTTGCTATTGATCTTTTTTAGTCTTTTTATAATGCTCTTTCCGATCAGGTCATTAAAGTAGTTTTGTGGTATTAAAAGTTGTTCGTTTTGTAGGTTGTTATTCCTGGCTATTTCTAGTCTGATTCCTTTATTGTTATCCTAAGTCATGTTGCCGTTTGCATCAGCATAACTATAGTTAGTTTCTAAGTATATTTCTTTAAAACCTCCGTTTCTATTGGAGAACCCTTTATTTAAGGCACTTGTCCCAACCTTGGAACACTTTTGTAGCGGTTTTGATGAGTTGCAACGCCTAGCAAACTCGAACAACTCGCTGCAAAATCTTCTAAATTGGCTCAAAAAGATACAGAGGTGTTGGAAAAACTATTGGAACGGTTTTTAATTTGATTTTAGCGCCTAAAAAAAGGAAAGCCGTTTATGACTTTCCTTTTATTGATTACATCGTTTTTACTCAGTACGGTACTAGTTAAAAACTAGCACTAGCGACTTTGTAGACTGGCGCCAGCAGAGGACTTTGCTATTATTACTTTATTTTTTTGCCCAAATGTATGAAGTGTTGCTTACCATTTCTATTTATATTTTTTATAGTGAGTTAATGGAACTGGTTTACTAATGTCGATCATATAGTCTTTACATTTTTGTAAACTATATTCTTTGAACCATGCGCAAAAGTCAAGAGGTTGATTCATCCTATCGACAAGACCATAGAAATCTTCTGGCTTTTTATTTGTTATCTTTTTTGTAACCGATTTGTGTACGTGGAGCTTCTTCTTGTTTTACCAACTGTTTTATGAGATCAAAAACCTGTGAAATTTGCATATCGTGTTTACTGGTATTTCTTTCTAGCTTTTCCATTCGTAAAAGTAAATCGCTATGATTTTTTAGAACTTCTCGGATCTTGGTAAATACTCTTATGATTTGGATGTGTACTTTTATGGCCGTTGGGCTACTTAAAACACTTGATAACATTGCAACTCCTTGCTCAGTAAAAGCCATAGGAGCATATCTTGTTCCGCCCCATTTTGAGGTGCCAGATTGGCTCCTCAAGTTTGTAAACTCTTCTTGATCCAGTTCGATCATAAAATCTTCAGGAAAACGATCTATATTTCTTCTAACTTGGCGTTTGAGTTGCTTGGTTTCAACTTGATAAAGTTCTGCTAGGTCTTTATCCAACATTACTTTCTGTTCTCTTATCAAGTGTATTTTATTAGCAATTATTTCTTCTGGTATGGAGATTTCTTTTTTACTCATGCTGCAAAGATATTATTATTGTGATTATTTGATACTGACTTTTAGGATAACGGATGAAACTCGTTTACGGCATCTTGCAGACTTTCAAGATGGTTCTGTTTGTATTTTTCTGTAGAACTGATAAACTTATGGCCCGCTAGATATTGGACTTTTCTGATGTTGTGCTGTTTCAACCAATTCACGATTACGGATGCTCGCAGATGATTCACGTTTCCTGCTTTGCTATTGATCTTTTTTAGTCATTTTATAATGCTCTTTCCGATCAGGTCATTAAAGTAGTTTTGTGGTATTAAAAGTTGTTCGTTTTGTACGTTGTTATTCCTGGCTATTTCTAGTCTGATTCCTTTATTGTTATCCTGAGTCATGTTGCCGTTTGTATCAGCATAACTATAGTTAGTTTCTAAGTATATTTCTTTAAAACCTCCGTTTCTATTGGAGAACCTTTTTATTTAAGGCACTTGTCCCAACTTTGGAACACTTTTGTTGCGGTTTTGATGAGTTGCAACGCCTAGCAAACTCGAACAACTCGCTGCAAAATCTTCTAAATTGGCTCAAAGAGATACAGAGGTGTTGGAAAAACTAATGGAACGGTTTTTAGCTTGATTTTAGTGCATGAAAAAAGGAAAACCGTTTTTGACTTTCCTTATAAGGTTATAAAAACCATATCAACTATTGTGAGACATTTTGATTAATTATAAGATCAGATTCATTTATATCTTTTCCATTAAAACTTTTAATAGACTTTACATTTTCCCATTTTATGCAATTTTTGATTTGATTCTCATCAGATAGAATATTAATATTATATGGTCTTTTGGGATTACTTATAAAAGAAAACCAAAAAATATCATCATCATCCTTATAGCCTAATAGATTCTTTTTGTCATTAGAAGTTGTAACTAAAGCATCTGATTTGGGATAATTACTTACTGAAACCTGTAAAGGAAGAGCTCTAATTAAGATTGTATCAGATTTTATAAAAGAAATAGAATTTAGTAAATCCATTTTTTTACCCTTAATCTCTGAATAAGGTAAACCTATGTAAAATCCGTCATTTATATCCTTACAAATTTGATAATCCTCAAATCTTAAAACATCTGAACGAAATTTAAACACTAAGCCTAATTTATCGTCAGTAATTGGGTTTTCATCTGTTGATTTACAGTTATAAAAACTAATTACTATTATGATTAAAATACCTAATTTTTTCATCACCTTTAGTTGTTGCGTTATGTCGGTTGTATATATCTGAAAGCTTCTCCACCCTTGGTTTAACAAAACTACTATGCCCTTCTTTAGTGAAAGCATAGACTGTACCATCCTGACTTTTACCATAATAAACTACAGAATGTAAAGTACCTATAGTTATTACTGTTTGTCCAAAAACAGCTTCGTTTGCTGTAACTTCAGTTGTAGATTCTTTATAATTTTTATCCTTTCTTGTAGTGAAAATAGGGTCTGCTAAAGACGGCGCACCTCTACTTGTCATACTAGAGCTCAATTCCTCTCCTGTAACAACTGCTTTCGAACAATCATGACAATTATATTGGTAAGATGTTTTATCGCTTGTATCAGTTTCTGAATCAGTTCCTCTGGTCATAATGTTATCAACAATAAGAGTTTGATCTTTAGTTACACTAGGATCACTTTCAACATAATTATCTCTAGTTAGATTTTGGCTATTAATCATATTAGAAGCTTTACTTTCAGATATATTCAGATGTTTAGCAAGACTAGCTGCGTTATCTCCAGCTTGCGCTATTAAGTTTCCGTTTTGGTCTGGAACCCATTCTGCTTCCATACCAGTAGGGTCAGTCATATTAATTGGATTATTGTGAACGTAAACATACGGACTCCAAGCAACAAACTTCTCCGCCAGTGGATCTACATTCATCCACCTACCCAAACTAGCATCATAATTCCTAGCATGAAAATCCATCCATTCCAAACCTAGTTCATCCTGTAATTCTTTACCACCAAAACCAAATTTATCAGCAGCTGCATTTGAGTTACCGCTTATAACATTGTTATATCCTTTGTGAGTCAATCCAAATGGATAATAATTTTTCTCCGATATGATTTCTGTTGCTGCATCTATCGATCCGTCATTGTTACTATCTGAATAAGAAAGTCTTACATTTTTAAGATGGTCTTTGTATTGATATACATAGTCAAAGCTTGATCCATTCTTCTCTACGTAGCCTTCTGGATAGGAGAAAAATTGTAGAGATTCTGTGGTGGATTCTTTTTCATAGATGTAGTTACCCGCATAGCTGGTGATTTTAATAGGCACGGTATGTGACGTGGCGTGGTACACTCTTTTTTGCATTTTTATTCCTGCTGCATCATAAATGTAGTTGATTTTTTGATCGCCGGCAAAACGATCTTTGGCAGAGAGGTTCATGAGGTATTTAAAAATATGGCTTCGATTTAATCATGTTCCCTAAAAAAAGGAAAACCATCGCTAGCTTTCCTTTTTCTTTCTTAACTCTTGCTGTGTAGATAACAAGCGAGGCGCTTGCACCAGCTGGGAAATGAAAAAATAAATGTCAGACAGAGTTTAATTTACACTACCAAGGAAAGCCATTGCTAGCTTTCCTTTTTATTCTTCATGTTGTGTAGATCACGAGCGTGACGCTCGCGCCAGCTGGGGATTTGATTTTGGAACTTCACCATTGGCTCTAGCGGGAACCATTACCAAATATTCTAGTTGGTTGCAGAGCAACACTACCCTTAATTTAGATACAACGTATATGTACTTTGATCATTAATTAAAAATTTAATAAAGGAGTTAGAGGATTCTATATTGTTATAATTAACCTCGCTAACTTTGCCTTTATCTTCATTCCAAGAATTTAAAATTGAAGTATCAGTTCTAATATTAATAAGTAAAAGCCCATCCATTTCAGTAACATGGATATCGTTGTTTGTTAATTTTAAATTTTTATTATTTCTGTTTAAAAAGTCTTTAATTTTAGTTTTATCAGGGTTTTCATTATTTAAATCATTATAATCACTAATATAAAATTGTAAACTACCTATGAGATATTTATCATTTTCAATTTCATTCCAAAACGACCATTTTACATAAATTATCGTTATAAATAATATGATCAATGCTGTCAAAATTCCCAAAATAATTTTTTTACTATTCATATTGCTTATGTGTTTTTAATGACTACCATTTTTCCGTACATTGTCAAAGTAATCTAAATAGTCACGAGATAAATATATAGTCCCTATAGCATCGACATCTCTGCGTTGCGGACCATAGAGATTTATCATTAAAGGAAGTTTTACATTCGAAGGTCTACCATTATAAGTTTGCTCCTTAAATTTAACCATATGAATAGTATGCATTTCTCTAAAAGTGGTTCTTTTACCAGTTGTTAACAACACACCTCTCCCCACGGTTGCTTCATAACCGTCAAATTCTAATTGAAAACCTTTAAAGTTTTGGCTGTATTAGATGCACTGTTAGTAGAATACATTTTTTGATCATGATTCAAACCTCTAATCCCTTCAAAAATATAAACAGGATTTTGTGTATTTGCGCTATTGATAGCCCTATTCAAATTCTTATTTATAGTTTTATTAACATAGTTATAATACGATTGTTCATCCACATTTTTACCACCTGTTTTTATAGCATCCCAACTGCTTCTATTATCATAATGCTGATCCACATCTGATCTGTTTTCACCAACATATTCTATTCCGCTATTCTCCGGAACTTCATCAGCTGCATTAATATTTTCATCCCAATAATAACCTCCGTCTTTGTAAACCCAATCTTTAGACTCCATCCCATCAGGATCAATAAATAAATAGGGTTATTATTCGCATAGTTATATGGAGTAAAATCATAGAATTTTTCAGCCATTGGATCAATATTCATCCACCTACCTAGACTTGCATCATAATTTCTAGCATGGAAGTCCATCCATTCTAATCCAAGTTCATCTTGTTCTTCTTTACCACCAAAACCATATTTATGGTCACGCCCAGTAATCACATTATTAAAGCCTTTTAATTTTCCACCAAAGGGATAATAATTATTCTCTTCTTTGATTTCAGAAGAATCTACAGAACCACCTCCGTTAATATCTGAATAAGAAAGTCTTATGTTATTTAAGTGGTCTTTATATTGATAGACATAACTGTATGTACTTCCGTTCTTCTCTACATAACCCTCTGGATGGGAGAAGAACGAAAGCTTCTCACCAGAGTTGTCTTTTTCATAGATGTAGTTACCCGCATAGCTGGTGATTTTAATAGGCACGGTATGTGACGTGGCGTGGTACACTCTTTTTTGCATTTTTATTCCTGCTGCATCATAAATGTAGTTGATTTTTTGATCGCCGGCAAAACGATCTTTGGCAGAGAGGTTCATGAGGTATTTAAAAATATGGCTTCGATTTAATCATGTTCCCTAAAAAAAGGAAAACCATCGCTAGCTTTCCTTTTTCTTTCTTAACTCTTGCTGTGTAGATCACAAGCGAGGCGCTTGCACCAGCTGGGAAATGAAAAAATAAATGTCAGACAGAGTTTAATTTACACTACCAAGGAAAGCCATTGCTAGCTTTCCTTTTTATTCTTCATGTTGTGTAGATCACGAGCGTGACGCTCGCGCCAGCTGGGATGATTTGATAATTTATGATAGAGGTTACCCTTCGTATGATTTCATTAATCAACATCTTGATAGAGGATTAAATTATGTAATGAGAGTTAAGATAGGTTTTAGCGGTCTAATTAAGGATTTTGAAAAGAGCGGTAAAAAATCTATTGTTACTGAAATGTATCCAGGGAAAAACGCAAAGCTTTCAGACAAACAATACACTCGAAATACGCCTATTAAAGTTAGACTTGTTAGGGTAGAATTAGGAAAAGGTCAGGTTGAGATTTTGATAACATCTTTAGCAAATAGTAACTTATACTCAACTAATGAGTTTAAACAGCTCTATTTTAAGCGCTGGAGAGTAGAAACTTTTTATGATGAGCTTAAAAATAAATTGAAAGTAGAACATTTTTCAGGTTACTCAAACCTAAGTATTCTTCAAGATTTTAAAGCTGCATTATTTGTCAGTAATGTACAAACATTAATAGTTAGTGAATTAGAAGATGAAATTAAGGAAGGTAATCAGACTAAGAAATATGATTACAAGGTAAATACCAATGTGTCTTACGGGCTATTAAAAAATAGAATTGTAACACTGTTTTTGGAAGAACAATCAGTTGAAACAGATATTGTAGAAGAACTTAAATTATTATTCAAATCAAATTTAGTGCCTATAAGACCTAATCGGAAATTTGAACGTAGACCAGGGAAATATCGTAATCGTATAAAACCTAAAATAACTAAAAATCAGAAAGATGGAGTTTGACAAAGCCTTAACTTAATGACATTGCGCTCGCGCCAGCTGGGTATTTATACCAATTGCTGTATTTCAATTATTTAACACTTATAATATCTATATGTCCTAATTTGGAACACTACCCACAATACCTATTTTTTTAAATAATAACTTGTTAAACTCCCACTAAAATCACGAGGTTTTATTTTATCCAATTTTAGGATCCAACTTTCATTTTCAAAAACCCTTTTGGTTTCAAAAAATATTTCAAAATAATTATTAGAATTCCCATATATTACATGTTCAGGCGATCTAATTCCATTATTATCTTTTAAATAGAAACTCTTTATTCTTTTATTCTTTATTGTAGATTTTCCTATTTTATTTTTTAATACTATTAAATTCCCATCCTCTAAAGTTAGATATAAATTATAGTGAAAATCTATTCCCTCTTTAGTTTGTACGATAAAAGTATCTTTGTTTTTATTTCTCTTGTTTTCTTCCCTAACAATTATTCTGTCTCTTTGAGGAAAGCTATTTAGGAACAAACTGTCTTGTGAAATATTGTAATTACCATTAACTATATACTCGGAAAAATTTTTTCTCAGTAAGTAGGTAAATTTCTGGTTTTGTTTAAGTTCTATGGACTCATAATAATGAGTTTGACGATAACTATAATTACCTTGTTCACTTTGCGAACTGTTATTCAGAATTGTTAAAATAACGATTAAAATTATTATTTTCATTTATTTTCTTTTTTTAACACCTTTATTGTAATCCTTCTGCCATCCGATATAAACATTGTTTACAGGCGTATCATTTAACCCAGATTCTTTGGCCATTTTACGTAATTTTCTACCTGTCTTACTATTAATACTAATAGAGCTACTAGGCAAGTTTTGATAAGCAGGAACAGTAAAAGTTTTTCCTTTGTCTATGATATCTTGATCGGTAAAATCTCGTTTATTCCCTTTTATTGGAGAAAGTGGGTTTACCGGAGAAAATTGACTAATAGTACGTTCTAGATCAAGTTCACGATTATAACCTTCAGTTTCATCTGTAATATCATATAATGGAGATTGTCCGTTTCTAGTAAATCCAACATTACCTGTCTCAAATTGATAAGCGTGTTTTAATTCGTGACCAACAGTACCAAATGATGCGGATTTACTAAACTTTACAGCAACATCATGATTAATCCAATCATAACTTGTTTCACCTTCATTACCGGAAAAATTGCTATCATATGATACTCTATAAACTTGTTTTGAATCTTCTAAATCTGTTATCTCTTTTAAAACTGAATTATAGAAATTGTTAATTTTTTTAGCAACTTCAGTATCAAGTGCTCCATTACTGACCATGAGATTTACATCATTCTGATCACTTGCTATTTGACTTTTTTGTTTTGATACGATTCCATCATTATCAATTATTTTATTTCCATCTGGATCTATAAAATAGATAGGATTGTTTGTAGTATAGTTGAAAGGTGAATGGTTATAATACATTTCACTTAGATTATCCAAATTCATCCATCTACCCAAACTTGCATCATAATTCCTAGCATGAAAATCATGCCATTCTAAACCAAGTTCACCCTGTTCTTCTTTACCACCAAAACCATATTTATGATCACGTCCAGTAATCACGTTATTATACCCTTTATGTTTAAGCCCAAAAGGATAGTAATTATTCTCTTCTCTGATCTCAGCACTTGTTACAGAGCCGTTGTTATTGGTATCTGAGTAAGAAAGTCTTACCGTACCTAAGTGGTCTTTATATTGATATACATAGTCGTAATCAGTCCCATTCTTTTCTATATAGCCCTCTGGATGGGAGAAGAACGAAAGCTTCTCACCAGAGCTGTCTTTTTCATAGATGTAATTCCCGGCATAAATACTGGTAAGATCAGCTACTGGATTAAACAAATCCCGTACAGTTAAAAATATTTCTTTTTTTAATTTTACCCCAGATGCATCGTAAGTGTAAACAATTGTACGATCACCGGTAAACTCTATTTGGGTAGGTAAGTTCAAGTGATTATAGCTTATGCTTTGAATATTTTTGTTGTTATCCTGAGTCATATTCCCATTTGCGTCACCATAAATGTAGTTAATTCCTGAGTATTTATCTTTAAAGCCTCCATTGAATGTATTATTTGCCGCAACATCTGCAATATCCCTTACGTTTATTAACTGATTGCTTTTAGGACTGTACTGATAAGTAAGCTTGTCCACATAATCCATAGACATCGTACTATTTGATGCGTTTTCAAAAAGACCCTTTCTATTTAAAGTGGTAATATTTCCATTCTTATCATAGTTGACATTGTTTACGGAATAGTTTTCTAACATTCCAGAGGCTTGATGTTGGGTTCCTCCTCTATAGGTAGCATACTTTATTCTATTGAGAGCATCGTAACCGTATTGATAGCCTCTCGTAATTCCATCATTTGCAGTTTTCCATAAGGTCTCAGATATATTACCATTGTACAATGCTTCAGATCCAGAACCTAAAGCAGGAGCGTTATAATTTATGTCAAACCCAAAAAGATCATTACCTAAATTATTTTGATCGTTAATATTGGTCAACCATCCTCGTACATTGTAATTATAATCTACCGTTTGTAAACTTTGTGATGCTGTTGTTGTTCCTCCTACGCCCTTAGATTCTAGCTGTCCCATAGCGTCATAGGTATTGTTTACGACGCGCTCTAATGGCTGTGAGCCTATCATTTGCACATGAGTGGTCAGTCTATCCATATGGTCATAAGTAAGATAATCTGTAGTTGTGATGGTCTGAGAAAGACTTTGTTTGTGGTGTTCGGTTTTGGTCTCTGTTGCCTTGCCTATAAAATCTATATTGCTCCAGCTCTTGTCCCAAGTACCCAAATAATCGTTGACCATTGCTCCATATACGGCTCTTGCTTTGATGTCGTAGTAAGAAGCACTGGTGATCCAGTCGTTAGTTCCTAATACTCTGGTTTCGCTTATGGTAGGAAGCCCTGTGTTTGATGTAGATAAAATAGGACTGTACACATTAGTATAGGCTAAGTTATTGCTTAAAATCACATCTGTATCGTAGGTTGTATTAGATCCCGCAACCTGAGTAGCATCGTCATAATAACTGACACTCAGCACGGTCATATTGTTTAGATTTGATGGAAAATTAGTATTAGAATAACGTATGGCTTTTCCTCCATTGGTAAAACCAGTTTTGATACGTGTCTCATAAACATTACTTGCTGTTTGTGTATCGAGATGTTGCTGCTGTAATTGCTTTCGCGAAAGCGGACTCGTAAAAAGCCCCGTGTAGACCACTCTTCCTAACTTATCATACTTCGTAAACATCCAGTTGGGAGCAACTCCATTACCACCTATGCGCTGATTTCCATCTTGAGTCAATACGGGACGGTCTAAAATATCATAAACAAAAAAACGCTCAAGCGAGCGTGGCGTTTTTCCTAATAATACTATTTATTCGTGAGGCCGACAGGATTATTTCATTGATCCTGAATGTGCTCCGCTTTGAAAATAGTATAAACAAAAAAACGCTCAAGCGAGCTTGGCGTTTTTCCTTATGATACTATTTATTCGTGAACCCGACAGGATTAATTTCATGATCCTGAATGTGCTACATCCTGCAAATAAGAATTTATGTATCACTGAAAGAGCGATACAGATTGTATTTATTCTATTCGTTTATGAAAGTCTTGGGACTTTCAACGCTCCTAAAATAAAAAAAATCCATGCTTTACATAAAAGCATGGATTCATAAGTAATTGTGAGCCCGACAGGATTCGAACCTGTGACCGCCTCCTTAGAAGGGAGGTGCTCTATCCAGCTGAGCTACGAGCCCGTAGCGTGGAGTTATTTCCAAGCGGTTGCAAATATAGTATTATTTTATAAAGTGCCTACCTATTTTTTAAATTAAACATTCGATTCTTTAAAATAGATCAATAACTATTTAAATGACCTAATTTTACCATCATGAAATTTTTGAAAAACATTCTTTTGACAGTAGTTTTACTAGTAGTTTCTATTGCTAAGTCACAAAACTTTAAGTCAGACAAATACACTGCTTCTGACGTGAAAGAAATGAACACCTGGCAATTGCTGCAATATGATGGTCTGAATGCATTAAATGGCGTTGCATACGCATATGCAAAGCCTTTTCACTGGCAAAAACGTGATTTGTATCGCGCAGGAGCAACATCACTACTGGTGAGCGGCTTGTACACCTTTGATAATGAGTCCAGTGATTACTTTAGAAAACAAGAAAAAGATGTTCCTGAATTGATAAGAGATTTTGGATGGTACTTTGGAAGTCCGCAAAATAATTATGGCGTTACCGCAGGTGTTTATGCCTATGGATTAGTTACTAAAGATCCCGCATGGAGACGCACGGGCGTATTAATGATTTCTAGCGCAACTGCTGGTGGCATTTTACAACAAATACTTAAAACAATAACGGGTAGAGCGAGGCCAGAAACAGGTCTAGGAAGACATGAATTCCGTCCTTTCTCTGGTGAATCTGGGTTTGGATCTTTTCCATCTGGACATACCGTCCTTGCTTTTACAACTGCATACGCACTGGCAAAACATTTTGATAATCCCTATGTAAAAGCAGGTATTTACACTGTTGGGTTGATTTCCCCAGTCTCTCGATTATGGTCAGGTGCACATTTTCTAACTGATGTGGTATTGAGTCTAGCGATAACTATAGCAACGGTAGAAGCAGTAGATCGCTATCTGGATACTAGAAATGGATATGGGGTTAAACGCTATGGAAGGGGTAAAACCGGACAAGATCCACAAAAATTTGTGTTTAAACTATCTGCCACTTCACACAGCATTGGGCTCACTCTTAATTTCTAAAATGTTTAACAAATTTAATTTAAAGTTAAACAAAATATAGATAACTTTGCCACTTAATAAAAAGTATATGGCACCTTACAGGGTTTTTGAAGAATACAACATAAAAATTACAGATGAAATCAAAGGTAAATACCGCGATGTTATTAAAGAATTAGGAGAAGACGTGGAACGAGAAGGTCTTGTAAAGACACCTGAAAGAGCTGCAAAAGCCATGCAGTTTTTAACTTCAGGATACGATATAGATCCTGCTAAGATACTTAAGGGTGCTATGTTTGCTGAAGATTATCACGATATGGTCATCATAAAAGATATCGAATTGTATTCCTTGTGTGAGCACCACATGCTACCGTTTTTTGGAAAAGCACATATCGCCTATATTCCTGATGGTCATATTGTAGGTCTTTCTAAAATACCTAGAATAGTAGATGTATTTGCTAGACGCCTACAAGTACAGGAACGATTGACACATGACATTTTAGAATGCATAGACAAGACTTTAAAACCTAAAGGTGTTGCGGTTGTTATAGAAGCTTCACACATGTGTATGATGATGCGTGGTGTTCAAAAACAAAACAGTGCTACTACCACAAGTGGTTTTAGAGGCCAGTTTCAAAAAGTAGAGACCCGAGCAGAATTCATGAACCTTATTTCTTCAAAATTGCACTAAAAACATTTTGCGGAACGTTATTTGAACTTAAGAGTTTTTAAATCTATCCTATGTTTCATTCAAAACGTTCCAAATTAGTTGCAGGTGTCATCTTTGATCTTATAGGAATGTCTTCCCTTTTAGGATTTGGGATACTGGAATTCGCTGATTTAGCTTGGGCGCCAATTGCTGGTTACTTGATGACAAAACTTTATCCAGGAAAATCTGGAGTAGCGGCTGGTATTTTTACCACAGTAGAAGAATTACTTCCAGGGCTAGATGTTATTCCATCATTTACCATCATGTGGTGCTATACCTATCTTATCAAGTCTGAAAAAGAAAGCAACAAAAATAATAAATCTATTGATGTAGATCACTCTTCATAAAAAAAGCTCCTTTTAAGGAGCTTTTTTTATTTGACCAATTCTTTAAAACCTGTCATCAATTTCTTGATTTTAGGATCTATAATTACCTGACAGTATCCTTGCTCCCGATTGTTATTATAATAATCGTTGTGAATATCTTCTGCGGGATAAAAAATAGTAGCTGCAGCTATCTCTGTCACTACAGGATCTGGATAGACAGCTTTGTCTTCTAAATTTTTAACGTAATCTCTAGCCGTATTTTCTTGTTGATCGTTAAGGTAAAATATGGCACTGCGATAATGTGTTCCCACATCATAACCTTGCCTGTTTAAAGTAGTAGGATCATGAGTGGCCATAAATACGGCTACTAAATCCTTATAAGATACCACTTCAGAATCATATGTGATCTCTATAGCTTCTGCATGACCTGTTCTTCCTTGCACTACTTCTCTATAAGGAGGATTTTTAATACGCCCACCACAAAAACCTGATTTCACTTGTTCTACACCTTTTACTCGTTGGAAAACCGCTTCTGTGCACCAAAAACATCCTCCAGCAAAAATTGCTTTGTCCATTTTGTTTTTTTAGCAATTTAACCTACATATTTTTATCTTTTTTTTAATTAACATGTCTTTAATGAAATGATTTGTTAAACAACTTATTTTTGCATTTTTGAGAACTCTTTATGCAATTTAAATACATTTTTACCTGGTTAATTATAATTCTCGCTTTCGCGAAAGCGGAATCACAAATAGCTCAAGACACTCTTGAAATCAAGAGAAAAGTGTATAATGCTACTCGGGTAACTACCGTACCTAGCGTCGATGGTGAGCCCTTTGAAAAATTTTGGGATGCTATTCCTACAGGTGGTGATTTTGTAATGACACAGCCGACAAATGGCCAAAAAGAACGAGATACTCATAAGACAGAGTTTAAAATTGCTTATGATGATAAGGCTCTTTATGTTGCAGCATTTCTTTACGACAGCGATCCAGAAAGTATACCCCGACAATTTTCTCAAAGAGATGAAATAGATGCTCAGGCAGATGTGTTTGGCTTCTTTTTAAACACCTATAACAACCAAATCAATCAAACAAAGTTTTATGCCACTAGTGCCAACGCATTGGGTGATGCCATTGCCGAAGGTGGACGTGAAGACTTTAGCTACAATGTTGTTTTTAAATCCGAGACAAGCATTAATAAACTTGGCTGGTTTGTGGAAATGAGGATCCCTTACAGAACACTGAGATTCCCAGAAATAGAAAAACAAAACTGGAGTTTTCAAATTTTTAGAAGAATACGCGCGCTGAATGAAGAGTACACTTATAACTTGATAGATATTACTAAGGGAATAGAAACACAATACGATGCCTTAATGACAGGAGTAGAAAAAATAAATCCGCCGTTGAGATTGAACCTTTATCCATATACCACCATAGTTAATGATCGTTTTGATGGAGTAAACACCACAGAATACAGCGCTGGAATGGATCTTAAATACGGGATCAACGACGCCTTCACTCTGGACGCGACTTTGATTCCAGATTTTGGTCAAGTAGCTTTTGATCAAGTTGTTCTTAATCTGGGACCTTTTGAACAAACCTTTGGAGAAAACAGGGCCTTTTTTAATGAAGGAACTGATTTGTTTAATAAAGGAGGGATTTTCTTTTCTCGAAGAATAGGACAGACACCTAGCGGCTTTGGTAACCTAGAGCTATTAGAAAATGAAGATATTATAGATAATCCCAATAGTGCACAATTGCTCAATGCTGTAAAAATTACGGGAAGAACAAAAGATAGATTAGGTGTAGGTTTTTTAAATGCCATAACCGAAAAGACAGAAGCTACTATTGAAAACTTACTTAATAACGAGCGACGCACAGAAATTACAGAAGCTTTTACCAATTATAACATGTTTATCCTGGACCAACAATTCAGTAAAAATAGTTCTATTGCTTTATCTACAGCAAGTACGATAAGAAATGGGAGCTTTACAGATGCGGTAGTTAATGCTTTGGTGCTCGACCACAACGATAAAAACGCTTCAAATAATTACCGAGCAGAATTAAAGATGAGTAATCGGTTTACTCCTACGGGAACTGAAACTGGTGTTGCAAGCGAGGCGAGATGGCGCAAAACTACTGGTAGATGGAGACCTAGTCTAGCTCACTTTTACCGTGATAAAAATTGGAATCCTAATGATTTAGGACGTAATTTTCAAAACAATACGCAAACCTTTGCAGCAGACTTGAAATACAATCAGTTTACACCTGTTGGTATCTTCAATAGGTACGATGTAGACTTCAGAATAAGACATCGAAGACAAATCGACCCAGATTTACATACCAACAGCGAGTTCAACATCAACCCTTTCTTTTCTACTAGAGAACGTCTGGCATTCGGTGGAGATTTTAATTTCTTTACCAGAAATTTAAATCAATTTGAAGCTCGTAAAACAGGACAAGTCGTGCGGTATGAGCCTGCCTATTTTACGGGAGGTTTTATCTCTACAGATTATCGTAAGAAGTTTGCAACAGATGTGAGAATGGGCCGGCTTAAAAGATTTAATGACCTGGAAGAAAGCTATAACTTTACTTTGAGCCCTAGATATAGATTCTCAGATGAATTCTTGCTTATTTACCGACTATCATGGGACAAAAACGACAATCGTATGAGTTATGTAAATACAGACGTGGACGACAACCCTATAGTCAGTAGACGTCATACACACTCGGTAGAAAACAGAATCTCTGGAACTTATAATTTTAATAACAAGCAAGCGCTGAGCTTGTCATTTAGAAATTTTTGGTCTAGAGCAACATTCAGTCGCGATTTTAAAGAACTTGATTCAAATGGAAGTACTATTCCTACCGATTACACATTGACAGACGACTTTGACCCTGACGCTAATTTTAATGTATGGAATCTAGACCTTTCCTATAGATGGCGTTTTGCGCCAGGTAGTGAAGCTACTTTACTATATCGCAATAGCATATTTAACTTTGATAATCAAGGTGATATAGCTTTTCAAGACAGTTTAGATGAATTGTTCACGCAACCATCTCGACACAACCTATCCCTGCGAGTTACTTATTTCCTAGACTTTAATGATGCAAAAAGATGGTTTAAAGCATAAAAACCCATTACTTTGTTATTATGATTAAAGCAGTACAGATTTATAAAAGTTTTGGTGATTTACAAGTGCTTAAAGGCGTAGATCTAGAAATTAAAGCTGGTGAAATAGCTAGTGTTGTCGGTAGTTCAGGTGCTGGTAAAACCACCTTATTACATATTCTAGGTACCTTAGAAAAACCAGATCTCAGAACCGGTAGTAGTCTTGAAATAGATGGTACAGACATGATGAATCTTAGTGGTAAACAGCTTAATAAATTTAGAAATAAATCACTTGGCTTTATATTCCAATTTCATCAATTATTACCTGAATTTACAGCTTTAGAAAACGTTTGCATCCCTGCTTACATTGCAAACACTGATAAATCAGAAGCTGAGAAACGAGCTAAAGAGCTCCTTTCTTATCTCAAATTATCAGATCGAATGGATCACAAGCCAGGCGCGCTTTCTGGCGGTGAACAACAACGTGTTGCCGTTGCAAGAGCTTTAATAAACAATCCTAAGGTAATCTTTGCAGACGAACCTACAGGAAACCTGGACAGCGCAACAGCTCACGACCTCCATGAATTGATTTTTCAATTGAGGAAAGAATTCAATCAGACTTTTGTTATTGTTACTCATAATGAAGAACTCGCAGACCTCGCAGACCGCAAACTGGTAATGAGTGATGGTAAATTTCTATAAGCATTAGTTTGAATGTCCTGCTTATAAACTCAATTATTTTTGAGCTTATGAAGACTAGCTACATAAGTCTTGCCGGTATGAAGTTATCATTTTTAAGGCTAAAAAAAGGAATGTATATGCGATATTTAAAAATAAAACTGGTTTCATATGAACCGAAAAGAACTTAAAGAATTTCTCGATGTTAAAGTCGAGCAATACAACACCCCAGATTTTATACCTCACGATCCTATTCAGATACCGCATCTTTTTACTGATAAAAAGGATATAGAAATAGCAAGCTTTCTTGTCGCCACCATTGCATGGGGAAATCGCAAGTCCATTATCAATAATGCCAACAAATTGATGACGCTCCTCGATCAATCTCCAGCAGATTTTATAAGAAACCATGAAGAAAGTGACTTGGATAGATTTGATGGTTTTGTACACCGCACTTTTAATAGTGAAGATTGTAAGACCTTTATGCGATCCTTGCAGCATTTAGAAAAGAAGCATGATGGTTTAGAGCACGCTTTCGCGAAAGCGTATCAAGAAAAAGCAAATTTGCAAGAAGCCATCTCCCAATTTAAAACCAGCTTTTTTGAGGTAGATCACTTGCCACGCACCCAAAAGCACGTCAGTGATCCCATGAAAAATAGCAGTGCAAAACGCATCAACATGTTCCTGCGCTGGATGGTGAGAAAAGACAATGCTGGTGTAGATTTTGGAATATGGAACTCCATTCCTATGAGTGCTTTATCACTACCATTAGATGTACATACTGGAAATGTCGCTCGCAAACTTAAACTGCTTAAACGCAAACAAAACGATGCAAAAGCCGTTGCCGAATTGGACAAAATTCTTAGAATATTTGATCCTAAAGACCCTATTAAATATGATTTTGCTCTTTTTGGATTAGGGGCTTTTAAAGAATTATAGCTGAATAAAATTGTGATAATATTAAGAGTAAATTGTGTTAAATTTGTGAAATTTATTCAGCCAACTAATGACTAAAGTACCCTTACATCCTCGTGAATTGGAGCGTCTTGCTTATTTAGAGTCATTTCATATCGATCCCAAACGAGAAAAGGTGCTTGATGAACTCACGGAGTTAGCTTGTAAACTTACTAATGTTCCAAAAAGTTTAATTTCTATAGTTCATAAAGATGAAGTTTGGTTCAAATCTCAAAAAGGACTTCAATTAGATAATTCCCCTAGAGAATTGAGCTTTTGTGCTCATGCAACCGTAAATGATGGTGACTTTTTCTATATGGAAGATGTTCATGAAAATCCGGACTTTAAGAATCTTCCCTTCTTAAAAGAGGAAGAAAGTATTAGATTTTATGCAGGGGTCCAGTTAAAAGATGAAAACAATTTACCTTTAGGTACCGTTTGTGTTCTAGATACTAAGCCACATAAACTAAATAGCGAACAGAAAAAGTCTCTAGAAATGATTGCAGACCTTGTAATGAGGCAGTTACTGCTCAACAAGAAAAATATAGAACTCAAAGAAAAAACAAGATTATTACAAGAAAATAATGAGATGCTCAAGAACTTTGCTAGAGTCGTGTCTCATGACATGAAAATGCCTCTAGCGAGCATGATCCTTACCACTGATCTCCTATCAAAGAAATACAGCAACCAATTGGATGAAGACGGTAAACGTTATCTTCACTCTATTAAAGACACAGCTTTTTCTATGAGTGATTACATAGATAATATTTTGAGCCATTATGAAAGTGACCAATTAGCCATCGATGATAAAGAAGAGTTTGACATTTATTCTATTATTGAAAAAGTAGAAGAAATGCTAGGTCTTAGGGATGATATACAACTCCTTTTTCCTGAAGATAATCTTATCATTAATAGCAACAGTGCTGCTATGGAACAAGTCTTATTAAACCTTATAGGAAATAGTATTAAATACAACAATCAAGAAACTATTGTTATTCAAGTTACAGCAGCTATAACGCCTGAATATTATAAAATTGGTGTGAAAGATAATGGTATAGGTATTCCAAAAGATAAACAGGAAGACATTTTTAAATTATTTACCACATTAAATCAAACAGATCGATCTGGTAAAAAAGGTAACGGTATTGGACTTTCTACCGTTAAAATTCTTGTAGATAAACTAGGTGGGTCCATCAAATGTAATTCAAAAATCAACACTGGAACAACTTTTACATTTACCGTTAAAAAATAAGTGCTTTTTTAAGCAAAGGCAGTATCTTTGAATTGCAATTAGGATAGATGTTATTTAAAAACCCAATAATACTTTACGGTCTATTTTTTCTTATAGTTCCTATTATTGTTCACCTTTTTCAGCTTAGAAAGTTTAATAAAGTATCCTTTACTAATGTTGCCTTCCTCCAACCTTTAATTACCCAAACTAGAAAAAGTCGTCAACTTAAAAAATGGTTGACTTTGTTAGCTCGTTGCGCCGCTATTACCTGTATAGTGATGGCTTTTGCGCAACCCTTTTTACCTGGAAGTAAAACCGCTACTCAAGAAAAACAAACCGCTATCTATCTTGATAACTCCTATTCCATGGAATTAAAAGGTAAAAACGGAGCCTTATATAAAAACGCTACCAGCCAGCTTCTAGAAAAATTACCAGCAGATAAAGTCTTTACCCTATTTACGAATGATAAAGTCTTTGCAAATACCAACAGACAGCAAATCACTAATGAGCTGCTTTCTAATAATTATTCTAACCAAGCACTCACCTTTGATCAAGTGCAACTTAAAGCCTCTTCCCTACTCCAAAATAAGAACGCGGCAAAAGAGATGATCCTCATATCTGATTTTCAAAATAGTACTGGAGAACAATTTCCAGAACCTTTGCAAAACGTAAAAAGAGAACTTCTAAAATTAGAACCTCAAGAAATTAATAACCTATCTATTGATACCGTTTTTATAGAGAGCCAATCTGGCAATAACTTAAAGCTTCAGTTAGGCTTAAGCGCCAATTATAAGGTGGAACAACCTGTAACTTTATCTTTTGAAAATAATAATATTTTACTCGCAAAAACTTCTGTTCTTTTGGAGAATCAATCTGGAACAGCTAATTTTGAAGTAAAGACCAATGAGCCTATTGAGGGAAGAATCTATATAAATGACAATGGAATCTCATTTGACAATGAGCTTTTTATAAGTACAGGTAGGAAGGAAAAAATTAAGGTGTTAAGTATCAATGGCGCCGACTCTAGCTTTCTAGACCGACTTTATAAAGGAGAAGAGTTTGAGTACATCAGCGTAGCAGAAATGGAAGTCAATTATAATTTGATCAAGAATCAAAATATCGTTATCATTAATGAAATGAGTGCTATTCCTGCCAGTCTTAGTGAAGAATTAAATACATTGACCAGAAACGGTGGATATATGGTCGTTATTCCTGCCCAGAAATCTTCAGGATATCAAAACATAGGCTTGACCGGATTAGAATACAACGACTTTTCTAAGAAAATTACCGAGATCAATTTCAATCACCCTTTGTTTAAAGGTGTTTTTAACAAGCAGGTCTCCAACTTCCAATACCCTAATGTAACTGGTGTTTTAAAAACCACAAACGCTATAGATCCTATACTAAAATATGACGACGGAAGCAGCTTTCTATATAAGAATAACACTACTTATTTCTTTACTACAAGCCTAAATTTAGAGAATAGCAACTTTCAGAATTCGCCGCTTATTGTTCCTGTTTTTTATAACATGGCTGTAAATGCATTGCCTATTCCTAAATTGTATTACGAGCTAGGTGAAAGCAACAATATCGCCGTAAATACGAGCCTAAATCAAGACCATATTTTAAGCCTCTCTTACGATTCCTCTGAAATGATTCCTAGACAGCAAGCCTTTGATAGTTATGTACTCGTCACTGCTGGAGAAGAGTTATCTATTGCAGGAAACTATACGGTGAAAATTAAAGAACAAAAGATCTCTACGTTAAGCTTCAATGCAAAACGTCAAGAGAACAAGTTAGCATATTATTCAAATGCAGATTTAGGGGATAACCTTTCAGAATCTATTGATGATTTACTGTACAAACTCAGTCAGGAAGAAAATATCCTTTCTTTGTGGAAGTACTTTGTCATGGGAGCTTTATTCTTCCTAATTTGTGAATTATTGATTTTAAAGTTTGTAAAATGATACTACTTAAAAATGTGATTATCGTCAATGCCGGTTCTGATTTAAACGGCAAAAAAAGAGATCTACTCATTAAAAATGGAAAGATTGAAAAAATAGGTGCTTCAATAAAAGAGGAAAATGCCAAACTCGTCGAGGCGGCAAATTTGCATGTTTCCATAGGATGGATCGATACAAGTGTCAGCCTGGGAGAACCCGGTTTTGAAGAACGACAAACACTAGAAAATGGTGTTAAAGCAGCAGCAGCAGGCGGTTTTACCACCATCATGTTGAATCCAAACAATCAACCGAATCCGCAAGATCAATCGGGAATCAAATATTTGAAAAACGTAACGGCACATCAGGCAGTGAGCATCTTGCCAGTAGGTTCTTTTACCTTAAATCAAAAAGGGAAACACCTGGCCGAATTGTACGACATGCAAGAAGCAGGAGCTGTTTCCTTCTATGATTACAAGCATGAAGTGACTAATGCCAACCTGTTGAAAGTAGGATTGCAATACGCATCCTCCTTTAATGCTGTGGTGCAGTCATTTCCTCAAAATAAGGACATCGCTGGAAAAGGGATGGTCAATGAAGATACCGTTACTACCAACTTAGGACTCAAGTCCATGCCCAGCCTTGCTGAAGAGCTTCAAATAGCGAGAGATTTAAGAATCGCTACTTATACCAATGGAAGATTACACATTCCTACTGTCAGCACGGTAGAAGGTTTAAAGTTGATCAGAGAATACAAAAAGACAGCTCAAAATGTGACTTGTAGCGTTTCCATTCATCATTTGACCTTATCAAGTAACGAATTAGAAACTTTTGATGCCAACTTTAAAATACAGCCACCACTGAGAGATGAAAAAGAAGTAAAACAGCTTCAAAAGTTTCTAAACTCAGGAGTAATCGACGTTGTTACGAGTGATCATACGCCGCTAACGATAGAACACAAAGACCTTGAATTTGACCGTGCAACTGCTGGAACCATAGGCTTAGAAAGTGCTTTTGGTATTTTGAATCAGCTGACTGACCTAGAGACCACTATTGGGTTACTGACTAAGGGTTACCATGTCTTTAATCAGGCAACACCTCAAATAAAAGAAGGACAAATAGCTAATTTGACCCTTTTTGAACCAGAAACAAGCTATACCTTTGAAAAAAGTCATATTGTTTCTACTTCTAAGAACTCTGCCTTTCTAGGAAAAGCTATGAAAGGAACGGTGTTTGGAATTATCAATAATAAAAAAGCCCTCTGGAATGAAAGATAATCCGCCTGCTAAAAACCTCGCGATACTTGCTTATGCCAGCGCGGTATTTTTATACCTGCACCTTATGGTTTTTATTGCTGTTTTTGGTGTGTCTATCATTCTCAATTACAATAAAGGAAATAAATTTGCCAGCTTTCATATCCGACAAATGTTTGGTATAGCTATCATTGCCATAGTAGTTTCTGTATTTGCAGATAACATTCCGAAGGACCAGCTATTACTGCCATTGATTATCATTACCTTAATGGTATTGCTCGCCATATTAGGCTTGATCAGTACTTTGCGCAATCAACAAGATTTACTACCATTTATAGGGAAATACTTCCAGAAATGGTTCACTTTTATTAAATAACCACATTGAACACATCACTTAGTTTACCATATATTACGCGACCAGCGCGTAAGGAAAATGCTCCATTGCTTTTACTACTGCACGGTTACGGCAGTAATGAAGAGGACCTTTTTTCCTTTGCACCAGAGATAAGCGAAGACATTTTTATAGTTTCAGCTCGTGCCCCTTATGAAATGCCTCCTCAAGGAGCAGCATGGTATGCCATCAATTTTGATGCATCAGGTGGTAAGTTTAGTGATAACGATCAGGCGAGAGAAAGCATGGTGAAAATCACTAGCTTTCTAGAAGAATTAAAGGCTACCTACTCTATTGATCCTGGGAATATGAACGTTCTTGGTTTTAGTCAAGGTGCGATTCTTGCTTATGGCTTAAGCCTTTCTCAACCAGGATTGTTCCAGAATGTAGTTGCGATGAGTGGTTATGTCAATGAAGATTTAATTGCAGGAAGAAGTGGACTAGAAGCACGCTTTCGCAAAAGCGAGATCAAAACCAACTACTTCATTTCTCATGGAACGGTAGATCAAGTGATCCCTTATCAATGGGCAAAAAAAGCACCACAGATTATGGAAGAAATCCATGCCGACTATATGTTCAAAGAGTATCCTATAGGACACGGTGTTTCTAGAGATAATTTCTATGATATGAAAGAATGGCTGGAGAAGCGGATTTTAACTCAGTAATTTAAATTAAAATAATATCCATGAATAATTCCATCAAATCACGTCAACAAATTCTGGATAAACTGGGGATTGTTTCTTTAAACGACATGCAGTTACAAGCGCATGACGCCATTACAAATCATAGAGATACAGTGATCATCTCACCTACTGGAACAGGAAAAACATTGGCTTTTCTACTTCCAGTAATCGAATTATTAAATCCAGAGCTTACCGAAGTCCAAGCATTGATTTTAGTTCCTTCTCGCGAGCTTGCCATACAAATAGAGCAAGTGATTAGAGAAATGGGAACAGGTTATAAAGCAAATGCCATTTATGGTGGACGCGCCGGGGCAAAGGATAAGGAAGATTTGCAACACACTCCTACTATTCTCGTAGGAACTCCAGGAAGAATTGCTGATCATTTAAGGCGTGAATCTTTTGACCCTTCTTTTATTAAAACTTTAATTCTAGATGAATTTGATAAATCGCTGGAGACTGGTTTTGAAAAAGAGATGAAAGAGATAGTAGGTTCATTGCCCCATGTGACTCGTAATATCCTGACCTCGGCCACTTTTAAAGTGAAAATTCCTGAATTTGTAGGATTAGAGAATCCCCAGGTGTTGAAATTTGAGAAGGAGACCGGTAGTGTACTACAGATTAAAACCATGGCGTCGGATTCTAAGAACCGTTTTATCAATCTCGAGCAAATCATTGCTCGAACTAGCAATGGTAACGGTATCATCTTTTGTAATTTTAAAGATTCTATTGAAGAAGTCAGTGAGTTTCTAAAAAGCAGGAATATCTCTCATTCGGTCTTTTATGGCGGGCTCGAGCAACGGGATCGCGAGCGTGCGTTGATCAAGTTTAGGAACGGAACCCACCAGCTATTGCTAGCCACAGATCTTGCGGCTCGTGGAATAGATGTGCCTGAGCTGGATTTTATTATTCATTACGAGCTTCCTTTTCACAAAGAAGAATTCACCCATAGAAATGGTCGTACAGCTAGAATGCATGCCAATGGAACGGCTTATATTTTGCACAATAAGAAACATAAACTTCCTGATTATATAGGAGAAAGTACGCCTCTAGAATATGCAGAGCGATTAAAAGTAACCCACCATCAAAAATGGGAAACACTCTTTATTTCTGGTGGAAGAAAAGATAAAATCTCCAAAGGAGACATCGCTGGGTTGTTCTTTAAACAAGGCAACCTAGGTAAAGAGGAACTGGGCGAAATTGAATTAAAGCAAGACTGTGCCTTTGTCGCAGTACCTTTTGAAAAGGCTTATAACCTCACCCAACAGCTCAATAATAGTAAAATTAAGAAACGTAAAGTGCGAATTTATAGATTGGATTAGTTGTTTGTATTCTTGTCAAACAACAAGGCTTTAATCGTTTCCATCTCTACTTCTTTCTTCTCATTGATATCATATCGTATAACGACATCACCCCAGCGATCGTTATCGGTGAAGTTAGCGAGCACCCATTTGTGATTGATAAACTTTGTATCGTTGATTCTAAAACCACGGCCTTGACCTATATAAGGAACCAATGGATTACCACCTTCCTTAATATTGAGCTCTAACAATTGATCTCTAACTAGAGCCTCCACTTCAGAAGCTTCTAAACCCATGCTGTCTAAATAATTTTCTGATTCAGGGTTTCCCTTTAAAGAAAAAACCGAATTTTCATAATCGGCTTTTACTTCTGTAGACAGAGCCTCTTTACGCTCTTGATCTGTTTCATAGAGCTCTTTTCTAAGACTTTGCACTTGGTCTTCTAGCTTTTCTTGATATTTTCTACCATTAACGTAGATGACCAATGCAATTAAGGATGCAAAAATAAACAGGTATAAATAAAAACTTTTTATCAATGTGATGTAATTTCAAGGTTATCGTATGCCAAAAATACGTTTTCAGGAAGTGTTTTTTGCACTTCATCATGAAAACCTAGGTGATGACTTATATGTGTAAAGTAAGTACGTTTAGGTTGTAATTCCCTTACTAATTCTAATGCTTCTTCTAGATTAAGGTGTGTAGCATGAGTTTCTTTACGCAGCATATTAAGTACCAAAACATCTAGATTTTTAAGCTTCTCCTTTTCGCCTGGAGCGATGGTCTTCACATCAGTCATATAGGCAATATCTCCTATTCTATAACCATGAACTGGTATATAACCGTGGTCTGCCAAAACAGGAATCACACGAATACCGTCTATTTCAAAAGACTCCTTTTCAAATTCATGAACGTCTAATGTAGCTACACCTGGATATTTATTTTCGGTAGTAAATATATAACTGAAGCGTTCTTTAAGGGCATTATGAACTCGAGAAGTCATGTAACATTGCAAGTTCCCTTGACGAAAGTAGAACGGCCTTAAATCATCTAATCCTGCCGTATGATCAGCATGTTCATGGGTGAATATCATAGCATCAATAGCAGAAACTTCTTGTGTGAGCATCTGCTGGCGGAAATCAGGACCACAATCGATGATGAAACGCTTGTCATTTACTTCAAACATAGCACTCACTCTAAGACGTTTATCCTTAGAATTCTCACTCAAACACACTGGATGTGAGCTACCTATAACAGGAATTCCTTGTGACGTACCAGTTCCTAAAATCGTAATTTTTACTTCCATAATTGTTTTATAAAAGTATTGATATTTTTTCATTAAAGTAGCGTTGTTTCCTACCTTTGTATCAACACCAAAATATACAAAATGGGTTTAAGCTTACCAGGAGATCACGATTTTGAATCTGTTCCATCCATAAAAAACAAAGTCCTTAGAATTAACCTGAACCGTAACATTTACGGAACCTTTGCCGAAATAGGTGCTGGACAAGAAACGGTTAGACAATTTTTTAGAGCTGGTGGCGCTTCTGGTACTATTGCAAAAGCAATGAGTGCTTATGACAAGGATTTCTCAGATTCTATTTATGGGATTCAAGATGACGGACGTTATGTCACAGAGTCCAGATTAGTGAAAATGCTGGATCACGAGTCCAACCTTATTGAAGAAAGACTTTCTCGAGAAAAACATCCAGAAAAATTATTCTTTACTTATGCTAACACCGTAGCAACCATTGACTTTGCTAAGCGATACTTAGGACATGGCTGGGTAGGAATTAGATTTCAAGCTTCCCCTGAAGAGGATTATTCAGAGATTATACTACATGTGCGTTTTAAAGAACGCGATGCTAGATTGCAACAAATTACATTGGGTATTCTGGGAACTAACTTGATATATGGTGCTTTTTATAAGCATGATAACCCTAGAAAATTACTGGAATACCTATACGATCATATCGATAAGGATAAGATCGAGATTGACATGATTAATTTTGCTGGTCCGCGTTTTAAAGATGTAGATAATCGTTTGATGAGTTTACAGCTTCTTAAACACGGAATGACTGAGGCCGTAATGTTCGGACCTGATGGGAATAATATTTTAAGTGCTCGTATCCTTTATAAGAAAAATGTATTGGCACTGCGAGGTAGTTTCCGTCCGGTAACTAAAGTAAACATGGATATGTTTGAAACTGCCCGCCGCAGGTTCTTAAAATCAGGTAGGGTAAAAGAAGAAAATGTAGAAACCATATTTGAAATAACCCTGTCTAACTTAAGAGCCAGTGGAGAAATAGACGAAAAAGACTTTATGCACCGAGCAGAGCTGCTTTGTTCCCTTGGACAGACCGTTATGATTTCTAACTTTAAAGAATACTATAAGTTAGTAGAGTACTTTAATAATTATACTAAAGAACGTATAGGTCTAGTAATGGGGGTCAATAATCTAGTAGAGATTTTTGATACTAAATATTATACGCACTTGAGTGGTGGAATTTTGGAAGCTTTTGGAAAACTATTCTTTAAAGATTTGAGAGTTTATCTTTACCCCATGCTCGATCAAGAAACTGGAGAGTTGACAACAAGCGAAAACCTAAAGGTACATCCTCGCATGAAAGAACTTTACAAATTCTTTAAATACAATGGTAAACTAAAAGACCTAGAAGACTATAATCCTGATATCCTTCATATTTTCTCTAGGGAAGTATTGCGTATGATTGACGCAGGAGAAGATGGATGGAAACAAATGTTGCCCGAAGGAATTCCCACTTTAATGGAAAAGGAGAACCTCTTCGGTTGCAACAATAACGAGCAAAATTCTAATAAGGATGCTGCATCTCACACAGAAGACGCCCCCTTATAAAATTTGAGCCGCGTGATCTTTGGTTTTTACCTTTTGAATCACATCAGTGAGCACGCCCTTTTCATCTATTACAAAGGTGGTGCGGTGAATCCCGTCGTATTCTTTACCCATAAACTTTTTAGGACCCCAAACTTGAAAAGCATTTAACAGCTTATGATCTTCATCTGCAAGAAGATCGTATGGAAGTTCATATTTAGTTTGAAAGTTCTTTTGTCGTTTAGGACTATCAGCACTTGCTCCTAAAATCTCATAGCCGCTTGCGCGAAAACGATCTATATTATCCCTTAAATTACACGCCTCAGCGGTACAACCTGGTGTACTTGCTTTAGGGTAAAAGAATAAAACCAATTTCTTACCGGCAAAATCCGATAAAGAAACGGTTTGTTCATCTTGATTAAGAATTGAAAAATCTGGAGCTTTATCTCCTACTTTTAATGAAGTCATATCGTATTTTTGAATGAATTAAAGTATAAAGATAGGAATGAACAAATTAGAAAAAGTTGCATTTATCATAAATAAGCTGGAAGAGTTATATCCAGAAATTCCTATACCCCTAGATCATACCGATCCATTCACCTTATTGATTGCTGTTTTAATGAGTGCGCAAAGTACAGACGTACGGGTCAACAAGATCACACCGCTGCTATTTGATCGAGCAGATAATCCTTATGACATGGTAAAACTGAGCGTAGAAGAAATACGCGAGATCATCAAACCTGTCGGGCTCTCTCCTATGAAAGCTAAAGGAATCCATGGACTTTCTCAAATCCTGATTGATAAACATAAGGGTATCGTCCCAAGAACTTACGAGGAATTAGAAGAGTTTCCAGCCGTAGGACACAAAACCGCTGCCGTAGTAATGGCGCAGTCATTTGGTATTCCTACGTTTCCTGTAGACACCCATATTCACAGATTGATGTACCGCTGGAATCTCACCAATGGAAAGAACGTGGTACAAACAGAAAAAGATGCTAAAAGACTCTTCCCAGAGGAAGTATGGAATGACTTGCATCTTCAAATCATTTGGTACGGCCGTGAGTATAGCCCTGCGCGTGGTTGGGATATGGAAAAAGATATTATTACAAAAACTGTAGGGAGAAAAACGGTGTTGGATGCTTATTATAAGAAGAAAGGGAAGTGATTTTCCTTAATTGTTAACAGATAGTTCTAGCAGATTCCAGATAAATTTCACATCTAGACGTTTCCTACACTTCTAACATCTACTCTGAAATTTTCTGGGAGGACAACCATATCAAATTGCATCGCAAATACCACTTGCCTACCGACATTTCCCTAAAATAAAGCCATAATTTAAAATTACATGAATTTGATTATAAAATTCTCTAATTACCGTTTTCCCTTAAGGCGATGGACGGAGCCTATCGAAGTGGAAAATAAAGATTAAATATTTGCGATGCTGAAAATATATGGAGATAAACCCTACAGACCTCAGATAAATTTAGAACAAACTGAAGACCGCATTATTCATTGAGAAAGATTACTGAGATCCCTAATAAATTTGGAAGAAGTTACATTTAAAGATTCAGGATATTAAATCCAAACTTTCTGGGGTAATGTCATGATAAGCATATCAAATAATATAAGTGTCAGGAACCTACTTCTCTTTAGCGCAAGCAAAACCATCACAAAAGAGAAAACCCATTCTCAGTAGCTTTGAGAATGGATTTTCAAATTGAAAACAAATATTGACACCAGGCTGAGAGGTGTCAATTGTTAAGTGTTTCAAACGTCATGTTCTTATATCGTGTAACACTTAATGCTTTTGAAAAGTCGAGCAAGAATTTTACCGTCTCCTCTTTGGGTCCCGAAGGTTTCACTGGTTCTGGAAATGATTCATTGTAAAGTTGTGCCATGTTGTAAGTAAGTTTAGTTTTGAATTAAACGTACTTTTTGTAACTATATTATAAGAATCAAATAAAATACTAAAATTATCTTGTTAATATGATATTATGCTTACCGATTACCTTACGTAAATTAATAAGCGCATAACGCATTCTTCCTAATGCTGTATTGATACTTACATCGGTAGATGCAGCTATTTCCTTAAAGGACATTTCTTTAAAAATACGCATGGTAAGCACTTCCTTTTGATCATCTGGCAGCTCTTCTATCAGACGTCTAACATCTTCATGCATCTGACTGGTAATCATTTCATATTCCATACTTTCCTCTCCATCGCTGATCACATCAAAGATGTCAAAATCATTACGAGACTGAAATTTAGGCATGCGCTTATTACGTCTAAAATGATCAATAACTAGATTGTGCGCAATACGCATTACCCAAGGAAGAAATTTACCCTCTTCATTATAGTTCCCCTTTTTAAGCGTGCGAATAACCTTAATGAAGGTATCTTGAAAAATATCTTCTGTAATGTCTCGGTCCAGTACCTTGGAAAAAATAAAACTGTAGATTCTTTGTTTGTGACGGGTGATAAGGATTTCTATACCTTTCTCATTACCCTCGATGTACTGCATTACCAATGCAGCATCTTGTACGTTTTCTAATTTCATATTATAACAACTTTGATGACCTCAGAACAGGAGTCCTTGATCGGTTTTTAAAGTAATGTTATAGTATACGCAGCCTGTTTAAAATAAATTATGGGTTAAAGATAGGAACATTTATTCCACATATACAAAAACTGATAACATTTTTTAACATATAAATCACAATAAACGATTCTTTGAAGGGCGATCTCCCTCTTATATTTGTAACTATGCCTGAAACAAAATTGTTTGCCAATATAGACCAGTTAAGCCCTAAGGAGAATATTCTCATAAAGGGTGCTGAACTTCACAACCTTAAAAGTCTCGACGCTGTCATCCCGCGTAATAAACTCGTTGTAATCACCGGTTTATCGGGGAGTGGTAAGTCTTCTCTTGCTTTTGACACTCTCTATGCTGAAGGTCAACGCCGTTATGTAGAGAGTCTTTCTTCTTATGCCAGACAGTTTTTAGGCCGTCTCAACAAACCAAAAGTAGCTTACATCAAAGGAATTGCGCCTGCAATAGCGATAGAGCAAAAGGTGAATTCTACAAATCCGCGGTCTACAGTGGGTACTACCACCGAGATTTATGATTACCTCAAATTGTTATTTGCCCGTATAGGACATACCTACTCGCCTATTTCTGGAGATGAAGTAAAAAAAGATACGGTTACCGATGTCATTAATTATGTCAAAGAGCAAGAAGAAGGGTCCAAGTTATTACTTACTACAAGGCTTATCGTAAAAGGGAAACGCGATATCACAGCGCAATTACAAGTACTGCAACAACAAGGCTTTACACGTATCAAAATTAATGACACCGTTCATAGAATCGATGAAGATAATTTATCCTATTCTAAAAAAGACGAAGTGAAAATAGTGGTGGATCGCATCATTGTCCGCGATGATGAAGATTTTTATAACCGACTAGCAGATGCCATTGATACGGCTTTCTTTGAAGGAAAAGGTGTGGCTTTTATAGAACACATGGATGGCAGTAAAGTCCGAGAATTTACTAATAAATTTGAATTAGATGGTATTGAGTTCCTAGAACCTAACCCGCATTTATTCAGTTTTAATAACCCCTATGGAGCATGTCCTAAGTGTGAAGGTTATGGCGATGTCATAGGAATAGATGAAGAATTAGTGATTCCTAACACCGCATTATCTGTTTATGAACAGGCGGTTTTTCCTTGGCGTGGCGAGAGCATGTCTTATTATAAAAACCAACTTATAAAGAACGCTGACAAGTTTGATTTTCCTGTTCATAGACCTTGGTTTGAATTGACAGAGAAGCAAAAACAGCTGGTATGGGATGGAAATAAATATTTTGACGGTATTCATTCCTTTTTTGATGAGCTCGAGGCGAAAGCTTATAAAATTCAAAATCGCGTGATGCTTTCTAGGTACCGAGGTAAAACCAGGTGCAGCAATTGTAATGGTGCAAGATTGAGAAAGGAAACCAACTATATAAAAATAGCCGAAACCACAATCACAGACCTGGTCACCCTGCCCATCAACGAACTGGTCGTCTTTTTTAAAAATCTAGAGCTTAGTGATCACGATCAACAAATTGCTAAACGACTGCTTATTGAAATCAATAACAGACTTACTTTCTTATCTGACGTAGGACTGGATTATTTGACCTTAAATCGTAAATCTAACAGCCTTTCCGGTGGAGAATCACAACGTATCAATCTAGCGACTTCTCTGGGAAGTAGCCTGGTAGGTAGCATGTATATACTGGACGAGCCTAGTATAGGATTGCATCCAAGAGATACAAAACGTTTGATTAAAGTGCTTAAAAATTTACGCGATTTAGGGAATACTGTAATCGTTGTAGAACATGATGAAGAAATCATGCAAGCTGCTGATCAGATTATCGATATAGGTCCAGAAGCTGGAACTCATGGAGGTGAAGTAGTCGCAGCTGGAACTCTTGATGAAATTTTGAAATCAGACAGTCTTACAGCAAAGTATCTGAATGGATCTATGGAAATTCCGCTTCCGCAAAAGCGCAGGTCACACAAATATTATATAGACGTTATAGGCGCGAGACAGAACAATCTACAGAATATAGATGTGCGTTTTCCTTTAGGTGTTTTAACCATGGTTACCGGAGTTTCAGGTAGTGGAAAATCAACATTAGTAAAGCAGATTCTATATCCTGCCCTCTTGAAGAAGTTGGGTGGCTATGGAAAGAAAGCAGGCCAATATACCGAAGTAAAAGGAAAGTTTGAAAATGTGAAAACGGTAGAGTTTATAGATCAAAATCCAATAGGACGTAGCTCAAGATCTAATCCTGTGACCTACATCAAAGCTTATGATGACATTCGTAACATATTTGCAAATGAAAAGGTTGCAAAAATTAGAAACTATAAACCAAAACATTTTTCTTTTAATGTAGATGGTGGAAGATGTGAAACTTGTAAAGGAGATGGAGAGGTAACTATCGAGATGCAATTCATGGCAGACGTGACTCTCATATGTGAAACCTGTAATGGAAAACGTTTCAAAAAAGAAATCCTTGAAGTGAAATTTCACGATAAAAATATCGACGATATTTTGAACCTAACTATCAATGATGCTATCGCATTTTTTGATACTAATAAGGAAGTCAAAGTCACTAGAAAACTACAGCCACTTCAAGACGTAGGTTTGGGATATGTGACTTTAGGACAAAGCTCTTCTACCCTATCAGGTGGAGAAGCACAACGTATTAAACTCGCTAGCTTTTTAGTAAAAGGAACCACGTCTGATAAAACCTTATTCATATTTGATGAGCCTACCACAGGATTGCACTTTCACGACATCAACAAATTACTAGACAGTTTCAATGCACTGATTGATAAAGGACATTCTGTGATCGTTATAGAACACAACATGGACTTGGTAAAATGTGCTGACCACGTTATTGATCTTGGACCGGAAGGTGGTAAAGCTGGTGGGAAACTAGTAGCTACTGGAACTCCAGAAGAAGTGGCTAAGATAAAGGATAGCTATACCGCTCCATACATAACAGAAAAATTAAAGTAATTGGTTGTATCATTACTCTCTGTAGGCAAAGCAGTCAAATAACAGGTATGAATAGTTCCATATAAATCTCATACATTTGATCTAGCTTGAATTATAATCAACAATTTCATGAGAAAACCTAATTTGAGATTGCGACGTAAGGCAACTCCTAAGCACAGGAACAACGTATTCCAGCCACCTGGAACTATTTCATACGTAGGAGAAGATAGAACTGGTGTTGTGACTACAGAAACCATTCTGTATGATGAGACTCATTTTTCTAAACAAGAAGGTATCTTTTTAGAGCAGCTAAAAGAAGATCGTGTCAACTGGTTCAATATTGATGGTGTTCATGATATTGACTTATTGGAAAAAATAGGAAGCAAATTCCATTTACACCACTTACTTTTAGAAGACATTGCCAATACCACACAACGTCCCAAAACAGAATTTTACGGTGATTACATTTATCAATGTATCAAAATGATTTCTTATGATGCAGAGCATCACGAGCTTTCAGAGGAACAAATAAGCATCATCCTTACGGAAGATGCTGTAATTACTTTTCAAGAAAAAACTGGTGATGTTTTTGAAAACATCAGAGAACGCATAGAAAACAGCCGGGGCCGTATCAGATCTGTAAAAAGTGATTACCTGTTCTATGCGCTTATAGATAGTATTATAGATCATTATTTTATTGCGATTGAGCAAATAGGAGATTATCTAGATCTATTAGAAGATGAAGTATTTGATGATCCACAGAAGGATTCTTTGAATAAAGCACAAAAGAACAAAAGGATGTTGTTACAACTACGACGCGCTATTTTTCCTTTGAGAGAATCTATTTCCAGACTCTTAAAAGAAGATAGCAAACTTATTGAATCTCGCACTCATGCCTATCTTCAAGATGCTTACGATCACTGTATTCAGATTATAGAAACCGTAGAATCCTACCGGGAGATTAACGCTGGATTGCGGGACATGTATCTTTCTAGCGTCAGTCACAAAATGAATCAGATCATGCAAGTACTTACTATAGTGTCTTCGATATTTATACCGATGACATTTGTGGCGGGAATTTATGGGATGAATTTTGAACATATACCAGAATTGACATGGGTACATGGTTATCAATATTTCTGGATCATTAACATAGTTATTTTTATAAGTCTTATCTTTTTCTTTAAATGGAAAAAGTGGATCTAGAAGTTTCCTATTTGGAGACATCTTAGTCGGTTTTACATTCTTAAGAGTAAAAAATAATTAGAAAGAACCTTGATCGATAACAAAATAAATCTCTACCTCAAATGGCATGTCTTTTATAGGTTCAGATGCTGTAAGTTTTATTTGTGGATTCTCAAAAAATAAAAAAGGAACGTACTCTCATAAATAAACAAAGCATTTAGTTGATACCTTCCATGTATAATTGAAAGAAAACCTCTAAGTAAAACTTATGAAAGTCAGAACTATAAGAGTCCCCTATTAACAAGAGTTCTTATGAAAATTAATGTCAGAGTGTCACCTCAATGACCTATTTAACTCCTAATAGGGCAATTACAATGGACCATTGCCTTAGTTGCCTCAATATGTGGTATTTAAAATGAAGTGTACTCCCGACATAGGACAAATAGCTTCTCTTAATATTTAGTAATCAGTAGATTATATAATATAATCGATTATTAAAGATCCTATTACACTTCATTCATCTACTCCAAAACATAAAGCCGTCTTAGCATTTGTGCTATCTATAGTAAGAATTAAGGCTAAAACAGAATGACCTCTTGGCTTTTTATACTAATAAATTTATATGAATAATTATTTATTATGCATGCATAATAGTTTGGCACGTGTATTGCAGTTATGTAAGAGAAGATTAGTAAGAGAAATTTTCATAAAGTTTTTTGGTTGGTTAGTTAGAAATCCTGAGATGTCATCTTTGACAACTTGGGATTTCTTCTTTTAGAGAACTAGATAGGATTTCACGGTAAGCAGACCAAATAAATTTCTATTTTTGACTTATGAAACAATGGACCTTAATTGCCCTCCTTCTGCTTTTTGTAAACTGTAAAACAGGGCCAGAAGAAAATTCTAAATCATCAGCACCTATTCTTGAAGAGGCCGAAAAAGAACTTGTATTTCCAGATGACTTTTTAGGCGTCTATAAAGGAGATCTAATGAACACGACGAGCTATGGGGTTGAAATTATTCCTATGGAATTTCATCTGCTTGCTACATCTGATCCTTTTGAATACGACTATAAAATATACTACGGTGTGGAGAGATCTGAAAGAGCCTACACGTTAATCCGGACAGAAAACCCTAACATTTATGAATTAGATGAGAATAATGGTATTTTACTTCCCGTAGCTTATTCTAAGAACACCTTATTTAGCACTTATGAAGTCGCTGGTAATTTATTGCAAAACAGCGAAGTTTTCTACAAAGACCGCATGGATTTTATGATTACCATGTCGGTACTAAAGAATAAAGAAGAAACAGGCAAGGCCGCAGGATACCAAGTCATCAGCTACCCTATAAGTGTTATGCAGCAAGCCTCCCTTTATAAGGAAGCTCCATAGACTATAGACTCAATAGTATTTCCATAAGCTCGACACAGTTTAGTAAAAGAATTAAAATTTAACTATTTTACATAGAAAAGCCCTGTTTTACAGGGCTTTTTATTAATAAACTGAATATGTAATCAGCGGTTAGTTTATGCAAATGCAGCTGCTACACTAGCGCTTAGTCTTTTATAAACACCACTATCTAATCTCTCTCGAATTCCTTCAAATGAAGTTAGTGTTTCTTCGATATCTTCCATAGTATGGGAAGCTGTGGGAATCAACCTTAACAAAATAAGACCTTTAGGTATTACAGGATACACAACTATAGAGCAAAATACACCAAAGTTCTCACGCAAGTCTTTTACCAACGCCATCGCTTCTGGAATACTTCCTTTCAAATATACTGGAGTTACACAAGATTGTGTTGTGCCTATATCAAAGCCACGATCTTTTAAACCGTTTTGCAATGCATTTACGTTTTCCCAAAGCTTTTCTCTAAGCTCTGGCATGGTACGCAACATGTCAAGACGTTTTAAAGCACCTACTACTAACTGTGATTGCAGCGATTTTGCAAACATTTGAGAACGCAAATTGTACTTTAAATAATCCATTATTTCTTTATCGGCTGCTATAAAAGCACCTGTACTAGCAAGAGATTTTGCAAATGTGGCAAAGTAAACATCGATATCATCTTGTATACCTTGTTCCTCACCTGCTCCAGCACCAGTTTTACCTAATGTACCGAATCCATGTGCATCATCTACAAAAAGACGGAAGTTGTACTTTTTCTTAAGTGCAACTATTTCTTTTAATTTTCCTTGCTCACCACGCATTCCAAAAACACCCTCAGAAATCACTAAGATTCCTCCACCGGTATGCTCTGCAATTTTAGTGGCACGTTGTAAGTTCTTTTCTATACTTTCTAAATCGTTGTGCTTGTAAGTAAAACGCTTACCCTGGTGTAGACGTACACCATCAATGATACAAGCATGTGCATCTACATCGTAAACAATAACGTCATCTTTACAAACTAGCGCATCTACCGTAGACATACATCCTTGGTAACCAAAGTTTAATAAGTAAGCCGCTTCTTTATTGACAAATTCTGCCAACTCATTTTGAAGTTGTTCGTGTAGATCTGTATGACCGCTCATCATACGTGCTCCCATAGGATATGCACTACCGAATTCAACTCCTGCCTCAGCATCTACCTTTCTTACCTCAGGGTGATTAGCAAGACCCAGATAATCATTGACACTCCAGGTAATCACTTCTCTACCGTTGAATTGCATTCGGTTAGAAATAGGTCCTTCTAACTTTGGAAATACAAAATATCCTTCAGCTACGCTGGCCCACTTACCTAAAGGTCCTTTGTCTTTATAAATTTTATCAAATAAATCTTTCATAGGAATGTTATAATGAGGCAAAGATACAATTCTAATCACAATTTGCCTATTCATTATGCGTGCATAATAAAGAAGTTGATAACAATAACCTGTTGATAAATAGGTGTTTAAGGATTTATGAGGATATGGCTTTCGCAGAAGCGACATAAAAAAACCGCTATATTTCTGTAATACAACGGTTTATATAATGTTAAATATTCGTCTAACCTACTTGATATATTCTATATATTGCTGACTAGCTGTTGATTTTGAATCAAAAAAGCCTTGATCCTGCATCCACTCATCGTTATAAATCTTACTCATATAACGAGAGCCATGGTCTGGAAAAATAACAACCACTTTAGAATTTTCATCAAACTCGCCAGCTGCAGCTAATTGTTTTACCGCTTGCATAGCTGCTCCACTTGTATAACCTACAAATAAACCTTCTGTTTGTGAAATTTGGCGTGCTGTATGTGCAGCATCTTCATCCTTTACTTTAGTAAAACTATCTATCACATCAAAATCAGTTGCCGTAGGGATCAAGTTTTTACCCAATCCTTCTATACGGTAAGGATAGATCTCATTTTTATCAAATTCTTGAGTCTCATGATATTTCTTAAGAACGCTACCATAGGCATCTACCCCTAATATTTTTACATTTGGATTTTGCTCTTTTAAGAATCGAGCAGTACCAGAAATAGTCCCCCCAGTTCCACTACAAGCGACTAAATGTGTGATTTCACCAGCGGTTTGATTCCAGATTTCAGGACCAGTAGATAAATAGTGAGCCTCTGCATTTAGATCGTTAAAATACTGATTGATGTATATACTGTTCTTAATTTCATCATGAAGACGTTTTGCTACTTGATAATAACTACGAGGATCATCAGCACTTACGTTTGCAGGACAAACATAAACCTTTGCTCCCATAGACTTTAACATGTCTATTTTGTCTGCACTAGATTTTGAACTTACTGCTAGTACACAGTCGTAACCCTTAATACGGCTTACCATAGCGATGCTAAAACCAGTATTTCCAGAAGTAGTTTCTATGATAGTATCTCCAGCTTTAAGAATTCCTTTGCGTTCTGCCTCTTCAATGATATGAAGTGCAATACGATCTTTTGAGGAATGCCCTGGATTAAAAGCCTCTACTTTGGCGTAATAATTACCTGGAAAAGTTTCTACTGATTTTGAAAGTTTTATTAAAGGTGTTTCACCTATTAATTCCAATACATTATTATACGCTTTAATGTTGTCGCTCATATGTTGGTTTTTGCTTGGAACCTTTAGTTTCACTTTTAATATTAAAAAGTTTAAAGCAACTAAAAAAATTCCTATGTACATCATTTTTTTGCACAAAACTTGGCAAATTTACATAAAAAAAACTAGCTGTTGATATTTTCAAGATCTAACAGAAATGCAAAATCTATTGCCACTTCTTTTAGTGCATCATATCTTCCCGACGCACCGCTGTGACCGCTAGAAAGATCAGTCTTAAATAGCACTACATTGGAGTCCTTTTTAAATTCTCTCAACTTAGCTACCCATTTTGCGGGTTCCCAATACTGTACTTGAGAATCGTGATAACCTGTAGTTACCAGAATATGAGGATAATTCTGAGCAATTACTTGATCGTATGGAGAGTAACTCAACATGTACTCATAACTCTCTTTTGTGTTGGGATTTCCCCATTCGTCGTATTCTCCCGTGGTAAGTGGTATGCTATCGTCCAGCATCGTAGTGACTACATCTACAAAAGGTACGGCACTTAAAATTCCGTTATATAAATGAGGTGCCATATTTATAATTGCTCCCATTAATAATCCGCCGGCGCTACCCCCAGAAGCATACAGATGGTTCGATGAGGTATACTTTTCTTTAATTAAATATTCACTACAGGCTATAAAGTCTGTAAATGTATTGCGCTTTGAAAACATTTTTCCGCCTTCATACCATTGCCTACCTAAGTATTCCCCTCCTCTGACGTGTGAGATGGCAAAAATAAATCCACGGTCGAGCAAACTCAATCTAGAAATAGAAAAGTAAGGATCAATAGTGCTCCCATAACTCCCATAGCCATATTGCAACATCGGGTTCCCGTCAGCTTTTTTCATATCCTTTCTATAAACCAAGCTTATAGGTACTTTGACACCGTCAGGGGCTGTTGCCCATACACGTTCAGAGATATAGTTTTCTGGATCAAAGTTGGGGTCTTCTATGGGTTGCGTTTTTAAGATCACCTCTTCCCTTGTTTCCATATCAAATTCTATAACCGAAGGCGGCATGGTCATCGAGTTATAGTTGTAGCGTAATTTTTTCGTTTTAAACTGGAAATTAGCACTGGTAAAAGCGGTATATGTCTCGTTATCAAATGGTAAAAAGTAATCTACCGTATGATCCCAAGCCTTGATTCTTATACGATTCAAGCCATTAAAACGATCTGAGACAACAAAGTAATTCTCAAAAAGATCAAAATCTTCTAATAACACATCTGGGTCATGAGCAATAAAATCCTCCCAATTTTCCATTTCTGGAGTTGCTATGGCAGTTCTCATGATTTTAAAGTTAGTGGCCTCATCTTTATTGGTCATGATATAAAAACTATCTTGATAATGAGAAACACTGTATTCCATTTTTGGCTGGCGTTCTTGAACCATCTTAAAATCACTGTCTGGCAAATCTGCGTCTATATAACGTACTTCATCAGATAAAGTGGCAGAAGATTTAATCATGATAAAACGCTCTGACATGCTCTTGTAAACAAAGCAATTGAAGATCTCATCTTTCTCCTCAAAGATCATCTCGTTAGAAGAAGCTGGTTGACCTATTTCGTATTTGAAGATTTTATTCGATCGCAAGGTTTGTTGATCTTTACGCGTAAAAAAGAGTGTTTTATTGTCGTTTGCCCATACAGAGCCTCCTGAAGTCAATTCTAAATTGGTTTTAAAGGTTTCACCCGTTTCTAGATTCTTTACATGTATCGTGTATTCTCTTCTACCTTTAGTATCCACGGCATAGGCAACGAGCTTATTATCTGGTGATATATTTAAAGAAGTAAGATTGTAAAAATCATGTCCTATTGCCATTTCATTGACATTAAAAAGCAATTCTTTCTCCTCACTGCCGTCTTTACGCCTGTAAAAATAAGGGTAACTCTCACCTGTTTCCATTTTACTTATATACCAGTAACCGTTTAATAGGTAAGGAACGGACTCATCATCTTCCTTAATGCGAGACTTTATTTCCTTAAAAAGATCTTCTTTTAAAGTGTCTGTATGTTGAGTAATTGCATCGTAATACTCGTTTTCTTTTTTTAAATAATCAATAACTTCTGGAGCATCACGCTCTGTCATCCAGTGGTAATTATCAATTCTTTGATGTCCATGCATGTCATGAACGTGAGGTATTTTCTTTGCAATCGGAGCTTGGTGAGCCATAAATAAGGTTACTTTTAAAAGCGCCGCAAGATATAAAATCGCTTTCCATTTGTTACTATCGTTGTGAAATAGTTAATTTTGTTCTCGCTTTCGCGAAAGCGGAAAAACCACAAGTACTTTACAGCAATACATCTAAAAAATAAAAATTATGTTCGGAGATATGATGGGTAAACTCAAAGAAACCCAACAAAAAGTAGAAGAAACTAAAAAGAGAATGGATACGGTATTGATAGACGAGCAATCTAGCGATGGCCTTTTAAGAGTTACCGTTACAGCAAGCCGCAAAATTAAAAACATCGCCCTTGCAAAAGAACTTTTGGAGGACAAAGAACAATTAGAAGATTATCTAGTGCTCGTAACTAATAAAGCACTTGCTAAAGCCGAAGCAATTTACGAGGCAGAAGTTGCTGCTGTTGCTAAAGATGGATTACCTAATATTCCGGGTATGGACATGTTTAAATAGTAGTAAGTAGTAGTATTGATATAAGAATTAAAAGGAGGTCATCCTATTGTATTTAATACGCTTCTCCTTACTTTACTTTATAGAGCTATGCTTCAACAGAAAGCCACTAATCAACTTAGTAGCTTTTAATTTGGTTCCAGCCGCTTAGCATTTTTCTAGCCTGGAGAGAAAGGTCTTCTTACCAGCTCTCTACGCTACACCTTCTTATATGAAGTTGCTTACCGACTTCCTGCTCTTAAAATAATTAGGAAATAACAATTGAATTAAATAAATCTACTCCAATCGAGATAGCTGTTCCCGATACACAGCTTTTAAGCATTCCGTTTACTAAACAAATAAACAGCTAATGGTACTTTTTTTATTCTATAAATAAGCATTACCTGTCGCTGACTGTAAAGGCCTAAAGAGGCTAAGGTTATGAATAACAGACCAACCTATTCTCTATTAAAATTAGGTAAACTCCATAGATTTGAAAACTACAGATATTCACCCTAATTATAAGGGGCTACCTTTTTATAAACTATGATTGAAAAAGATATACCGCTACATTAGATAGGGAGTGTATTCAAAAAGCATATTTAAATAATGTAAATCGCTCTTAAATTATGGATTTCGTAATTAAAATTAATAATTAGATGTATTTATATTTTACAACAATGGATACATCGAATTATTTTCAATAAAATAAAGTCCGCTTGTTAAATAAATCTAAAATTTGATTTCGAAAATCATATTTAAATGGGATTATAATCCTAAAATGATAATTATCACAAAGTAAAATTTGGATAATGATAAAAATGATCGGAGTGTTTGGAATACAGCTGATTGAAAGCTATCTTTAAAGATATCAGTATACTTTTTCACTCCTAAAACTCCCCATATGCTTAAGAAACAAGGGCTGTACCTTCCAGAATTTGAACACGATAATTGCGGGGCTGGTTTTATGTGTAGCCTTCATGGAACTAAGTCTAATGATATTATACACAAAGCACTTCAAATCTTAGAAAAATTAGAACATCGAGGTGCAGTAAGCGCTGATGGTAAAACTGGAGATGGTGCTGGAATACTCATTGACATTCCGCATGCGTTTTTTGAAAGTGTTTGTGATTTCTCTATTCCCTCTTCAGGTGATTATGCGGTGAGTAATGTTTTTCTACCGCGCAAGATCAATCAGCAAGATTACTGTATTCGTATTCTTGAAGAACAAATTGAAAAACAAGGCTTAGAGATTTTAGGATGGCGTGATGTTCCCGTGGATGAGTCTGTATTAGGAGAGATCGCACAAGTATCACAACCTTTTATCAAACAGTTATTTGTAGAAAAGCCCGAAAAGCAAAGTGAATTTGATTTTAATTTAAAACTCTACATCGCTCGTAAAACGGCAGAGCATACTATATATAGTTCTAAGCTGTCAGAAAGCTCTTTCTTCTATCTTCCAAGTTTTTCTACCAAGATCATTATATATAAAGGATTGTTGCGTCCTCAAGATATTAAGGCCTTTTATAAAGATTTAAATGAACCTTCTTTTGTTACCAGACTGGCATTAGTACACCAGCGATTCTCTACAAACACCTTCCCTACTTGGGACCTGGCACAGCCGTTTAGGTACATGTGTCACAATGGAGAAATAAATACATTGCGAGGTAATATAGCGCGCATGTTTTCTAGAGAAGAACTCATGAAAAGCAATTGGTTCGGTGAAGACCTTAAGAACGTATTACCGGTCGTACTTCCAGGTAAATCTGATTCTGCTTCCATGGACATGGTTGTGGAGCTTTTATTAATGACCGGGCGATCTTTACCAGAAGTAATGATGATGTTGGTTCCAGAAGCATGGGAAAAAAACCCAGACATGTCTCCAGAAAAAAAGGCCTTTTATGAATTCAATTCTTGTCTTATGGAACCATGGGATGGTCCTGCTTCTATTCCTTTTACAGATGGGAATTACATAGGTGCCGTTCTCGATAGAAACGGATTAAGACCTTCCAGATATACGGTTACTAAAGATGGCTATGTAGTCATGTCTTCAGAAACTGGAGTTATAGATATAGCTCCAGCTAATGTAGAAATGCATGGAAGACTAGAGCCAGGAAAAATGTTTCTAGTGGATATGAGCGCTGGAAGGATTATAAATGATGAAGAAATCAAACAGGAAATTGCCTCTAGATACCCCTACCAAGAATGGCTGGACCAAAATCTTGTACATTTAAAAGACATTCCTTATAATGAATGTCCTGTATTTCTCAATCAGGAGTCTCTTGTTAGAAGACAGTTATTATTTGGATATACTCAAGAAGAAATCGACCGAATCATTCTTCCTATGGCAAATTTGGGTAAAGAGCCTATAGGATCCATGGGGAATGACGCTCCTATTGCTGCGATATCTGAACGTCCACAACTCATTTATAATTATTTCAAACAGCTGTTTGCGCAGGTGACAAATCCGCCGCTGGATGGTATACGGGAGGAACTAATTACCGATATCAGTCTTTCTTTAGGAAGCGATTCTAACATCTTTGAGATCAACAATATTCATTGTAGAAAACTCAAAATTCAGAATCCAGTGATCTCCAAACAAGATTTAGATAAGGTAAAGAATTTCAAGCACGATCATTTCAATATCATATCCATTCCTATGGTATATGAAGCACAAAAAGGTCATAATGGACTGGAAAATGCACTTGAAAGACTCTTAGAGAACGCTGCTAAAGCAATTGATCAAGGAACAAACATCATCATCCTATCAGATCGTGAGGTGAGTAAGGACAGTGCTCCTATTCCAGCACTTTTGGCTTGTAGTTATGTCAATAACGGACTGGTAAAGCTCAAAAAACGTTCTCGAGCCAGTTTGATCATCGAGTCTGCTGAGCCTCGTGAGGTGCATCATTTTGCCTTATTATTTGGTTATGGTGCCAGTGCAATCAACCCGTATATGGTGAACGAGATCATCGAGACCCATATCGATTTACTCGAGATGAAAGACCCTCAGATTGCCATCCAAAACTTTAATGCTGCTATAGGAAAAGGGGTTTTAAGAGTGATGAATAAAATAGGGATCTCTACCTTAAATTCTTACCGCGGTTCGCAACTTTTTGAATGTATAGGAATCAATTCTAAAGTGGTGGAGCAATACTTCCCTCGCACGGTAACGCGTCTTCAGGGAATTGGTTTGCACGAGATTGAAAAAGATATTCATAAACGTTATGACTCCGCTTTCGCTAAAGCGGAACAGCCATCCAATTTCGACCTAGAAATAGGTGGTGAATACCGATGGAGAAGAAAAGGAGAAAAACATTTGTTCAATCCGATGACGATTGCCAAGTTACAAGAAGCTGTGCGAAGCAACAAACCATTGGTGTATAAGGAATACGCTGCATTAATCAATGATCAGCAAAAACAATTGATGACGATTAGAGGTCTATTTGAGTTTACTAACTTTGACCCTATCGATATCAATGAAGTAGAGCCTTGGACTGAAATTGTCAAACGATTCAAGACAGGGGCGATGTCTTATGGTTCCATTTCTAAAGAAGCCCATGAAAATCTAGCAGTTGCCATGAACCGTATTTCTGGAAAAAGTAATTCTGGAGAAGGTGGTGAAGACCAAGAACGATTCTATAAAAATGTGAATGGAGATTGGAAAAACAGTGCTATTAAACAAGTAGCCTCGGGAAGATTTGGGGTTACTTCTAATTACCTGACTAACGCAAGTGAGATCCAAATTAAAATGGCTCAAGGAGCAAAACCTGGTGAAGGCGGACATCTTCCTGGCCCTAAAGTTAATGCAGAAATCGCCAAAACGCGTAACTCTACTCCATACGTAGGATTGATATCGCCACCACCTCATCACGATATTTATTCCATTGAAGATTTATCCCAATTGATTTATGACTTAAAATCGGCTAATCGAGAAGCCCGTATTAATGTAAAGTTAGTATCAGAAGTAGGTGTAGGAACTGTTGCCGCTGGAGTAGCAAAAGCAAAGGCTGATGTGATTCTCATCTCTGGCCACGATGGTGGAACCGGCGCTGCGGCACTCACATCACTTAAACATACAGGTTTGCCTTGGGAATTAGGCCTTGCCGAAGCGCAACAAACACTAGTCATGAACGACTTGCGTAATCGAGTGGTATTGGAATGTGATGGTCAATTAAAAACCGGTCGCGATGTCGCCGTTGCAGCCTTGTTAGGTGCTGAAGAATTTGGTTTTGCCACCGCTCCCTTGGTGGCTTCTGGATGTATCATGATGCGTGCGTGTCATTTAAATACTTGTCCCGTAGGTATTGCTACGCAAAATCCAGAATTGCGTAAGAAATTTAAAGGAAAACCAGAACATGTAGTGAATTTCATGTATTTCGTAGCCCAAGAATTGCGCGAGATTATGGCCCAGTTAGGTTTTAGAACGATGGATGAAATGGTAGGCCAAGTTCAAAAACTAGACAGAAGTAAATCTATAGATTCTTATAAAGCTATGGGACTGGACCTTTCTCCTATTCTTCATAAAGTAGATGTTCCTGATACGGTGGCTTTAAGGAATACAACAAAGCAAGATCACGATCTAGAAAAAGCTTTGGATTTTAAAATCATCAGTAAAGCGCATCCTGCATTATTTAGAAAAGAAAAAACCATTTTAGACTTTGACATTACTAATGAAAATCGTGCTGTAGGAACTATTCTCAGTAATGAAATTTCAAAAATATACGGTGTTAACGGACTTCCTGATAATACGCTTAAAGTGAATTTTAAAGGATCTGCTGGTCAGAGTTTTGGAGCCTTTGCAGCAAAAGGACTTACACTGAGCGTTACGGGAAATACTAACGATTATATAGGTAAAGGACTGTCTGGAGCAAAATTGATCGTAAAAGTCCCAATGGAATCCACATTTGCGCCTGAAGAAAATGTGATTATAGGCAATGTTGCCTTTTATGGCGCTACAACTGGTAAAGCATTTATCAATGGAAAAGCTGGCGAGCGTTTTTGTGTTCGTAATTCTGGAGTTCAAGCTGTTGTAGAAGGAATAGGTGACCATGGATGTGAATACATGACAGGAGGAACTGTGGTGATTTTAGGAAGTGTAGGAAGGAATTTTGGAGCTGGAATGAGCGGTGGTATTGCCTTTGTATATGATAAAGGCCGCACTCTAGTATCCAAATCCAATACAGAAGGCCTCCATTTTAATCCTGTTGAAGATACAGCAGATTTGAATATTCTAAAAGACCTGGTGGAAGAACATTACAACATGACATTGAGTCCACTAGCCCAGCGATTGTTAGAAAACTGGGAACAAGAAGTGGGGCATTTTATAAAGGTATTGCCAGAAGAATACAGATTGGCTTTATTGAGATTAGAAGAAGAGAATACGGAAACTGTTTAATGACTGAAAAGAAATAGATCACTGTGCTATTGGACTACTGAGAAAAGACTTGGAGTCTTAAAAGTGATTTTAACGAAAACCGATTAGGAACAGTTTAAAAGAATTAAAGAAATTAGATATGGGAAAAACAACCGGATTTTTAGAATATAAAAGAGCAGATGAGACTTATTTACCTGTTCAAGAACGTGTAGAGAATTATAAAGAATTTACCGTGCCTCTTACAGAGCCTGAACTAAAAAAACAAGGTGGGCGATGCATGGATTGTGGCATTCCTTTTTGTCATAGTGGCTGCCCGTTAGGAAATCTGATTCCAGATTTTAACGATATGGTATATAAAGGCCGCTGGAAAGAAGCTGCTCAAATATTACACAGTACCAATAACTTCCCAGAATTTACAGGTAGGTTATGTCCGGCTCCTTGTGAAGAATCTTGTGTACTAGGGATCAATGAAGATCCAGTAAGTATTGAGAATATAGAAAAGAATATTGCAGAAAAAGCCTTTGAAGAAGGATGGGTAAATGCACAACCCCCAAAGGAACGCACCACTAAAACAGTAGCCGTCATAGGATCTGGACCTTCAGGCCTGGCGACAGCTCAACAATTAAACAGAGCTGGTCATACCGTTACTGTTTATGAACGAGATGCAAAAATAGGTGGCCTATTAAGATATGGGATCCCAGATTTTAAATTGCAAAAAGACGTGATCGATAGACGACTGCAAGTTTTAGAGGAAGAAGGGATTATTTTTAAAACTAATTCTGAAGTTGGTAAAAATATCAGTGTTGAAAAACTTAAAAGTGATCACGATGCTATTGTCCTTTGTGGAGGTGCAACGATAAAAAGAGGCATTCCTATCAAAGGAGCTCATCTTAAAGGTGTCTATCAGGCGATGGATTTTTTAAAGCAAAATAATGAACGTGTAGATGGTTTTCAAGAATGGGAAGAAATCATCATGGCGACCGATAAAAATGTAGTGGTTATAGGTGGTGGAGATACAGGTTCTGACTGTATAGGGACATCTAACAGACACGGAGCAACTTCTGTAACCAACTTTGAAATCCTAGCCAGACCTACTATAGAAAGATCAGAAGAACAACCCTGGCCATATTTTCCTATGCGTTTAAAAACCACCTCTTCACATCAAGAAGGCGTAGAACGTGTCTTTAGCATTTCTACTAGAGAATTTTTAGGAGACCAAAAAGGAAACCTTACCGGCCTGGTCACCGTAGAAGTAGAATGGATCAAAAAACCGGGTCATGTAAGACCCGAATTAAAAGAGGTAAAAGGAACAGAGAAAAAATGGGAATGCGATATGGCATTGCTTGCTTTAGGATTTACTGGGCCTGAAAAAACCTTAATTGATCAGCTAGGCTTAGATACAGATATGAGAGGAAATATAAAAGCAGACCCTTCTAACCATAAGACCAACGTAGATGGAATATTTACTGCCGGAGATATGCGACGCGGTCAGTCCTTAATAGTTTGGGCAATTTCTGAAGGTCGGGAAGCAGCACATCATGTAGACTCCTATTTAATGGGAACTTCTCAATTACCTCTTAAAGATTTAGACAATGATCTTCCTAGAAGGTAAAAGCTATAATTGAAGTTAGTCTGTCTCGCTAAAAAATAAAAAAGCCTCGCAATTAGAGAGGCTTTTTGTGTATAATAGGTTGATAATTACAAATTAGGAATGACTAATTCCTGACCTGCATGTATCAAATCTGGATTTTTCAATATATCAGTGTTGGCTGCAAAAATTTGCTTGTACTTCATTGGGTCTTTAAAATAATGTTTTGCAATAAGACTTAAAGACTCTCCATTTTTTACCGTGTGCTTGGCATAGATAGAATCATCAGCAACTTTAATGTCTGCCATTACATCTGATGGGCTATCTCCACCCACTTTTTTAATCTCATCCCACAATAAATTTTTATAATAAAGAGTCGCTGCGGTACCTCTTATTTCTAATGTATCTCCGTTTACCTGTACGTCTCCATTTTGGATGTTTAATTTTTCTCCTAAATCAAGGACACTTTGATATTTTTCTTTTACCATGTTATAATTCGCTTTTAATGTATGAATCCTAAAATTAAGAGTTTTAATTGGCTTTTACTTAATTGCCTATTGACAAATTCCATTTATGATGGCTTGTTTGTGATTTTTAACTGAAAAAAGTGATGCCCATCTTGATGCACTGCAAAACTGACATCATTCATCAGTTACTCCTCTTCTTCTTTTATAGTGGTGTAAACATTATTCACATCATCGTCTTCATCTAACTTCTCTAATAATTTATCGATGTCCTCTTTTTGCTCTGCGGTCACTTCCTTTTGAATGGTAGGAATATATTCAAAATCTGAACTTAAGATCTCGATATTCATCTCCTCTAGTGCTTTTTGCAAAGCTCCATAATTTTGAAATTCTGCATAAATCATGATTCCATCTACAGAATTATTATCTTCTTCATCTTTTTCATCAAGGAACAACTCCTCAGCACCAAAATCTATCAATTCCAATTCCAATTCTTCTAAATCTAATGCTCCTGCTGGGATTCTAAAATGACATTTATGATCAAACATAAATTCTACCGAGCCAGAGGTACCTAGATTACCATCGCATTTATTAAAATAACTGCGCACGTTTGCCACTGTTCTATTGTTATTATCTGTAGAGGTTTCTACGAGAACTGCTATACCGTGAGGTGCATATCCTTCAAAAAGTACGGTTTCATAGTTGGCCGTATCTTTATCGGTTGCTTTTTTAATCGCGCGTTCTACGTTTACTTTAGGCATGTTTACCGCCTTGGCATTTTGTATCACCGCTCTTAATCTAGAGTTGACATCAGGATCTGGTCCACCTTCTTTCACTGCTATGACAATGTCTTTACCTATTCTTGTAAAGGCCTTAGACATGGCACTCCATCGTTTCATTTTACGCGCCTTGCGGAATTCAAAAGCTCTACCCATTTCTAAAGTTTAATAGTTATATATTATTTGGTGTAAATATAAAATCTTGTGACTAGGCTTGCAACAAGAAATAAAAAAAGCCACTTTAAAGTGGCTTTTTTAAATTATAGAATTACTAATAACGGGTCATAGGTACTGCGTACCTTAGCGTAAAGGTCATATTGAGGTTGCGTTAAAATATCTTTCATTTCCATTGCTTGGTCTAAATAAAGTGCTAGGAGCATTCTATTTAGTTCTTCTTTTGGTGTATTACTATTTATAAGAAGTTCTTGGGACACAATAAACTCGGTTTGCTTTATATCGAAAAGCAACTCCTGTTTAGTAGTTAATGAAAGAACGCTGTCAAATTGTACTACTATTTCCTTTGCCTTTTCTTCCTGTGCAGGAGTTGGGTCATTAGGTAAATATTGCTGAGCATTGACAGTAGCAGAACACAAAATAATTGCGATTATACTACATTGAATTATTAAATTTTTCATCTTTCAAGTTTTTAATTAACTGTATTTTACAAGATAACGGATCGAATGAAATTGGACTATTAATATTTTTATAAGATTTTCAAATACTCCAAAATATGATAGGTTTATGTTAGTTGGTTACCTAAAGCATAAAAAACACTTTTTTTCTAGAATTAAGCCACAAAAAAACCGTCTAGCACAGCCAGACAGCTTTTGATTTATCGTATATCAATTCTTTATAAAGAATTGTTTACTTCTTGTTTTTTAAGCTTTGCTTCTTTTTTTAATTTTCTTTTTCTAATAAGGAGCCTGTTATCCAGTATGGTATGATAGCAGTCAAGAAAATCATTAACCAAAATCCTAAAGTTAGAATTCCTAAAAATGCTAAAAAACCCAAATATTGACCAAATTCAAACATTATATAGTTGTTTTCTCGAACAGTCTTTAGCAAACCTAAAGTGCTCATAAGTAAACTTGATTTATAAGAATCCTTTATCTTAGGTATTAACATTATTTATCAAACAAAATTTGTATTTAAAATTGGCAACCTCTATCTTTCATTATTAACATTTAATCATGACACTAATTATGATTTTTAGATGTTTAAATAATTATAACTATTTCGCTTTCGCGAAAGCGAGAGTAAAAGAAATTTAAATAAACCAAAAATTCCGTCTATGAAAAAAGTATGGCTACCCTACTTGGGAGCACTAGCACTTATTATTGCTGCTTGTGGCCCTAAAGTAACGAACAACAATTCCACGACCTCACCTGTGGCACCTACTCCACCTGTTATAGAAGCACCTATGATGGCTGGAATGAATCAAGAAATCCCATCAGACCCAAGTGTTCGTATGGGAAAACTGTCTAACGGACTTACTTATTATGTCAAAAACAACGGGAAACCAGAGGACAAAGTAGAATTAAGACTTGCCGTAAATGCAGGATCGGTGCTTGAAGATGAGGATCAGCAAGGTCTTGCTCACTTTATGGAACACATGAATTTTAATGGGACTACTAATTTTAATAAAAATGAATTGGTAGATTACCTCCAAGGCATAGGCGTTAAATTTGGTGCTGATTTAAACGCCTACACTAGTTTTGATGAAACTGTTTATATTCTACCTATCCCGAGTGATGATCCTGAAAAACTGGAGCAAGGCTTTACCATTTTAGAAGATTGGGCTCATGGTGCAAATTTAGAAACAGACGCTATCAATGATGAGCGCGGCGTGGTACTGGAAGAGTCTCGTACCGGTAAAGGAGCCTCTGATCGTATGAATAAAATAACTATACCCGTACAGTTCTACAATTCAAAATATGCAGAGCGTCTTCCTATAGGAAAAGATGACATTCTTGATAATTTTAAACCCGAAGTATTGAAAAGGTTTTACAACGACTGGTACCGTCCAGATCTTATGGCTGTAGTAGCGGTAGGAGATCTAGACGTAGCCGTCATGGAACAAAAAATAAAAGATCACTTCGGTCCAATTCCTACACCTATAAATCCTAGAAAACGTCCCGTTATAGAGTTGCCCAATCATGATGATACTAAGGTAGCTATTGCTCAAGATAAGGAGGCGACATTTGCGAGTGTGAACATATCCTATAAAGATAAATCGGCTTCTTCACCTACACTTACCGTTGGAGATTACAGAGATGATTTAGTCAATGGATTGTTCTCTTTTATGATTAATAATAGATTACAAGAACTTACTCAAGAAGCAAACCCACCATTTATTTTTGGCTCTAGTAGTTATGGAGGTACGGTTGCTAGAAATAAGAACGCCTACTCTTCATTTGCAGGTAGTGCCCCAGACGGTCAACTAGCTGCTTTAAAAGCATTATTAGAGGAAAACCAACGAGTAAAGCTATATGGTTTTGGTCAGGCAGAGCTGGATCGTGCAAAGCAAGCTTATGGGTCTTTCTTCGAGTCTTATTACAAAGACAGAGATAAACTAGAAAGCGGTCGTATAGTAGGTCAGTATGTGCAGTCTTATTTTTCTGGAGCAACAGTTCCTAGTATTGAGTGGAATTATAACAAAACCATGGAGCTACTACCCGGAATTGATGTTGATGAAGTAAATGCAAAAATCAACGATTACATTCATGATGATAACCGTACAATCGTATTTACAGGACCTACAACAGATACGCCTCCGACTGAAACTCAAGTTTTAAAAGTAGTTAATGAAGTAGCCGCCTCAAAAGTAGACCCATATGAAGACACAGAAGTAAGAGAAAATCTTATCGAGAGCCTACCAGCTGCTGGATCAATCACTAAGACTACTACTAATGATCCAGTAGGAACCACTACCTATACATTGAGTAACGGTGCGACCGTTACAGTAAAGCCTACGGATTTTAAAAACGATGAGATCTTAATGAGTGCCTTTAGCTACGGTGGCACGAGCCTTTATAGCGATGAAGAGGCAAAGAAAACCAACCTTGCAAATGGAGGACTGACGCAAGCAGGCGTGGCAGGAATGACACAAACAGATATGTCTAAATTTATGACGGGTAAGTTAGTAGATGTTTCCCCAAGTGTAGGCTATCTGACAGAAACCTTTAGAGGTAGTGCGACTCCTAAAGACCTGGAAACCATGTTTCAACTAATACACCTCTACTTTACAGATTTGAATAAAGATGACGAAGCTTTTGCAAGTTTTATATCTAAACAAAAATCTTTTATAGGTCGTATGATGTCAGATCCCAACACCTACTTTAGTAATGAAATCAATAAAATAAGATATGGTTCTAGCCCTCGTTACACCGGTTTCCCTACAGTAGAAAAATATAATGAAGCAGACTATGACCTCGCTTATAAGCTATATAAAGAACGCTTTGCAGATGCGGGTGATTTTAATTTCTACTTGGTGGGAAATATAGATAAAGCACAAATAGAAGAGTTCTCTAAGAAATACATCGGCAGTCTTCCTGGGTTAAATTCTAATGAAAGCTTTAAAACTACGGACTGGAGAGAAGAGCAAGGAACTCGCAAGAAAGTAGTAAAAAAAGGAACAGACGATAAAAGTAGCGTGCGTATCACTTGGGCTTATGAAATCCCGAGCTACAGCGACAAAGAAAACCTGGCAGTAGATGCCTTAGGGGAAGCATTGACAATTAAAATCATTGAGACCCTGCGTGAAAAGGAAGGTGGCATCTATTCTGGTGGTGCACGAGGATCTTTAAGAAAGAATCCTTATCCAGCTTTAAGTTTTGGAATATCCTTTCCTTGCGGTCCAGATAATGTAGAAAAACTAGTAGATGCGACGATGAACGAGATCGACTATATCAAAGCAAATGGACCGTCTAAAAAAGACTTGAACAAAGTAAAAGAAGGTTATTTACTAGATTATAAAGAACGAGTAAAAACCAATCGTTACTGGTTAAGCGCTCTTGTAGATGCAGACGAAGAAAAGGAAGAGATCAATAAAGTTCTTGAATATGAAAATGCCGTTAATGCGCTAACTGCAAAAGATATTCAGAATGCCGCAAACAAATACCTGACAAAAGACTATTTCTTAGCGATCTTAAAACCAGAAGATAAATAAAAAGTAATAGTATTTACCATTTGAACTATGGGTAAAACCAAATACATTAAAATCCCTTTTCATTAAATTGAAAAGGGATTTTTTAATTTGATATTCTTTTAAACGAGTTCTCCTTTAGAAACTACTGCTTTGATAAATATAAGGGATTACCAACAAGTCATGACAAAAAAAGCGCATCCTATTTTTCTAAAATTAAGCCACAAAAAAACCGTCTAGCACAGCGAGACGGTTTTTGATTTATCGTATATCAATTCTTTATAAAGAATTGTTTGCTTCTTGTTTTTTAAGCTTTGCTTCTTTTTTTAATTTTCTTTTTTCTAATAAGGAACCAGTTATCCAGTATGGTATGATAGCAGTCAAGAAAATCATTAGCCAAAATCCTAAAGTAAGAATTCCTAAAAATGCTAAAAAGCCTAAGTATTGATCAAAATCGAACATTGTCTCTCTTTATTTGTTGCAAAGATAAAGACTACAACTTAAAAATTCCAAGACTCTGAGGCATTTATTAACAAAAAACTGTTTATAAGACTGGTTTTGCTCTTCATCATCTGTCACTCGTTAGGATTTCATTGCATGATCTCGCTTTTGCCCTGAGCTAGCCATGGATAATCTCTTGCTGTACCTGCCAATACCTCTATCCTATCTTGTTATAATTATCCATAATCAGACGATTAAACAAACTGCAGGTTTTATATTTGTTAAAAATTCAACCACATGGAATACAGAATAGAAAAAGATACGATGGGGAACGTAGAAGTTCCAGCAGATAAGCTTTGGGGAGCGCAAACACAGCGCTCCCGTATGAATTTTAAAATAGGAGCTCCTGGCAGTATGCCGCTAGAAATCATTTATGGATTTGCTTATTTAAAGAAAGCTGCTGCGTATACCAACTGTGACCTAGGAATTCTTGTAGAAGAAAAACGCGACTTAATTGCTCAAGTTTGTGATGAAATATTAGATGGAAAACACGACGATCAATTTCCATTGGTGATCTGGCAGACAGGTTCTGGAACACAATCTAATATGAATGTGAATGAGGTGATCGCTAACCGTGCGCAGCAGCTTGCTGGCAAGACAGTAGGTGAAGGTGAAAAGACCATACAGCCTAATGATGACGTGAATAAATCACAATCTTCTAACGATACCTTTCCTACTGGAATGCATATCGCTTGTTATAAAAAAGTAGTAGAAAATACCATTCCAGGGATTAAGCAACTGCGCAATACATTGCATAATAAGTCTATTGAATTTACAGACATTGTAAAAATAGGTCGTACCCACTTGATGGATGCAACACCTCTTACTTTAGGACAAGAATTCTCTGGTTATGTGTCGCAACTGGATTTTGGAATCATCGCTTTAGAGAATACACTTGCTCACTTGAGTCAACTTGCTTTGGGCGGAACTGCTGTAGGAACTGGACTCAATACGCCTAAAGGTTATGACGTAAAAGTAGCAGATTACATCGCACATTTTACCGAATTGCCATTTAAAACAGCCGATAATAAATTTGAAGCTTTGGCGGCTCATGACGCTCTAGTAGAAACTCATGGTGCTTTAAAGCAAGTAGCGGTTTCCTTAAACAAAATCGCTCACGATATTAGAATGCTCGCTAGTGGTCCACGCAGCGGTATAGGTGAATTGATCATTCCTGCAAACGAGCCTGGTAGTTCTATCATGCCCGGAAAAGTAAATCCCACACAAGCAGAAGCCATTACTATGGTATGTGCACGAGTGATAGGTAATGACACAACAGTTACTGTGGGTGGCATGCAAGGACATTTTGAACTCAACGTATTTAAGCCAGTTATGGCTGCAGCTGTATTGGAAAGTGCGCAGTTGATAGGAGACGCTTGTAGAAGTTTTGATGAAAATTGCGCCGTAGGAATTGAGCCTAACAAGGCAACCATCAAATCCTTACTCGACAATTCTTTAATGCTTGTAACCGCCTTAAATACTAAAATAGGCTATTATAAAGCTGCCGAAATCGCAAATAAAGCACATGAAGAAGGTACCACGCTTAAAGCTGCTGCCCTATCCTTAGAATACGTCACCTCAGAAGAATTTGACGAATGGGTAAAACCTGAAGACATGGTAGGTCATCGATAAGATAGTGTTGCACAATAACGTGATGTGTATGGTTAGTTGCGTGGTTAAGCAACTAAATTAGTAAATAAATCACAGATAGAATATTCAGCAGGAATGTTCGTAAGTCGGCAGTGACCAAGCAATTAATTATACACGGTGTTACCTGTAGTTTTTATTTCGCTACTTTCTTTAATAATTCCGCTGTTTTTGGTTCGATTTCTCCAATATATTTCAATTCTGATGCTTTTTTATTAGTCAGCATTTGATAGAAAATACAAGCATTTAAAAAGGAACCGTAAGCATTTGGATGAATATCATCATCGTATAGTTCAATTTCTATGTGTTTGGTCAGAATTTCGTAGAATTTTGTTCCATTATCCGATTTCTTGATTCCATTTTTTTCTGCTACCAAATGATAAGATTCGTTAATCAATTTAATTTCTTGTTCTAAATTCTCAATTGTTGGTGAGCAACACGTGCCTTTTTCAATTGATTTGTCAATCATTCTTGATGAGTAGCAATATTGCTTTGGATATTCTTTTTTTGAAGGCCAAGTATTGAACAATATGAATTCGCAATTTGGATTGTTCACTAATTTTTTAATATCTGAAACAGCTTTATTTACTTTTATCTCTCGATTTTCAGGGATTAAAAGACTAACTGTTCCAGTCTGTAAAATGATAATATCCCAATTTTTTTCGGCTATTTTTATTTCAGTCTCTGTGGTTTCTCCTAGTTCTTTTTCTCTTGTTTTAATTCCGTTTTCTGTTCTTGAAGTAATTATGTCCGATAAATGACCAGATAATGATTGACCAGGAAATGTACTTTGGTCAATTTTAATATTTGGATGAGTTTCATTCAGCATCATTTGAAGTGTTTGTGGCATATCATAAAAATAGGTCAGACTATTTCCAATGAACAGCACATTCAATTCTTCGGATGATTGTGATTTACAATTAGTAATTGCAAAAGCTAAAATGATTAGTAAAATGTTTCTCATAAATGTGCGTTAAGGGACATAGTTTACACAAGTTAAAGATCACACTTTACACTAAATTTTGACTAAGCCTTATTGATGTTTGTTTATTTCTGATGTTCATATCATCAAAGTAACCTAAAAATACATTATAATAATATATGCTCCAAATGCCATTTCCTAATTCCTCAACCCCCACATATTTTCCTTTAAGAGCTATTGTTAAATAGACCCAATGTTTAGACTTCCATCTCACCGCACCATTTTGTGTCACTTTCATTATTTTAAATTTAGAATTATAATCAAATAGTTTAATTCTTTCAGTAAACGGACGTGTAGAAAACAGATGCACAGAAGCGGGTGTTTCCATGTCTAAAGCTTCATGTGGACGTATGTGGTTATATTCTTTTACAAAGTGATTTAAGCGCCTTTGTTGCGCTTTTAAATCATAAGCTGACGGCTTCGCACAATCCGCCTTTAAATCACGATGCATTCGTTCATGTCTTCCATTTTGTTCTGGGTGTCCTGGGTCGGAAAAAACAGGCATAATTCCGAGTTCAATAAACCAATAAGATAGTTGGGTAAATCTCTGAATTGCCCTTACAGATCCAAATGGGCTTCCGTTATCTGTGTGTATTTGTTTTGGTATACCATATGTTCTAAAAACCTTTGTAAAATCTGCTTTAGCGTTCTTTAGAGTTTCTTTATAATGTCCTTTTGCAGAGAATATAAATCTACTTTTTGAGTCCGCAATTGTGAGTGGATGACAATAGATTTTATTACCCATTAAGAACTTTCCTTTGTAATCAGCACTCCATACCTCATTACAGTGTTGCGGGTCAAAAATAAAGAAGAGAGGCTTGACTCTTTTACAGCGTTTTTGAGGTATAACAAAACCGTTTTTAGATAATATATTGTGAACGGTAACCACACTTGGGATATCGTCTTCAATACAAACGTTAAACAACAATTTTCTTATTTTTTTTGCTCCCCAGTGTTTGTGTTTTTCTTTGAGTTTTAGAATATTTTTCAAGACGTCTTCCTTAGTCCTATTGGGATGTATTTGAGGTGCTTTCGAATGCTCTTTTAAGCCTTCAATTCCGTCTTTTTCAAACCTAGAAATGAGTTTGTATGCAGTGGGTCGAGAAATTTTAAATGCCTTGCATAATTCTGTAATCGAATACTTTTGAGTTCTCCATTCACAGATGAATTCTACTTTTTGTTCCATAGTTGTCGTTTCTTTCCAAGGCATAATTTCTGATTTTACTCAGTAAATTAGTCTTTAAAAAGTGTAAACGATGTCCCTTTAACTTTGTAAAGGATGTCCCTTTACCGTACCAAATTACAGGTAACAGATGTGCAAACATAACCTGACTTCCAAAATTCGGGAACGATGACTTTATTTCCATGATAAGGATAAAGCCACTTCAAGATGAAGTGGCTTTTTTATAGGAGCAATTTTAAAATTATATTGCTTACTCTACAAACAATAAGCTGCCAAAGACAGCAGCATTAGTGTAGCCTTCATCATTATTAATTCCGTGATTCTTCTTGGAGCCCATAAAGTTCTCTCTTCTGTTAGTACCATCATTATCTCCATAGCCTATAGAAAAACCGATGCGTTTATTTTTTAAAATTAGAACCGGTATGTTTTCAGATGAGTTCTCATCAAATTGTCGATCATAAAGTTGGATAGCCATTTCCCAAAGATGCTTGTTTCCGTCCTGCGACCTGACAACTTGGATATGCTCATCTAAAAAAATAGTTTCTTCAGAAGTGCTTTTATCAATAGCATGTCCTTCAGTAGAGACATGATAAGCAAAAGCTTGGTGATGGAACTTATGATTTCCGCCGGATTGATCTTCATCAATAAAGACCTCTACATAATCCCCTTTCCAATAGTTTTCTATACCATTTTTAAGCGTTGGGTTTAAATAATCATCTGTAATTTCCACTAGTACATAAACGTAATTTACATCCCAGCTAAGCTTAAAACGACCTTGATAATCTGACTTAGTGGGTTTTTCACCCAACCATAAATAGTTCATAGAATACCAATCTACGTCAGCCCAAATAGCCTCTTTGCTACACCCATCAATTTGGATTGTTGCAGTTGCTTTTTTTGCTTCAAATACGCCATCAGGTATAGACAGAGTAGCAGCATCTTCTGAACCAGATGAACAGGAAACTGACGTGGGAGAAGATTCTTGGTTGCCAGTATTTTTTGTCACACAGCTCACCAAGAATAAAAGAATCAGGACGCCTATAAATGCTGTGGAGTTTAAGTTCTTATTCTTCATCGTATGCGTCCTTATTTTATTTACTAAAGTAGCATATAATGCTATAATAGCAAGACCAAGATAAATGAGTTTATTTTCATACTACCAGAGCTAAGCTTACTGCATGACTTTGGATATTGAAATTTATATACCTCATGTACTATGTTGGAGCCTGTAGAAGTTAGAGTTAAGAACTAGAGGTTCTTTTACTTTTATAGTTGTCCTTTATAGTAGCTAAAGGCATAGAGCTAAAAAGAGACAAGTTTTGGAAAATTGATCTTAAAAATACTTAGCTATTATCAGATTGAGCTTTAGTCAAAAATAGAATTCACTTATCTTTGAGATTGCTTTAATTAAATACCCTACAATGAAGTCTTTTTTATGTTTTTCTATTTTAATTTTATCACTTAATGCTTACTCTCAAAATGGATTTGAATCTTGGGATAAAAATTATAAACTTGTTGATATAAGAGAATTAATAAATGCTGAATTTGAATATGCTAAAAAGGTAGAAGCTGACACAGCTGAAGCTCAATATTATGTAGCAATGAACACTTTTAGGTTTATAGCTGAATTTACTGGAGAACAAAGAAAAGTCAGTGATGAAACAATTGGTTCATCAAAAAATGTTTTCAAGTTAAAAACAGGAAATAGTGATATTTTAAATGATCTGGTACATGTGGAATATAAATTTATAGTAATTGACATACCCCTGTGGATTTCTATTCAAAAACAACTAGAAAATCCTTTTAAAGAAGAGGTTAAAGTAGGTGGGGAAGTACTCCTTTACACATTATTTACCAACGAGCACACCTACAAGGGCCAAATAATCAACACTTTTATAATTTCCGAATTCACTACTACTTGGAAGTGACCAACTCCATATAAAAGAGTCTTAATAACCACAGCCACCCTACTCTTTTCATACCTATTCCTGCCTATATAAAAGAGACTAATTACTAAGTTAAAGGAAAGGAACTAGGGAGGTCTTCTTTTTAAAACCGTTTAAAAACCATAAAAAAAAGCCCAAACCATAAAAGGTTTGAGCTTACTTAGTAATCAATCAGATGCAATTATTGAATCGCAGCAAATAGCTTTTCTGCAACTAATATGGAAGATGCAGGATTTTGTCCTGTGATCAAATTACCGTCTTGCAACGCATACGCTGACCAGTCAGCTCCTTTGGAATAAATACCTCCATTTTCTTTAAGCATGTCTTCTACTAGAAATGGTACCACATCAGTAAGTTGCACAGCATCTTCTTCTGTATTGGTAAATCCAGTTACTTTCTTTCCTTTCACTAATGGATTGCCATCAGTTCCCTTAACACTTTTCAATGCTGCTGGAGCGTGGCATACAAACCCTACTGGCTTTTCTTGACTGTTAAAAGTCTCGATAAGCTTGATAGATGTTGCATCATTAGCTAGATCCCATAAAGGTCCGTGGCCACCAGGATAAAATACCGCGTCATAATCTGCAGCATTGACATCTGCTAGTTGGTGAGTGGTGTTGATGAGCTCTTGAGCTTCTTCGTCTTTATCAAATCTCTTTGTAAATTCTGTAGCTGCATCTGGAGAATCACTACTTGGATCTATAGGTGCTTTACCTCCTTTAGGCGTTGCTAAAGTAATTTCCACTCCTTTATCTTTTAAAGTATAATAAGGGCCAGCAAATTCTTCTACCCAAAATCCTGTTTTTTTACCAGTGTCTCCTAGTTGATCGTGCGATGTTAATACAAATAAAACTTTCATATTCTTTTCTTTTTTAAGGTTACTACTATTATTTAAATTGGCATCTTTTGCCATTTCTTTTTGATCTATACAACCTATTACTGCAACAAGTGCAAAAACAAGGGCTGTAAATTTTATTTTTTTCAATGTACTCATTTTTAGGTTAGTCTATGGTCGTAACCATATTTTCGGTACTCTTTCTTACTTTCTCTAGGTTAACCAACCAGTCTTCTGATGGTTTTCTATAGCCTATAGGCAGTAAAACGGTAGATCTCAGTCCTTTTTCTCTAAGACCTAAAATTTCATCCACAGCGTCAGCATCAAAACCTTCCATAGGTGTAGCATCTACTTCCTCAAAAGCAGCAGCAATTAAGGCATGTGAAAAAGCGATATAGGCCTGCTTAGCCGCATGATTGAAGTTTACTTCTGCATCTTGATTTGGGTACGTGCTTAAGAGCTGCTGACGGTAATTTTCCCAACCTTCATTTTTAAAACCACGTATTTCATTAGTCAAGTCAAACATATAGTTGATACGGTCTTCCGTATAGTTATCCCAAGCTGCAAACACTAGTAAATGAGAACAGTCGGTGACCGTAGACTGGTTCCAAGCAACTGGTTTGATTTTCTCTTTTACCTCTTGATTCGTCACGACATAAATTTCAAAAGGTTGTAAACCACTTGAAGTCGCAGCAAGCCTAGCTGCCTCTAATATTCTTTCCATTTTTTCTTGTGGTACTTTTTCACCGCTCATTGCCTTTGCTGCATAGCGCCATTCTAATCTCTCTAATAATTCCATTTCTTTTAATGATTTTGTTTTTGCTCTCCCAGTATTCCTATCCATTCTTCAAGAAGTTCTTTTAAATTGATAATATCTGGTAATTCTATAGTTGCGGTAAGCAATGTTTGTAATAATTTTTCTGGTATGGGACTCGCTTCTTTTTTAAGTTCCTTTCCTTTATTGGTAAGTTGAATAATCACACTTCGCTCATCATTCTTACAACGGTGACGCTCTATGAGATTGGACTGCTGCATTCGTTTCAATAAGGGAGAAACCGTATTGGTATTAAGGAGTAATTTCTCTGTAATTTGATTAACCGTTACTTCATCCTTTTCCCACAGGACCAATAGCACGAGGTATTGGGGATAGGTAATACCCATTTTATCGAGATAGGGCTTGTAAGATTTGGTCAATAATCTAGAAACCGAATAAATCGGAAAGCACACCTGACTGCTCAATTTTAGTTGTTCTTCCTTATTCATATGCTATTTATATCGTGTACGATACAAATGTATGACATAGGATCACTATCTAAAGAATTTAAAGTGTTTAATAAATGTGAAAGTTTTAGATCATCGATACATTTGTTGTCGGTGATGTCCCTATTGGGTTGTAGAATGTACCATTGTCTTGTGTCAACTCATAGAATCAAGTTCATGATCAACTTCTTTTGCAAAAAGAAAAAGAAAGCAGCATTACATACTCCCGTTACATCATGAAAGCAACTTCCTTTAAAAAATACATTCCAATCAAATAGTTCTAATATTTACGCAACCTTTTATAAAAACCAGTATCTTTTATAAAATCAAAATCTCCTTACTTTTAATTTTAAGTTTTCTTATTTCTTCTTGCTATATAAATGCTCAGGAAACTTCAAGCCTATTTAAAATTGGGTTTTCTAGCAGTATCGAAAAAAATAAAAGTGATGAATACATAGATTTTGGTGGTGTAGGTCAGCATGCTGCCGACTATGATAAAGCCAATTATAATATAGGATTGAGCTTCGAATACAAAATGGAAAATAATTTTGCTCTTACTACAGGATTAAATTACTCCAACAAAGACTTTACTGGTGTATTTTCTTAAGCGTTTTGCGATTTCATCGGACCTATTTTTCCAGAAACAATTGAATTTAGATATATAGAAGTACCTATTCTTACGAGGTATTACATTTTAAAAAGTAAACTGAGTCCTTATATAGAGGCTGGTTTAAATAATCAATTTACACTCAAAAATTACCAATTAGACAGTATCTATACCCTTGGTATAAAGGCAGGTATAGGTATATAATACCGTATAGACAAAAGGTTTTCTATACAATTAGGCGCCAACTATAACCGTTCTAATCTTAGTTTTCAAAATGGTAAAGACTACAGGCTAAAGTCATGGGCTTATGGCAAAACGGCCTTTATTAATTTATAAAATAGGGAGCTTAAGACTCCTAAATATTGGTAAGCAATTATTGTAGTAATGATGACTTAACTCTCATCACATCCACTTCTCTTCACTGCAAATCACTTCGTTATTGATCGCGTTGATCAATTTGTTTAAAGCACTTTCCTTGAGGTATCTCAAACCTCTTGTTCCTGCTGCTGTGTGAAGTCTAAAATGAGCTTCTTTTCTGCGTTTTAAAAAAACACTGCGCCATTTTTCTACTGCTTGAGTTTTAAAAACTGGTGAAATAATGGTTTGTGGAAAAATCCATCCTTTTTTGAAAACTACAAAATCATCGTCTCGTATGACTTTGCTATTCTTCCCATACATAAAGGCGGCAAATACTAAAAAGAATGAAATAGCAATAACCAGCACCACTCCCGCGTACTCTTCAAAATAAATAGCAGCACCTATTAAAGGTATCGCAAAAACAGAACTAATATAAAAACGCAATCGCGCGTGAGAATAAGGGTTGCAATGCAATTCCTGCTCCGTTTCTTCTACCGGTTGTTTAAATATTAAATGTTGCAATAAAACTCTATGTACTTCTTTACAAGCTGGTACGGAGACACTACCTAACTTATTATCGGTTGATTGTGCCTGAAAGATCTGAGCCGTTTGAAATCCTAATAACTTCCTTAATGGATTGGAATGAAATTCCAAAATCTGGACTTTACTTAATGGTATTTTGATTTCCTTCTTATTAAACAACCCCATTTTTACTTCGAGATCAGTGCCTTTTTTAACAATACTAAAATCCCAATATTTATTGATGGCTAATAGCATGCTGATCACAACAGAGAAAAACAAAAAGGAAATCACAGCGGCAAAAGCAAGTCCTAAGCTGGTTCCTGAAATAACATTTTCAAAAGAGAACTGCTGCAGCCATTCTTCGAAATATTCTTCTACTAAATCTTTTATTTTATACCAACTACCAAAAGCAACTCCTATGGCTAGACCAGCACTTTTTAAATGGTTCTGAGTAATTCCCACTTTTAAAATATCAATAATACCCAATTGGAGAATCATTGTTTCTGTGGTGTCTTCGACTGCTTTTTTAGAAGTTTTTGCCTTTGATACAGCTGTGTTTTCTCCTGTTTCAACCTCTAAATTGTTTCCAGAAGCATCTTGTGTAGTAAAGCTTTCATTTGTAGCTGTTTCACTAACTCCCTCCACAATCTCCTCTTTGCGTTCTTGCAGCAAATCTTTGAATTGGCTAGCAAATGCTCTTTCTAATCCTGGAATTTCCAGTTCCTTAGCTTTAGAACCTGCGGTATCTACTTCTAGAGAGACAATTCCTAGAATACGTTGCACCACATTTTGATTGATATTAATAGACTGTATGCGTTCTAAAGGAATGGCTTTTCGTTCCTTTTGAAGCAATCCTTTTTGAATAATTAACTCATCATCTTCTATATGGAAAGTGAAATAAATGTATTTAACAACAGGGGACAAGAGTGATAGGACCGCAATAAAAGCGATAAAAGCAGTCATGTACCAACCGTATTCTCCCATGGACTTCGTTCCTATGGCGGCAAACAGAAAATAAAGAATTAAACCTTTAATACTTTTAAACAGGTAAAATATAATGATCTTTTTGCTCTGTCGTTGTGGTGTAGATAAATCAAGCATGCACCGACAGTTTTCCAGAAATATAATCCTTTAATTTTGCTGCATCCTGAGGATCGAGGCCGCTTATACTCAAATCGCTGGCACTTCCTCCTGCGGTAAATATGTCCAACTCACAAAGTTTAAATAAGCGGTCTACAGGTCCGTGATTGATTTCTGTATGTTGAATTCTATTAAAAGGAACGGTCGTCTGACTGTGGAATAACCAACCTTTTTTATAGGTAATGTCGTGTTCTCTCAACACATAACCTCTTACAAAATACTCCTTATAAGCTAAAAAAACGCTTGCTAAAAATAAGAATAGCCATGCCCCGAGTGCTACTTTCCACAACCATGCTTTATCCTCCATAAGGAAATACAACACCACTACACCCACCAGCAAGGGGATAAAAAAGATCACTTTAGAGATCAGTTTTTTGTTTAAAAATCTTTTTGGATGTTTTTTGAAATCGGCTTCTTCTATGTTAGGTAATCCGTCAGCGAGGATTTGTTCGTTTGTCATCATGCTTTGTTAGTGTATAAATGTAATAATACTTACGCTTTCGCGAAAGCATAATCTAGATAAACATCTTCCACCTTTTCATTTTTTTTACAAGACATTTACCTGTGAGATAAATACATACGTAGGGTATCAATCCGTTTTTTATTTCCGTATTTTATTGCGGTCTAGTGATACGCAATTTGTGTAGCAACTCTGTAAGCCTTTTGGTTGCTCTTGGAGCATTGCTGAAATCGTCGCCAACTTGTTCTTTAAAAAAGGAAATGCTATTACACTGTTCTTTTAAAGTCATGATAGCCGTTGGCCATTGGTCAACTCAACTTAAATATTTATTTTTAGATTGAATAAGCATTTCGAGCCCAGTTGGTATATAATTAATAACAAGGGTGTTTTTAAAAAAGATCTAGACGTACGCTCGACCAAGCATTGTGAATTTTGATTTATTTAAAGCGATTAAATAGTATTTAGCAATCAGAGAGTGCCACATTAACAGCAAGTCCGCCTTCACTGGTTTCTTTGTATTTAGTATTCATGTCTAGTGCGGTTTGCCACATGGTTTCTATCACTTTATCTAATGGGACTTTGGCATTTTTAGCATCGGTATCCAGTGCCATTTCACAGGCGTTAATCGCTTTAATAGCACCCATTGCGTTGCGCTCGATACAAGGAATTTGCACCAATCCCCCTATAGGGTCACAAGTCAATCCCAAGTGATGTTCCATTGCGATCTCACTAGCTATAAGAACTTGGGCTGGTGTTCCACCCATAAGCTCTGTTAATGCGCCAGCAGCCATGGCACTGCTCACTCCTATTTCTGCTTGACAACCGCCCATTGCAGCACTGATCGTTGCTCCTTTTTTGAAAAGGGCTCCTATTTCTCCTGCAACCAATAAAAATTTCTTGATGTCTTCAAAGTTGGCATCGTGATTTTCAATGGTCATATAGTACATCATTACGGCAGGGATTACTCCTGCACTACCATTTGTAGGTGCCGTAACTACACGACCTAAAGAAGCATTTACTTCGTTAACCGCCAGTGCATAGCAAGAAACCCATTTGAGAATTTCTCTAAATTTCACCTCGGTATCTCGTATAGCTTCGACCCACTCTTCTTTATTGGAATAGGGTTTTCCCTTTTGCAAACGCTCATGTGTATCAAAAGCCCTTCTGCGTACATTAAGGCCGCCTGGAAGTATGCCTTCTGTATGACAACCGGTGTACATAGAATCCAACATCACATCCCAAATTTTACGAAATAGCTCATCTATCTCTTCTGGGCTCCGAAGGTATTCTTCATTTTGCAGAACAACCTGTGAAACTGACATTTGATCCCGTTCACAATAAGCGAGTAGTTCACTTGCCTTTTCAATAGGTCTTGGGAAACACTCAAACAGCGCTACTTGTTTTGCAGATCTTTTGCGCTCTTTTTGTACAAAAAAGCCGCCACCTATACTGTAATAGGTTTCAAAAACAACCTTATCATCATTTAAGATGGCTTTAAAACGAAATCCGTTGGGATGGAAAGGAAGAAAATTACGATGGAAATGAATCTGTGTTTTGGGATCGAAGGAAATCAAATGAACCCCATCCAATTGCAATAACTTTTGATTGGTAATATAATCTATAATTTCAGGGATTTCATCGATTGCACAAGTCTCCGGATCTGCATTAGTTAGTCCTAAAATACAAGCGAGATCTGTAGCATGACCCTTACCCGTTAATGATAAGGAGCCGTAAAGATCTACCTCGATGGATTTTACCAATTCCAATCTGTTTTTGTCTTTTAGTTTTGCTAAAAAATGACGCGCCGCACGCCATGGGCCTAAAGTGTGAGAACTGGAAGGACCAACACCTATTTTAAGCATGTCAAACACGCTGATGGCTTCAATTTTAGCTGGAGAATTTTGTGTCATTATTATACCAAATTTGCGCAGTAAAAGTAAACATAAAGCAGATAGAAAATAAAAGTATTCTACCTGATTTTAAGAAAGGTGGTCATCGGTTCTGCTCTTCAACATAATGCCTATCAAGTCTGCTATGCTATTGATGAAGAATTGGTAAACCTCCTTCCTTACTTCGATCAAAACTCCGTAAAGAAGGTACCTGCCTTCCTCCTTCTCGACTATGCCTATATTCTCTTATGCATGATAGGGAAAATCAATTTTATAAACTTTTGAGAGCCTTTCAACCGATTCAGTTATGCACCGGAATGACGTAAGTCTTTAGCTATTTGGAGTAATGCGAGAATTGGTTTTTTTCAGCCTACTCAGATTTCGAAGGCAATTCACAATCAACCTGCCTACTAGCTGCTAAGAATGAGACTGTAAACTAAATACTTCGTCTTGGTCTTGGTTCTGCTTCTTCGCCATTGCCTGCCGGCAGGCAGGAAAGCGAAAGCATTATTAAGGGACTTCCACTACACTACTATCATGACTATAATGACAGTCAAAATGACATCATGTCATTAGAGTTGTCATGGCACAAACATTGACTTATGCAGAATGTAAATAAATCGAATCTTAATTAAAATAATTTATAATGAGTAAAATAATAGGAATAGACTTAGGTACGACTAACAGTTGTGTTTCTGTAATGGAAGGAAGCGAGCCTGTAGTAATACCTAACGCAGAAGGAAAAAGAACTACCCCATCTGTTATCGCCTTTGTAGAAGGTGGTGAGATTAAGGTAGGTGATCCTGCAAAAAGACAAGCGGTAACCAACCCGACTAAAACGGTTGCTTCTATCAAGCGTTTTATGGGTAACAAATTCAGTGAATCTACTAAAGAAGCTGGATATGTACCTTACAAAGTGGTTAAAGGTGATAACGATACACCACGTGTGGATATCGATGGACGTTTGTACACGCCACAAGAATTAAGTGCGATGATTCTTCAAAAAATGAAGAAAACTGCTGAAGATTATTTAGGATATGAAGTAACTGGAGCAGTAATCACTGTACCGGCTTATTTTAACGATTCTCAACGTCAAGCGACTAAGGAAGCTGGTGAGATCGCAGGTCTTAAAGTAGAACGTATTATCAATGAGCCTACTGCTGCGGCATTAGCTTACGGATTAGATAAAAAAGATACCGATCAGAAGATTGTAGTATTTGATTTTGGTGGTGGAACACATGATGTTTCTATCCTAGAATTAGGTGATGGCGTTTTTGAAGTACTTGCAACTGACGGTGATACTCACTTAGGTGGTGATGACGTAGATCAAAAAATCATCGACTGGTTAGCTGATGAGTTTAAGGCTGCTGAAGACATTGATCTTAGAAAAGATCCAATGGCTTTACAACGTCTTAAAGAAGCTGCTGAAAAAGCTAAAATTGAGCTTTCTTCTAGTGCACAGACTGAAATCAATTTGCCTTATGTAACTGCTACTGCTAGTGGACCTAAGCACCTTGTAAAAACATTAACCAAGTCTGCTTTTGAAAAATTAATTTCAGACTTAGTAAAAAGAACTATCGCTCCATGTGAGACAGCATTGAAAAACGCTGGTCTTTCTACTGGAGATATTGACGAGATTATACTTGTAGGTGGATCTACTCGTATTCCTGCTGTACAAGAAGCTGTTGAGAAATTCTTCGGCAAAAAACCATCAAAAGGAGTAAATCCCGATGAAGTAGTTGCTGTAGGTGCTGCCATTCAAGGTGGTGTATTAACAGGGGATGTAAAAGATGTTCTTTTACTAGATGTTACGCCACTCTCTTTAGGTATTGAAACTATGGGCGGTGTGATGACTAAATTAATTGAGTCCAACACGACGATCCCAACTAAGAAGTCTCAGGTATTCTCTACCGCTGCAGATAATCAACCTAGTGTTGAGATTCATGTGATCCAAGGAGAGCGTGCTATGGCAAACGATAACAAAACTATCGGTAGGTTCCACTTATCAGATATTCCACCATCAAGAAGAGGTACACCACAAATTGAGGTAACCTTTGATATTGATGCTAACGGTATCATAAAAGTAAGTGCTGAAGATAAAGCGACTGGAAAGAAACAAGATATACGTATCGAAGCTTCTTCTGGATTGAGCGAGGAAGAAATCGAAAAAATGAAGCAAGATGCTGCTGCAAATGCTGATGCTGATAAGAAAGCAAAAGAAACTGCAGATAAGTTGAACGCGGCAGATCAAATGATCTTCCAAACGGAGCAACAGTTAGAAGAATTTGGCGAAAAGCTACCTGCTGACAAAAAAGCCCCTATCGAAGAAGCGCTTAACGAATTGAAAGCTGCTTATGAGTCTAAAGACTTAGCAGTAATTGATCCAGCACTAGAAAAACTAAATACAGTTTGGACGGCTGCAAGTGAAGAAATGTACAAAGCACAAGCTGATGGTCAAGGTGGACAACCTGGTCCAGATGCTGGTGGTGAGGCAGAGTCTGAAACTGATACTAGTGATGTGGAGGATGTAGACTTCGAAGAAGTGAAATAATCACTTATGCCATTTAAGTTGACAGCTTGTTAAGCTGTTATATTATAAATATAAAAGCCCTGAACTAAATAGTTCAGGGCTTTTTTGTTTCTATACATTCAATATAGTAGCTGTTTTCAGTATGTGTTGACAGCTCCATTTTATAAAGTCTTGAACCTTAACAAAAGACTCTTTTATTGGATTATTTTTTTTGCTTTTGCTTCCCTAGTTGTCTAGCGGCATAACTAAAAAACTTTAAGAATTTCAACTAATTTATTCAAATAATTGATTAACAGTGTTTTAATACGATTTGTTACTCAGGAAAAATCCCCTCTATAGGGAATGTTCTCGACAAGCATGAAGTTATATGTTTGACCATCATTAATTTAAACTAAACACGATGGATAAATTTTATCTCATTTTACTCTGTACTTTATTTTTCAATACGGTACAGTCACAAGACGTAATAATTAAGACCGATCAGTCAGAAATCAAAGCGAAAGTTATTGAAATTTTGGAAGATAAAATAAAATATAAAAAATGGGAACGACTTGATGGCCCTGTTTATAATATTAGTGTAGATGATGTTTTTATGATACTTTATAAAAACGGTGATAGAGAGTTTTTCAATCAGCAGAAAACGACACCTCAAACTGAAACTAATACCAATCAGAATAGCCAAACCACTACAGCGATGGCTAACATTTTTGGAGGTCAACAACAACAAGCTCAAACTCCGACTCCAACTCAAACTCAAACTCCAACAAATACAGTTGACAACCGTTTTTACTACCCTGACCTTGGTCGCTTAAATATCGGGTTTGGAAACGATGGCTCTTCTGAAGCTAGCACATTTGCGATAGGCTTAGTCGCATCACAGGCCTTTTCTAATGTAAAACAAGAAAGTTTTGAAATTGAATACGGTGGTTATGGACTGTTTTCAAATATTGAAGTACCTGGAGCTAGTTCAAACACAAGCATATTTGCTTTTTCGTTAGCTCTAAATTATGGCTATTATCTCACCGATCAATTTAAAATTAGTTCAGGTCTCGGGTATTATTATGGATTTGGAACCGTGTCGTTTGAATCTGATTTTGGTAATTCTGAGGAGGAAGTCACGGTAAACGGACTTTACTACAATATCAATTTAGACTATTTATTTACCCAAAATTTTGGAATTAACCTTAGATATGACGAAGTAATGGGGTTAAATTTTGGAATCACGTTTAGCATATAGTACTATATCGGAATACTTATAAAAGTAATATAAGAACTACGATAAACTAATAATAGCATAGCCAGTAAGACAGAACTATGTCGAACATTATTTTTTCATCAAAGGATAATAAAAAAGCCTGTAGTAATTATTTCAGTAACAAAGGGATCTTAGATGTTATTCTAATATAGTCTGTCTAGTCCTTATATAACAGTTAACAAAACAATCTTAAATCAATTATCATGAAAAATTCTTTTAAACTTATTTTATTCGTTTGTACCATCGCAATTAGTCTTTTTACCATCTCTTGCAGTGAAGATGATGCTGTCGAGGGAAATGGTCAACTAGTAGGAAGCTCTGGTAACCCTCGTTTTAATTTACAATTTACAAATTCAGACAACGTAGATTTAGATTTGTATGTAAGAACCCCTAGCGGTACCGTTATCTCCTTTATTAACTCCAATGCAGACGGAGGTTCTCTTGATGTTGATTGTCAGTGTGGGAGTTGTCCTCAAGGGGCCAATGAAAATATATTTTGGGAAAACGGTACTGCTCCAACTGGGGACTATGAATATTGGGTGGAATATTACGGGAGTTGCAATGGCGGGAACTCTTCAGCCAGTTTTACTCTTAGAGTCCTAAATAATAGCGAGTTGCTTTCTACACGTACAGGAACACTTTCTAGTGGTCAATCTACAGTATGGACACATAGCCAGCAGTAATTAAGGATTCCTACTTATAGGCCTCTACAGAATGAACCTAACTGAAAAAACATAAGACATTTCAAAATATAGGACTGTAATTTTAATAGCATCCCTTTCAATAGCTATTAATAGCTGTGAAGAAAGGGATAGCTTTCATTAAAATTGATTTACGCTTTACCAACACCTTTTACAACTAATTGGATGATTGGAACACTATCTACATTCTTCAAAAAAAATAAAAATTATAATAGTAATCTTAAACTAACTGAACATGAAATCAACATTTAAAAACAGTTTTATCTTACTGGCTTTAAGTATTTTAATCATAGCTACTACTTCTTGTAGTGAAGATGATTCTGCTCCACAAGAAAACGAATTTTTTAATATCAATGTCGATGGGGTTCCTATTGATTTAACGTATCAAAACGCTATTGACCTTGCTGGAGATAACAGTATTTTTGTGTCTGGCGGACTATATCCAGATGATTACTCTGTAACCATAGTATCAGATGAACTTACTAGCACGGGAACAATTACTTGCGCTGAAAATGAAAGAGGAATATATTCAGTTCGTTTAGGCATATTTAGTGGACCTAATAATGATTTAACAACTTATGATGATGACGATGATACGTGCCAAAGCTCGATAACAATCACAAGAAATAATACTTATATTGAGGGTACTTTTACAGCGACCTTAAAAGAAACTTCATTTAGTAATCCTGAAACTGTCAATATATCAGGTTCTTTTAAAGTTAGAGAAGATGAAGATTAACTCGATCCTATATGGTGTTTATACGAACCAATACTTACCACTTCTATTGTAACTCATAACTAGTTTCTTTGACCATTACTTCTTTTAGTGAATTAATGCTGCTTAAGGTTCACAACCTGGTCCATACGCTAGAGCTTAGGCTTTTAGCGACTCAGATGCTACAAGTGATGTAGAAGATGTGGACTTTGAAGAAGTGAAATAATCACTTATGCCAATTAAGTTAACAGCATTGGTAGCTCTTAGCGATAAATTATAAAAGCCCTGAACCAAATAGTTCTGGGCTTTTTTTATTGTTTTTTTGCTTTTGCTCACCTTTGTGCCTAACGGCATGGCTCAAAAACTGTGAGGATGTCTACTATTTAATAAATAATTGATTTTCAGTCCTTTAATTTATTAATAAAAAAAATGCTCTATAGGGAATGTTCTCGAGAAGCATGAAGTTATATGTTTGACTATATAACCAAATGGAAAAAGAAACTTTCAAAAAAGCACCATAGTTCTCGGTAGCGTTCTTATGGATTTTTGGAATTGAATTAGATATTCTAATTAGTTCTTTATTTAAAATCGGATAAGTATGACTTCTATCCCTAACACGCCGGTAAACAAAATTGAAATAACCATCTTCTTCTAATCCGAATTGAAACTTGATTCTTATTTTGCCTGTGGATAAATTTAATTACTTAAGAATAGAACTGTCAAAATTCTCAAAAATATGTTTATCTATAGATTTCTTAAAGCATTTATTAGCAGTAAAATTTTCATCTATATTTTGACACCCATCATATATAAGTGGGTTTTCAACCTCATCGTATCTAGGAATAATTTCTTGTCCCTATAAAGGTTGAGAAACTAATAGACATGTTAGTATGATTGCTTGTTTCATTTATTATAATATTTAGTTTGCTATAATTAAGATATTGTAATTCTAAAAAACACATTTTTTTTGATCAGCAAAATATACCCTATATGAGGTATTTTGAAGATCATATTAAAACTATATCTTTAAAATTAGAAGCATGAAAATGTATAGTTACCAAAATTATGCACTTTTCATTTCCCTTCTTTTTATTAAAACAAAATCAATTATGAAATTTACTCTCAAGATTATTTTAATCTTTTTAGTTTTATTTGCTGCGTTTAGTTGCAAACAAAATAATCCAAACGCCGGTGATTTCGATCAAAAAACTACCGGGAATACAAATGTAATAGAGAAAGAGATCAAACACTATGGGCTGTTATTTAATGAAAGAGACAGCATAAGTGTTGATCTTAATCTCGATGACTATAAAACCTATGAAGAGTTGTTAGATCGAGTACATCAAATAGGTTGTACAGACAGAATTCCCAAAATAACCTTGGGAGGTGATGAAGAAATAAGAAAAATTTATTTCATATCCAGGTGTGATGAAAAAGCAAAAGCTCCTGTAATCAAACTTAAAAATGTGATTCAGGTTTATG